>CAZQII010000001.1:0-15676 GCA_964593825.1 uncultured Ruminococcus sp.
TCTCCCTCTATATCGACGGTTGGGGCTACAAAAAGATCGCCAATTATCTGACCGATGAGCATATCCCGACGCCGCGTATGCGTGAAAAAGCACGCAAGGAAGCACAAGGCGATGAATACAAGGGTAAAGTCAAGGAGGCGTGGAGCATCGTTACCGTCTCGGAGATATTGTGCAACGACTTCTATATTGGCACGCTCCGCCAGCACAAATATAAACGGAAAAAGATAAACGGACAGGATATTGAGCTTGACCCGACACAGCATATCGTCTTTGAAGATCATCACGAGCCGATCGTGGACTATAAAACATTTGCCATCGCACAGGAACTTCTCAAAAAGCGCAGTACCTCGCATTATCGTGGGCAGAAAAAATATGAAAACAACTATTCCGGATATCTCTTCTGCGGGGACTGCGGGTCGCCCATGTTTTCACGAAGTCGCCCCACTCTTGCGGATGCCTACATTTGCGGTACCTATCACGCAAGGGGAAAAGCCGGTTGTACCACGCACCACATTCGTGTAGACGTTCTCGACCGTGAACTCAAGCGATATGTCGAAAGGCTTTGCACGGTATCCGAAGAGATGCTGAAGCGGTTGGAAAACGAGATCAACTACGAGCCGAATGCTATCAAGGATAGCACCAACGCCGCCGAGGAATTGGCAAAACTGATTGAAAACGAGAAGGAAGCCTTAAAGATACTGATGCGGCAAAAGGCACGTGATCTGGCTCGTGCCAAGGGGAACGAAGATGTGATCTTGGAAACGTATGACGGACTGATCGAGGAAGCGGCAAACCGCATACACGGGCTTGAAAATCAGATCGCCATGACAGCCGATACGAGAAACACCATTATCCGAGCCAACCGCCATGCCAAAACGGTGCTTGAGATCTTCCGAGGGATACTTGAAAAGGACAAACTCGACAAACGGGACATCAGTCTGGTCTTGGATCGTATGATCGTATACGAGGATCGTATTGAGATCAAATTACGAAACGATGTAGACGCACTTCTGCGTTGCGATGAGGATGCGGAAAAGGCGGACATCGTAAATTTTGATCGGGACACGGAAAATATCGAAAAAGCCGCGGAAATTTACGCATCCGTGGCAGTACAGTCGGCAAAAAATCAGCCCGACAAGGTTTTTCGTGTCAATGTTATCAGTAACGGCGACCCGCTTGAAATTTTTACAGATCGGGACGGAGAGGTGATCTTTAAAAAGTATTCTCCGATAGGTGAATTGCAGAGCTTTGCGTCGGAATATGCCGACACATTGCAAAAAACTGCGGCACTGCCGGTCTTTATTTGCGACCGCGACACGGTGATCGCCGTGGCAGGAGCATCGAAGAAGGAGTATCTCGAAAGAAAGATATCCTCGGAGCTCGAGGCGATAATCGACAGGCGCAATCTTTATTTAAAGGGCGATGCGCGCGACGAGATCCCGATAATAAACGGAATATCGAGTCATTATGTAAATTGCGCGATGCCGATAATAAGCGAGGGGGATGTCGTCGGATGCGTTGTTTCCGCTTGGCAGCACGAAACACCGGCAAAGGAAAAAATATCGGATGACATAGAATGCAAGCTGATACAAACTGCCGGAGTTTTTCTCGGAAAACAAATGGAAAATTAAAAAAAGCGGAATTAAGTCGAGTATACGGTCTCACTTAATTCCGTTTTTGTTTATTGCGATATAAATTCCGCCGCTTGCGATGACTTCATGAATCCTATATATGTTTTTCCGGATCCGACGGTCAGCTTGCTGTTGCTCTTATCGGTAAATGTAATTTTACCGTCCGCGCCGCATTTCCAGCTTATCTGCTCGGCAAATCCGTCGCGCAGGTAATATCCGCGTCCGCCGCCGCAGGTATTCATGACAAGCTCCGCGCCGCTCTCCGATTCGTATGTGGCACTATCGGCAAAGAGAATAAACGCGTTTTTGTAAGCCAGCTCCTTGTCGTATAAGAGGTCGGTCTTAATGCTTCCGTTTTTGGAGAATACATATCCTCCGAGCTCGCTTGAGTATGTCAGCTCCGATTGCGACGATTCGGAGAATTTGAGAACGGCACCGAGCGCGGAAATACTGCCGCGATTTATATTGCCGTTTACCGAAATATTGTAGGGGAGAGACGGGAGCACGGATTGATATGTAGAGAATCCGCAGTTGATGAGCCCGGCTTTTATAAGATCGTTGTTTGAGTAAACATACGATCCGTATTCGGTGTACGAATATCCGGTATTTGTTTTAAGATCGAAATAATCGGTGGGCAGATCGTTTTCACCGTATTCGGCATCGCTTCCGTTCGAGATCAAAATTCCGCCGAACGAGGCTGTAAGCGATGAAATGTATCCCCTCGTCGGAGCGACGGAGCCGAGCTTTCCTATCGAATTTATGCAGTCCGTGTAAAGGAGCAGGCGAGTCGCCGCACCCTCGGTCGGAAGCTCGATAACCAGATCGCCGCACGAGGCACCGTAAAGCGGCGCGTCGGAGCTGATGACAAATGCGGCCTTCTTAAGAAGGGCGCGCTCCTCTGAGATCTCCTCACCCGTAAGATGATCGTAGTATCTTGCTGTCGGAGTATCGGGTTCTGAATCTTTATCGTCATCGACATTGCCGCTGTTATTTGCGGCCTTGTCGCTATTGCTTTCGGAGTCGGTCATGGATTGCCAACCGTTGGCGGAAAAGCCGACGATGCAGAGCAGAGCCGTGGCAATCAGCATAAATGCAATCAGCCGTATAAGGCGGCTGTTCGCTTTAATTTTTTTCATTTTTACCTCCTTACGCGCTCTCTTTGGCTCCCGCGATAGAGAGCTCTGCGAAGAGGCGTACGTTTTAAAAGCACTTATTTATTGTAGCGTGTAAGCCAGGCCTCTGCAAATTCAAAGGCCTCGGCAAGACCGTTGGTTATCTGTTGCTTCTCCGGCGCCTTTGTTGCGCTGTCGAGCAGCTGGACCATAACGGTTTCGGGCACCGCCTCGGCACCCTTGGGAGAGCTCTTTTCCTTCATGATCATCATATAAACGTGATATTTATCTGACAAATCGCCGTAGTAAATATCATCGCCTTGACGAACGAGAGGTCTTCCTTTATATTCGAGAAATTCTTCGGGATTAACGCCCTTTGCGTCTAACATAAGTAAAACTCCTTTCTCATGTTTTTGAAAATGACGGCTACTTGTCCATTCCGCTTATATATTATCAGATCTTATTCCGTTTGTAAATAGCTTCGACAAAATAAGATACGGTTAATTTACCGCGGATTTTATTGTTTTTTGACAAATGGGGTGAAAAGCAACCCCGCATCTCCGCTCACAAGCGTGGGCTTGGTCAGCTGAAGAACGGAGTCGACCCTGTCTGCAAGCGCCTTTGCCGAAAGCTGTCGCTTTGTCAGCCCGTCGGTGGCGCTCGGCTTCGTCAAAATTGGAAAGTCCGACACCTTCTTTATTTTTTTTAGCAGAGCCGTGCCGACACCGTTTGCCGCGAGCAGCTGCGTGTAAGACGGCAGATCCCGTACGTCGGAGGAGGTAACGCCGAAGTAGGAGAACCATATCGCACGCCTTATTCGGGCAGTGGTGTATTTTTTTGTTTTGGCAAGCTCTGTTAAAGAGGAAACTGTATTCGCATTGAAGCTTGCGGCTCTTATGCGATTATATAAACCGCCGTCGGCATCGTGTATATCAGACTCCGAGCCGTCCGACGAGCTTAAACGTAATGAAGATATAACTGCGGCGTCGAGCCTTTCGGAAAGGCAGGGCGCGCGTCCTTGTTCAATTGCCGCTTTGAAAATGCGAGAAGCGCTTTCCGGCATATAATCAAAGGCAGAATCATCCTTGCTGTATATCAATTCGCGAATTGCCATTGCGCTCGCGATATGCGACGATATGCTGTGTGCGGTATATCCGTCACCGTCGCGTTTAAACGTAACGGGGCTGATACGACTGCCGAATTTATTGAGCGCCTTTATATATTCAATGCCGAGAATATTGTTCGGCTTTAAAATATCGCTTGAGTCACCGAGCACCGCCTTGCATATGCTGTCGCATTTTTCCGCATATCCCTGGCTGTCATGGCTACCGTCGCGGTGAGCATCGGATGCAAGAGCCGCGGCCGCGCGACGCAGAATTTCAATGTCGCCGCATTCCGATCCGAATGCGAGAATATCCACCGTGCCGAGCGAATCTAAAATCTTAACGGCACCCTCGGCGAAGAACTGTGCACTTGCGGCACAGTGCGGAAAGGGGAGCTCGAGCACAAGATCGACTCCGCAGGACAGCGCCGCCATCGCACGCTCCGCCTTGTCGAAAACGGCGACCTCGCCGCGTTGGGTCATATTCCCGCTCATAACGGCTATTATCGCCGTGTCCTTGCCGTAGCGCTTACGAATTTCATCGATTTGATGCTTATGTCCGAGGTGAAACGGATTGTACTCCGCGATTATGCCAACTGTTACCATATCCGTTGCTCCTCCTTCATAAAATTTATATAAAATCGATTTTTTTGCGAAATAGCGGTTGATAATTTTTTTATTATGATGTATAATGGAATATATTAAAAAATATATAGGAGATGCTTGAAAATGAAAGTTTTGGTTGCAAATGCGGGCTCAAGCTCGCTTAAGTATCAGCTGTTCGATACTTTGACCGGTAATGTTCTCGCAAAGGGAAATTGCGAAAGAATAGGAATCGAGGGCTCCAGAATCGTTCATAAGACCGCAAACAAGGAAGAATATATTTGCGAAAGACCTCTTGCCGATCATGCGGAGGCGACGAAATTGATCGTTTCAACGCTTGTTGATCCCACCGTGGGATGCTTAAAGTCGATCAATGAAATAGAGGCGATAGGACAGAGGGTCGTGCACGGCGGTGCATATGTATCGGACTCCGTTCTGCTCGACGACAGTGTAATGGAGATACTTGAAAAATGCGTTGCATACGCTCCGCTTCACACTCCCGCCGCAATTATGGGCATCAAGGGATGCGCGGTGGCCATGCCCGGAATCCCGCAGGTGCTTGTGTTTGACACCGCATTTCATCAGACCATGCCGAAGGAGGCGTACATGTACGGCGTTTCGTACGACATGTATGAGAAGTATCAGATCCGCCGCTACGGTGCGCACGGCACGTCGCACAGATATGTAAGCGGTGAGATGATCAAGCTCCTTAACAGAGGGGCCGAGGGAACCAAGATCGTCACCTGCCATATAGGAAACGGCTCGTCCATATCCGCCGTAAAGGACGGAAAATGCATAGACACCTCCATGGGCTTCACACCTCTGGACGGCGTTATGATGGGAACGAGAAGCGGAGCGATAGATCCCGCTATAGTCACCTATATAATGCAGAAGGAAAATATGACAGCCGCCGAGGTCGACAGTTATCTTAACAAGAAATGCGGCTTTGACGGAATAAGCGGCGTCGGCTCCGACTCGCGCGATGTTGAGCGCGCAATGAGGGAAGGAAATGAGAGAGCGAAGCTCGCCTTCGACATGCTTTCCTACCAGATCAAGAAATACATCGGATCCTACAGTGCCGCAATGGGCGGACTCGATGCCGTCGTATTTACGGCCGGAATCGGAGAGCATGTTTCGTACATTCGCGAAAATGCGCTGAGCGGACTTGAGTTTCTCGGCATAAAGCTCGATAAGGAAAGAAATACGTTCGGTCATTCGTCCGTTCCCGTAGAGCTTTCCGCAGACGATTCCCGCGTTAAGGTCTATATGATCCCGACAAACGAGGAGCTCGTAATTGCCGCAGATGCGGAGCGAATCGTTTCCGCATTAAAAAAATAAAATATACAATGCAGGGCTTTTAAGCCCTGCAATTTATTTTACCTTAAATATATTACCATAAATATTTGAATAAGTCAAGAAATACGTCAAAATTACATTTTATTCCGACTGATTTTTTATGATTTCGATTATTTTTTCGTAAAAAACGGCGTTGGCCGAAAAGTTCATGGCGCTCATGTAGATCTTTTCAAGCTCAAAATGCATATCCGACGCAAATGTGAAGAATTTCCGTGCCTCTGCCGTGAGCTTGGTGCGCAGCTCGGTCAGCTCCGCAGGAATGCAGACGGACGGATTTTTTGCACAGAGATCGCAGGGGACGATATCGGCGGTGCCGACATCGCTCAGGATAACGGCGGTCTCGCTTCCTCGGAGGAGCAGTGCGTCAATCCTCTCGCCGTCAAAAACAGAGGGGAAAACGGTCATTCCGATCCCTCTTGCCCGAAGCTCGTCTGCAAGCGCTTTGATATATATGCGAGATGCAAGACCTTGGTCCTTTATCTTTACGGTTTTGGATGCAATGTGTTCGAGCGTATCGAGACGGAATTCACCGAATCTTCCGAACGAGCTGACAAGTCTTGTTTTGACTCTCCCGCGCTCTTCGTCCCGGGACAGCAGCTCTGCCTCGTCTTTTGCGTGCGATTTCAGATTATCGCACTCGAGCATTTTCATTTCGAGCTCGTCCTTGATCCGTTCCGCTTCGCCTGCATGCGAGAGATATTTGTATGCAAGGCTGTAATTCGCTTTTTTGCGCTCTGTAAGCTCAAGTATCAAATTTCGGTTCTTGTTTAAAATACCGTGATCCCAGTTTTCTCCGAGATCGATGACCTCGTCGATCGCCCCGGGGATATCGGCATCTCTTGTGTGCGGGGCGGTGCCGTCGAGGACCGCAAATTTTTTCGCGCCTTTACCGAGAATGACTCCGTCGAGCGAATGCGGATCGGATGAGCAAAGTATCTTTTCGCATGTATAGCCGTTTTCTGTGCCGAAGAGTGCGACATCTCGCATAAGACTGCTTTTTCCGGTCCCCGGTCCGCCCTTCAGGATAAAAACAGCCTCGTACTCCTTCGAATTGAAAGCTTCGGGGAAATAGCTTCTGAATCCGCTGTAACCGTTCGCGGCGGCGAAAAAAGTGACGTCATCTCGGTTTTCTGTCGGTTTTTGCATAAAATTTATCCTTCCTTATTAAAATAAAGTATGCGCACAACTTGACAATTTTAGGTTGTTTTAGTATAATATATGTGTATTTTTAAAATTGGCGGTTTCTCTCCGTCACTCTGTGTGCTGAGAGAGTGAGGCGGAAGAAAAAAACGAGGGCACGGAGGTGTGGGGATGAAGATAATCGGCTTTGCCGGCGGAAGCGGCAGCGGTAAGGGTACGGCGTGCGCGTTATTTCGAAAGCATAATTTCGCCTCCATTGACACCGACGCCGTATATCGCAGGATCACATCCGCGCCGGATTCCGAATGCTTACGGGCGCTCAGGGATGAGTTCGGCGATGGGATAATTGCCCCCGACGGCTCGCTTGACAGAGCGAGCCTTGCAAAGATCGTGTTTGCCGACGGCGCCGAAAAAAAACGCGAGAAATTAAACAAAATAACTCACGCGTATGTCCTCGCGGATGTCAGATCGCAGATCCCGAAGTTTGCCGCCATGGGCTATGTCGCGGTTCTGATAGATGCGCCGCTCTTGTTCGAATCGGGGTTCGATAAGGAGTGCAATATTATTCTATGCATTATTTCAAAGAAAAATGCAAGGATCCGACGCATTGTCGCACGCGACGGAATAAGCGAGGAAATGGCACGCGCAAGGATCTCGGCTCAGCTTGACGATGACTATCTTTTGGCGCACTCGGATTATGTGATATACAACGACGGCGACGTCAAGGAGCTTGAGGAAAAGGTGGCATATGCCGCAGATCTTATTATAAACGATAAAAGAGGAGATAAAAGCAATGGCAGAGAAGACAAACGGACAGATAATGTATGAAAAGCTTTCATACACGAAAAAGAGCGTGTATGAGCGCTCGGACGCGGAGCGCATAAAATCCATATACGATTATTGCGAAGGATATAAAGCCTTTCTCAATAAAGCGAAGACCGAGCGCGAGGCCGTCGACGAGGCTGTCATCATGGCGGAGAACGCGGGCTTCACGGAATATAAGCTCGGCGATAAAATAAAGGTCGGCGATAAAAAATATTTGAATCAGCACGGAAAGTGCATTATACTTTTCACCGTCGGATCTCAAGATCTCGAAGAGGACGGCATCAGGATCCTCGCATCGCACATCGATTCTCCGAGGATGGATCTGAAGCAGGTCCCGATGTATGAGGATTCGGGTATGGCATTCTTAAAGACGCATTATTACGGCGGACTTAAGAAATATCAGTGGACGGCGATCCCGCTCGCTCTGCACGGCGTTGTGATAAAGGCGGACGGTGAGTCGGTCAAGATATCTATAGGCGAGGACGAATCGGACCCCGTATTTTATATAAATGACCTTCTTCCGCATCTTGCACAGCGTCAGGTAACGGAGCCCATGCGTACCGCCATTCCCGCCGAAACGCTGAATATTCTCATAGGAGGCCTTCCTTATGACGACGAGGAGGTCACCGATAAGATCAAGCTTACGGCCCTCTCTCTCTTAAATGACAGGTACGGGATCACGGAGGAGGATCTCATAAGCGCGGAGCTTTCCCTCGTTCCCGCATATAAGGCACGCGATATAGGCTTTGACAGGGCCTTGGTAGGAGCATACGGTCACGATGACAGAGTTTGCTCTTATCCCGCGCTTACAGCTCTTTTTGACGGGGCCGGCACAGAGCACACGGCAATCGTCGTGCTCGCGGACAAGGAGGAGATCGGCTCGGTCGGAAATACCGGAATGCGCTCGGATATCCTTATCGATGTTATCAGGGAGATCAGCGCGGCGCTCGGTAAAAACGAGATAGTTGTCAGAAGCCGCTCCAAGTGCCTGAGCGCGGATGTAACCGCGGCATACGACCCGAATTTCCCCGATGTATACGAAAAGCGCAACAGCGCCATAATTTCCGCCGGAGCATGCATGAGCAAGTTCACCGGCTCAGGAGGAAAGTCCTCCACCAACGACGCCTCGGCTGAGTTCGTCGGTTACATCAGGCGCATCTTTGCAGAAAACGGAGTTATGTGGCAGACGGCAGAGCTCGGAAAGGTCGACCAGGGTGGCGGCGGAACTGTCGCAATGTATATTGCAAACCATAACATAGAGACGGTAGATCTCGGTGTTCCCGTCATTTCCATGCATGCACCGTACGAGGTCGTCTCCAAGGCCGATATTTATACGACATACGAAGCATTCAGAGCCTTTTTAAAATAGAATAATCCTCACTCTTTAATATAAATCTTGTGAGGTGAAGGTCTTTGATATTCAGTAAATTGAAAAAAGCGGAGGGCAGATACGTCGAGATTGAGCAGATGCTGACCCTCCCGAACATTACAGCGGATAACAAGGCGTATGCCGCGCTTATGAAGGAATACAGCGCGCTGACGCCAGTAATCGAGAAATATCGCGAGTATAAGCTCGCGGAAAAAACAATGTCTGACTCCGATGAGCTCATGCATGACAGGCTTGCCGATGCCGAGCTTAAGCTTCTTGCCGAGGAGGAATACAAGTCGGCAAAGGCACAAAGGGAAGAGCTTGCAAACGAGCTGAGGATATTGCTCATGCCGCGCGACCCCAACGATTCGCGCAATGTCGTGATCGAGATAAGACAGGGGGCGGGCGGCGAGGAGGCCGCGCTGTTCGGAGCGGAGCTCTTTAGAATGTTCTCCATGTATTCCGCCTCTTTAGGCTTCAAGCTCGATGTCATGAATCTAAATGACACGGAGCTCGGCGGAATAAAAGAAGTGACGTTTACCGTCTCGGGCGACGGAGCGTATTCCCGCTTCAAGTTCGAGAGCGGTGTGCACAGAGTACAGCGCGTTCCTGTGACAGAATCGAACGGAAAGCTTCAAACATCGACTGTGACGGTCGCGGTCCTTCCGGAGGCGGAGGCGGTTGAGGTGGATATAAACGCGTCGGATATAAAGATCGAGTCATGTAAATCGAGCGGAGCGGGCGGACAGCATATAAACAAGACCGAGTCAGCCGTCAGACTCACTCATATACCGACGGGCATAGTTATCGAATGCGATCAGGAGAGAAGTCAGCTGCAAAATAAAGAAAAGGCAATGAAGATTCTTTATACAAAGCTTTACGACATCAAGGAGCGCGAGCAAACCGAAAGGATCGCGTGCGAGCGCAAAAGCCAAGTCGGAACGGGTGACCGAAGCGAAAAGATAAGAACCTATAACTATCCTCAGTCCCGTGTTACCGATCACAGGATCAATAAAACAATCTATTCTCTCGATTCGTTTTTGAACGGAGATATGAGCCCGATAGTCGATGAGCTCATCGCTTACGAGACGGCGGAAAGACTGAAGGGAGAAGGCGATGGAAACTAAAATAGTAAGAGCGGATGAGGGCGATCTTTCCGCGCTCCCCGAGGCGGCAAGGATCATAAGGGACGGCGGACTTGTCGTATTTCCCACCGAAACGGTCTACGGCCTTGGTGCGGATGCATTGAATGCCGCGGCCGCAAAGAAAATATATGCCGCAAAGGGAAGACCCTCGGACAACCCCTTGATAATCCATATTGCAGAGCCCTCCGATGCGGAGAAATATACATTTACAAACGACGCTTATTACAGATTGGCGGAGCTCTTCATGCCCGGACCGCTTACGGTGGTAATGCCGGCCAAGGACACCGTGCCGCTCGAAACACGCGGCGGGCTTCCGACCGTGGCGGTGCGTTGCCCGCAAAATCCGATCGCACGAAAGCTCATATCTCTCTCCGGCGTTCCGATCGCGGCACCGTCGGCCAACATTTCCGGCTCGCCGTCGCCGACCGACGTGAAGCATGTCATAAAGGACATGATGGGCAAGGTCGATATGATAATAGACGGCGGAGCATGCGATTTCGGACTTGAGTCGACGATAGTCAAGATCGACAAGGACGGCACGGTAACGCTCCTGCGCCCCGGAAAGATCACGCCGGAGGATCTCGCACGTGCGTCATTTGACGTAAATATTTCCTCCGCCGTTACAGACGGTCTTAAGGAGGGAGAAATTGCAATCTCTCCCGGAATGAAATACAGACACTATGCTCCGCGTGCTCCGTTCGCCCTTCTTGACGGCTCGATCGAAGAAATTCTCGAATATATGAAGGAAAAATCAGGGCAGAACAACGCTCTTTTCGCTTATGACGAGGACGTGATTTTTTTTGCGGAAAGGCTGAGCGGCGTTAAGATATACGCGCTCGGTCCGAGGCTCGATGAGCGCGAGCAGGCAAAGCGTCTTTTCTCGCTTTTGCGAGAGGCGGATGAAAGCTCTCATACAGGGATCTACGCTCCGTTGCCCGGGACCGCGGGAATAGGGCTCGCACTCTATAACAGAATGATCAGAGCTGCGGCGCATACAATAATAAAACTTAGACGGTGAAAAAATGGCAAGAAAAAAGAAAAAAGAGGATTTGATAAATCCGAAGGAAAACGAATCGGAGGCAACACTGCAGCCGATAACCGAAACGCTCGAAAAAAATTATATGCCCTATGCGATGAGTGCTATAATCTCTCGCGCGCTTCCGGAGATCGACGGATTTAAGCCGTCGCACAGAAAGCTCCTTTATACGATGTATAAAATGGGACTCCTGAAGGGCGACCGCGTTAAGAGTGCGAACATAGTCGGACGCACGATGCAGCTCAACCCGCACGGAGATTCGTCCATTTACGAAACGATGGTGCGTCTGACGCGCGGAAACGAGGCGCTTTTGCATCCGTTTATCGATTCGAAGGGCTCGTTCGGAAAGCAGTATTCGCGCGATATGGCATATGCGGCGTCGCGTTATACGGAGGCAAAGCTGGATCCGTTCTGTCAGGAGCTGTTTAACGGCATAGACAAGGATGCCGTCGATTTCGTGCCGAATTACGACAATACGCAGGAGGAGCCGTCGCTTTTGCCGACGAGCTTTCCGAACATTCTCGTTTCTCCGAATCTCGGCATTGCCGTCGGAATGGCATGCTCGATATGCTCGTTTAATCTTGCCGAGATATGCGACGGAACGATAGCGCTTTTGAAAAATCCTTCGACCGGCATCGAGCGTATGCTTGATATAGTCAAGGCTCCCGATTTCCCCGGAGGAGCACAGATCGTTTACGACAGGGATCAAATGCGTAAGATATATGAGACGGGCGCGGGAAGCTTTAAAATGCGCGCAAAATACGAGTATGTGAAGGGCGACAACTGCATCGACGTCCTTGAGATCCCGTATTCCTCGTGTATAGAGACTATTATGAAAAAGGCCACCGACATGATAAAGAGCGGTAAGCTCAGAGAGGTCTCAGATGTTCGCGATGCCATAGATCTTAACGGCTTCAAGCTTACATTCGATCTGAAAAAGGACGCGGATCCCGAGCTCGTTATGCAAAAGCTGTTTGCCGCGACGGAGCTTGAAAACAATTTCGATTGCAATTTCAATATTTTGGTCGAGGGCACTCCGATGCAGCTCGGACTGCGTGAGATACTCGGCGAATGGATCAAGTTCAGGATGAAGTGCGTGACTCGCGAATTGAATTTCGATCTCGATAAGAAGGAGACGAAATGCGAGCTTTTGCGCGGTCTTGCCGCTATCATGCTCGATATCGATAAGGCGATAAGAATAATCCGCCACACCGAAAAGGATGAGGATGTCGTTCCGAATCTTGCATCGGGCTTCGGACTTACGATACCGCAGGCGGAGTATATAGCAGAGATAAAGCTCCGCAATATAAACCGCGAGTACATATTCAACAGAATACAGGAGATTAAGACGCTCACCGAGGAGATCGAGGACATAAAATCCACGCTCAAGGATGAGATAAAGCTTAAAGCAAAAATTATCGCACAGCTCCAGGAGATCAAAAAGAAATACGGAAGGCCGAGAAAGACAGAGATAGTCGAAAAGACGGAGAGCACCGTTTCAAAGGAGGATATCTTCTTTGAAAACTATAATTGCCGCCTTGTCATGACAAAAAGCGGATATTTCAAAAAGCTGTCCGTTCAGGCTGTCCGTGCCGCAGACGAGCACAAGGTCAAGGAGGGCGACTTCCTGATATACGAGGAGGACACGGACAACAGGGGCGATGTTCTGTTCTTTACCGATAAGGGGCAGATATACAGGGCGAGGGTCGCGGATTTCGATCTGACACGTGCATCGAATATGGGAGATTATATCCCGGCAAAGCTCGGCATGGACGATGACGAGCATGTAATAAACTGCAAAATGATCTATGATATAATACCGGAGCATCATATGATCTACGTTTTTGAAAACGGCAAGGGCGTTCGCGTTCCGATGAGCGTATATGAAGCAAAGTCGCGCAGGAAAAAGATCACCGGCGCTTTTTCGACCGTGTCGAAGCCGATAGGTGCGATCTACGAGGCGGATAAGCCGGTGCAGGTATTTATCAGAAGCACGGCGAACAAAGCGATATTGATAAAGAGCACGCTGATCCCGGAGAAGACCACGCGTACCGCCGCGGGCGTGCAGCTCCTTCAGCTGCCGAAGAAGGGAAATGTCACCGTCGATATAGCGACCGACAGGATCGATATCATAGGTGAGGAGGCCGCAAAATGCAAGAAGAATGTGGTTCCGTCGATAGGAACGCTTATAGATGCGCTTCCGTTTGACATGTGACCTTTTTGCGACAGGCTGTAAAAATAACAAAAGAACCGAGCATGCAAGTGCTCGGTTCTGCTTTAATTTAAAGCTTGTTTTTTAAATTACGGTATCGAATTTGTATCCGACACCCCAAACCGTCTTGAGTGACCATTTGTCCGAAACGCCCTCAAGCTTTTCGCGCAGTCTCTTTACATGCACATCGACGGTCCTTGAATCTCCGAGGTAGTCGAAGCCCCAGACCTTATCGAGAAGCTGGTCACGCGTGAAAACTCTGTTGCAGTTTGATGCGAGGAAATAAAGGAGCTCGAGCTCCTTCGGCGGAACATCGATCGCCTTGCCGTTGATCTTAAGCTCGTAGCGCTGAAGGCTGATCTCCAGATTCTCGAAGCGCACGGCCTCCTCGTCGTTGGTGTTGGTGTGTGCGTTGTATCTGCGCAGGACAGCCTTTATTCTCGCGGAGAGCTCCTTCATATCAAACGGCTTAACGATGAAATCGTCTGCGCCGAGCTCAAGACCCAGCACCTTGTCAAAGACCTCGCCCTTTGCTGTGATCATGATCACGGGCTTGGATGAAATCTCGCGGATCTCGCGGCAGAGCTGCCATCCGTCCTTCTTCGGCATCATGATGTCGAGCAGAACGAGATCGGGCTCATATAATTTAAAGGCCTTGAGTCCCTCAACGCCGTCATAGGCGGTCTTCACCTTGTAATTCTCGTTTTCAAAATAAAGCTTAAGCATATCGCAGATGTTCACATCGTCGTCTACTACAAGAAGTTTAGTTTCCAATTTTTATTACCTCCAATTGTTAACTTTGTTAAAAATATTAAAATCTTAACAATTACATTATACAGGTAAACCTTGTACTTGTCAATAAGAATTAATGAATTTTTTTATTTTTACTACAAAATGTTTATATTATATACTTATATTCGGGTATGGAGGTGTTAATTATTCAAAGAAAATACTTATTTTCCGCAAAAGCCTTGCCAAAAGGAAAAATATATGATAAAATATTAACGTTATAAATAAAAATCCGCCGTTTTTCGGAGAAAACGGCGCAGAGCAGGAGATGTTTAAATGAAACTTGGTATCGTCGGACTCCCGAATGTGGGAAAGAGCACTCTTTTCAACGCTCTCACAAACGCAGGTGCGGAGTCTGCAAATTATCCCTTTTGTACTATCGATCCCAATGTGGGAGTCGTTGCCGTGCCGGACAGCCGCCTCGACAAGCTTGCCGAAATGTATAAGCCCGAGAAATATACGCCCGCGATAATCGAATTCGTCGATATTGCCGGTCTTGTAAAGGGCGCGTCTAAGGGTGAGGGCCTCGGCAACAAATTCCTCGGAAATATCCGCGAGGTCGATGCGATCGTGCACGTCGTACGTTGCTTTGAAAACGGTGATATAATTCACGTGGACGGAACGGTGGATCCGCTCCGCGATGTCGAAACGATTAATCTCGAGCTGATCCTGTCCGACCTTGAGGTCGCGGAGCGTGCGATCGACAGAACGGCAAAGGCGGCAAAGAGCGACAAAAAGCTGCTTGAGAAGGTAAATGTACTCGAGCGGGTGAAGGCGGCGCTTGAGGCCGGAAAATGTGCCCGCACGGTCGAGCTCTCGGACGATGAGCATGCGCTTATCGACGAGTCGCGCTTCCTCACGCTGAAGCCCGTGATTTACGTGGCGAACATCTCCGAGGACGAGGTCGGCGGAGAATATGAAAACAACGAGGGATATCAAAAGCTCGCGGAGCATGCAAGATCCGAGGGCAGCCAGATAATAGCTGTAAGTGCACAGATAGAGGCCGAAATTGCGGAGCTTGACGGGGAGGAGAAGGCGTCGTTCCTTGCGGATATGGGAATCGAGGAAAGCGGCCTTGACAAGCTGATCAAGTCGAGCTATTCGTTGCTCGGCCTTATAAGCTTTTTAACTGCCGGCCCCAAGGAGGTGCGCGCTTGGACCATAAAGAAGGGAACCAAGGCTCCCGGTGCGGCGGGCAAGATCCACAGCGATTTCGAGCGCGGCTTCATCCGTGCAGAGGTCATTTCCTACGACGATCTCATCCGCGAGGGTGACAGAAACAAGGTCAAGGAAAAGGGTCTTCTCAGAAGCGAGGGCAAGGAATATGTCATGAACGACGGCGATGTAGTCGAGTTC
>CAZQII010000001.1:15686-70619 GCA_964593825.1 uncultured Ruminococcus sp.
AATGTATAAGACTTACGGGGTCGGGATCCTTCAGGATCTCGGTCCCTTTTTCTATGTAATATTTTTCGGCATCCGTGCCGATATACAGCTTTTTGTCGCTTATAACGATCATCTCGAGCGAATCGAATCTTTCGCTGAAATTATATGAGGGTGTATACGCTTTTCCGTGCGCACCGAAAATGACGGTGTCCGACAGCTTTATGTATTCGAGCATTTCCTCGCGCGTGGAGTAATGCAGCATTCCCGAGCCCAAATATGTAATTGCCTGCCGCTCGGAAATAACACGGAAGGCGCATCTCATCGAGTCCTCTCCGTAAGCAACGCGGTAAAGCTCCGAAACCGTAAGATCACCAACCTTTATCGATCCGTTGTCCGAATAGCGTATAAGCTTCACATTGAATTCCTCCGCCAAGGCGGCAAGGGAGCCGTATATCGCCTCCTCGTCACTGTTAAGCGGCTCGGGAACCATGACAGTGTCGGTCTTGATATAGGAGATTACAATCTCGAGCGCATCGTCGAGTCCGAAGGAATAATGGCTTGCAATATAGAGGTCGAGCGCGAAAATGTTTTGCTCCGTCATTATGTCGACTGTTTCGTATCCCGTGTTCTCCGAGTAGGCGCAAATATCCACCGCGGCGCAAATTCCGTCGGATCTTAATGTCAGAATATCGTGCTTTTCGCACGAGGTATATACTATATCATCGGTATATACCGAATCATATGTGTTAAATGCCGCCGCTGTGTGTAAGAACAAAAACGAAACGACCAAAACGGTGCAAGCGATCCGTATGTGCTTTATTTTGAATATCAGAAATGCAAAGAAGAGCACCGAGAAAAGGATAATGCCGAGCTTTATATGCCATTCGTCCGATGACACGAGCGCCATTTTTGAGGACGAGAGCAGGTCGGCGGCCTTATCAGTTATGCAGAACAAAGGCGACATCACCGCTTTTCCTATCGGAATGAATGAGCCCACGGCAAGGATCGCTATTCCGGCGTAAATGAATATCTCCGTTAAAAACGAGAATATCAACGTTGCGGGCGCACCGAGGAGCGATATGCTCGAGGTGAACGTCATGCTTATGAGCATGGTGGCGCCGATGGCGAAGAACGATGCGGCAAATGACGAAAGTATACCCGATAGGATTCGCTTGATAGGTGTGCGCTTCTTCTCTGATCTTTTCTCGGAGAGCTCGTTTAACGCAGCGATGCCCAGTGTCGCAAATGCGGAGAGCCACAGCGAAATATCATAGATCGCATAAGGAGTTGCAATACATATTATGAAGACCGAAAGGGCTAAATTCGTCGGCATGTCCTTTGCGGAGGCGAGCAGATAGAGCAGGGATGAGATAATGAGCATGATGCCCGCACGCACAACGGAGGGAGAAAAGCCCGTGACGGACATATAAATAACGGCGAAGATGACGGTAAAGATCTTTTGCGGCTTTTTGCCCAAGCCGAAAATAGAAAGCAGCTTCCCGAGTCCGATGGAGAGAATGGCAAGGTGCATGCCGCTCAAGGCGAGAATATGCGAGATCCCTATCCTGCGGAAATCAAGAGTCAGCCTTTTGGATAGATATGCGCGCTGTCCCATGAAAAGTGCGGCAAAGAGCGCACCCGCATCGGCTCCCATGAGCAGCATACTGCGCCGCGAAATATTCTCCCTCAGGTACATAAGACCGTCATATAAGGAGCTTTTCGCGGCTCCCGAAAATTTTAAATTACGGTAATCCCGTGCGACAGCGGAAATTCCCCTTGCAAAATAATAGGAACGTGCATCGAAATCATCCGTTTCTTCAAATTCGGAGAGCACAGCTCGAAACGAGACCGTCGCGCCCTTATATGCGTAAGCGGCGTCATCCTTGGAGATGCGGAGTATTATTTTATATCCGTTCGATTTTTCGATGCCTCCGACTGCGTCCGTGCTTATGAAGAGCGTTGTGGTATACGAGGAGGAAGCGTCTATATCGTATACGGTGCCTTCGACATCGACCTCGCCTTCGAATTTCTTCGATGCATCGAAGATGCCGCCGTTAAAATAAAGATTCGAAAATGCTATCGAAGCAAGAAGCATGACGGCCACCGCCTTGGACAGCACAAAGCTCTTCTTAAGCACAAGGCTCGCGATCGACGAGAAGACGAAAACAAGCGCGGATGTAAGAATGAGGAGATGCTTTGCCGTATCGGTGCCTCGCTCAAATAACACAAAGCCGCCGAGCATAACACAAAGTATTAAGCACAGCGGCCGCTTATAAAATATATTCATACCTGTTCTGCCTTTAATTATTTTGATGTTATGAATATTTTTTGGGAATCACAAAATTAAATGCATTACGTATGACCGTCAGGTCGACGGTTTTTGTTCCTTTTATTTCTCCGTCTATACAGATCGGAATCGGACGCTCGAATTCCATCTTGAGATGCGAGCATCTGCGGTAGCTGATTACGTCCTCGGTCTTTTTGTTCTCAAGGTGCAGCCCTTTTTTATATATTCCGACAAGGGACAGAAATTTTCTCCTGGTCACCTTTTTGATCATGCAGATATCGAGTATCCCGTCGTCGAGGCTTGCCTGCGGTGCCGCCATAAAGCCGCCGCCGCAATATTTGCCGTTGCCGATGGCGGTGAGGGTCAGCGTGTCGGAAATGACCGTTCCGTCATCGAATATGAGCTTCATCGGCGTTCCGATCTTTCGGAGCAGAACCTTGACGATGCCCAAAATATAAGAAAATCTCGGGGAGATCAGTTTCAGCCCTTGCGCCTCCTTTGCGACCGCACAGTCGAAGCCGATGTTGATCATGTTCGCGCAGTAGTGCTCATTGCATTTTATAAGATCGAGAGAAACGGGCGTTCCGTCGAGCTGGGCGTTAATGTCGTTGAAATCCTCCGCGCTGCCGAAATTCCTGACAAAATCGTTGCCCGAGCCGTGAGGGATGACTCCGAATTCGATGTTGGGATTGCAGGGGGCGCTGTTGACTATTTCGTTGATCGTTCCGTCGCCGCCGACGCAAACGAATCTTTGTCTGTCCTTATATGAATTTATCATGGAGCGGACGTATTCCGTTGCGTCGCCTGGACACGTGGTGTAATAGATATGGTAATCGAGGCGGCGCTGACGGCAGGCGGATTTTATCGAATTTTCCATTTCCTTATGCCTTTTGCGCTTGCCCGAATTGGGATTTAATATAAAATGAAATATCATACAATCTCCGAAAAAAGCGTATGAAATACACGGCTTCCGACTGTTTTTCGAAAAGCTGTATTTTAAAATACGTTATTCTTAATGTTTTTGAGAAAAATTAAAAAATTATTCACAAAAGCATTATATCAAATTTTTGCCCTCTTGTCAAGGATTTTAACGCCGTCATGTAGAAAAAAGGCAAATTTTACACATTTTTGTTCTTATGTATCATATCGTAATAAATTTTTGCGGCCTGCTCGGTCTTATTTTCGCCGAAGCGATAATACCTTTTATCCTTGATGTCGTCGGGGAGATATTGCTGCTCGACATAATGGTTCGGATAATCGTGCGGATACTTATATCCTTTGAACAAGGGTGAGCGCAGATGCTCCGGAGGTGTTATTCCGAGGCCGCGCGCGGCGTCGTCCGAGGCAACGGCGTAAGCGGTGTAGGCACTGTTGGATTTCGGTGCGGTGGCAAGAATGCACACGGCGTTTGCGAGCGGTATTGCCGCCTCGGGCAGACCGACCTGCTTGGCGCTCTCGGTGCAGGCGTGTGCGATGACCGCGGCGAGCGGATAGGCGCATCCTATGTCCTCGTTTGCTATAACGAGTATTCTTCTGCATGCCGACAGCAGATCTCCCGATGCGAGGATCTTCGACAGATAAAACACCGCGGCGTCGGGATCGGAGCCTCTGATGGATTTCTGAAGGCAGGAGAGCAGGTCGTAATGAACATCGCCGCACCTGTCGAAATGCCCGGCAAAGGAGGGCATAAGCTGTGCGCAGGCCTCTGCTGTTATTTCGCTGTCGCTTATGTAAAACGCGTTTTCGACTACGCTGATGCTCATTCGCACATCTCCGCCGCAGCTTGAGGCAATTGCCCTGAGGACATCGTCGGAGGCGGTCTTTTTATCGCCGAAGTCGCTGTTCATCGTTGCCAGGGCGCGCTTTAGCGCGGGAATACAGTCATCCGGCGTCAGCGATTTGAATTCAAAAACGCCGGAGCGAGAGAGCAGAGCATTATAGACGCAGTAAAACGGATTTTCCGTTGTTGAGGCGATGAGCGTTATTTTTCCGTTCTCCATAAATTCGAGGAGCGATTGCTGCTGCTTCTTGTTGAAGTATTGGATCTCGTCAAGATATAAGAGCGTCCCCGATTCGGAAAGCATGCCGCCGCCCGTCGCATCCGCGATGACGTCCTTTATGTCCGACAGAGATGCCGTCGTCGCATTCAGTCGGTAGAGCTGCATATCGGAGACGGAGGCAATTATGTTTGCGACCGTGGTTTTTCCCGTGCCGGGAGGACCGTAAAATATCATATTCGGTATCCGCTTGTTTTCGATCAGCTTCCGTAATATTCCGTTCTTACCGACGAGGTGCTCCTGTCCGCAGATCTCGTCAAACGATGTCGGACGCAGTTTGTCCGCTAATGGCTGTATCGGCATTTTTAAATTTACCTTTCGAATCTTTCCTTATTTTATGAAATCGTGCTTGTCGTAGGGGATATTCTTTTTTCAAGCTCGGAGCGCAGTGCCGAATGCTCCGGCAATGACAGTTCGGGATCCGCTCCGATCATTCCCTTGGCCTCGGAGAATGCCGAGTCGAAAAGCTCCTTATCGTTGCAAAGAGATGCAAGTTTGAATTCAAATCCGCCGCTCTGCCGCAAATTATTGCCGCCTTCGAGCGAAAAGAATTCGCCGGGACCGCGGAGCTCGAGATCGCGCTCCGCGATCTTATATCCGTCGTACGTTGTTTTCATGGTGTCGAGGCGTGCGCGTGCGCTCTCCGATCTTGAGTCCGAAACGAGAATGCAATAGGACTTCTTTTGTCCGCGTCCGACACGGCCGCGCAGCTGGTGCAATTGCGACAGGCCGAAGCGCTCTGCGTTTTCGACGATCATGAGCACCGCGTTCGGAACATTTATTCCGACCTCTATCACCGTCGTCGAGACCAAGACATCGTATTCTCCGCGTGAAAATCCGTGCATGATCGCGTCCTTCTCGTCCGATCTCATTCGCCCGTGGAGCAGCGCGACTCTGACGCTCGGAACGGCCTTTTGCAGCTCTTTTGAATATTCGGTCGCGTTTTTGAGCGGCAGGGACGGTGTGCCGTCCTTTTTAATTTCGTAAAGCTCCGCGTCGCCGTCTCCGTCCGCCTCTATCGACGGACATACTATGTAGCATTGACCGCCGAGAGACACCTGCTTCTTTATAAAATCGTTTATCCTTTGTCTGTATGACTCATCCACGACATATGTGTCGACGCGCATCCTTCCGCTCGGCATTTGTGTGATATGGGAAATATCGAGATCGCCGTAAAGGGCGAGCGCCAGGCTCCTCGGTATAGGCGTCGCACTCATTACGAGCAGATGCGCCGACTGTGATTTGTCCTTTAACGCGGCTCTTTGAGCCACGCCGAAGCGATGCTGCTCATCCGTTATGACAAGTCCGAGTCGGGAGAACTCGACCTTGTCCGAGAGTAGGGCGTGCGTTCCGATGACTATATCCGTTTCTCCGCTTTTCAGGGAGGCCGTGATCCTTGTTTTCTCCTTTTGGGTGCATGAGCCTATCAGCAGCTCGGTTTTAAAGCCCAACTTTTCGAAAAGGTCGGACAGCTCGGCGTAATGCTGCCGCGCGAGTATCTCCGTCGGAACCATGAGCGCGCTTTGAAATCCCGAGCCGACCGCAAAATAGATCGCCGCGGCGGCGCAAACCGTTTTTCCGCAACCGACGTCACCGACGAGTATGCGCGCCATCGGCGGCGAGCCCTTGCTTGCGGAAAGGACGGTGTCCATGTAAATATCGTTTATCGCACTCTTTTGCGAATCGGTGAGCTCGTACGGCAAAAGGCTCTTGAACGGCTCGATCGGAAGAGGAGAGAAGCTCGGTGCCGCGGCGCCCGTTTTATATCTTGAGGAAACGCAGATACCCATGCCGAAGAAAAGCATCTCGTCGAAGGCCAACCTGCGCACCGCACGGTCGAGATCCTGCTCGCTTTCCGGGAAATGAATATTCCTTAATGCAAACTGTAATGTGGAAAGTGTGTTTTTCAGCCTGATATCATCGGGCAGAAAATCCTTTATCTCCGATGTAAGCCCGCCAAGCACCGATTTTACGAGCTTGCTTATCGACTTGGAGGTCAGGCCCTCCGTCTGCTGATATATCGGAATGAGATCAGCAAGCTCGTTTTCGTTTATGCATGGCTCGTACTTCGGACTTGCCAATCTTATATGATTTTTTGCATAATCGAGCTTTCCGTAGAAGCGAAATCTTGCGCCCGTATGAAATACATTGTGCACGAAGGGGGAATTGAAAAACACTATTTCGACAGAGCCGGAGTCGTCAAAAGCGCGAAAGCATGAGAGAGTCATGCCTTTTCTTATTTTGACGGTGCGCACCTCGGAGGCGACGGTAAGCATGAATGCGTGATTGACGCCGTAGTCCGACTCGCCGAGCAATTTAATATCGCCGCGCTTTTCGTAAGCTCGCGGAAAGAAATAAAGAAGATCTCCGAGCGTGTCGATCCCGAGCCTTGCGAGCGCCTGAGCCTTCGCTTTGCCCACACCGTATAATTCGAAGACCGATGTCGATAATGTGTATCCGGCCATGCCTTACTCCTTACTCCTTTCGCCTGAGCTTGTATATAGAATATTTTACACGATTTTCGTCTCTATTTCAATACAAAATCATAAAATCCCGAAAAAATAATTAATATTCCGAAGGAAAAATGTAAATTTGCTTTAAATAATAATAAATAAAATAATAAAAAAATAATAAATAATTTTTTTAGCTCTTTACAAACAGTGTGAAATATGATATAATGTAAAAGTATAAAAATATATAGGTGATTGTATGAAATATAAGCTTGATGCGAAATTCGATTATAAAAAAACATTGGCGCTGTTTGCGGCACTGGCGTTGCTCTTCGGAGCAATGTGCTCGATGCTTTCGTTCTTTGCGATCCCGTTTGCCGCGGCGTATATCGCGGCACTGATCGTTTTTTCATTTCCGAAAAAGCACGGCGCAGTCATTACCTTATCCGTTTCGGCAGCTGTCTGCCTCTGCGCGGCGGCGTTCGGCTCGGTCTCCGTGTATTCTGCGCTTGTCGCCGTTGTTATCGGAATTTCAATAGGCCTGACGTACGTGTCCGGAAGAACAAAGACCGAGGCCGTTGCAATTACCGCGGGTGCGGTCGTGCTCCTTACGGTGATTTTGCTCTGGATCCTCGCATGGCTTGGCACGGGCAGTGCATCATTTTCTTCGTTGCGCGATTTTTATACCGATGTGTATTCGCTTCTTAAGTCGGAGATCGCATCGACGCTTAATGAGCAATATGAGAGTCTCGGAAGTCAATTTTCCGCCGCGGATATCGAGGCGGCCGCCGCTCAGACACTTTTGTACATGGACAGCGCGCTGAAGCTCATTCCGTCAATTTTTGTGATAGGCGCCTTGATATTATCGGGCTTTGCCTTTAAGATGTTCGGGCTGACCGTATACAAGCATTCCGCGGAAAAATCCGCGATCCTTGCCTGGAGATTCAAGACCTCGAATGTTTTTGTTATCTTTTATATAATCGTTGCGATAGCATACTTGTTTGTGTCGGACGGCGATGTTCTCTCCGTTTCGATCGTAAATCTTTACTCGATCTTGCACTTTGTATATGCTTATATAGGTTATAATTTCGTAACGGCGCTTCTTGCGGGTAAAATGCGCCTCGGCCTGGCAAGGCTGATCGTTATAGCTGCGATATTCATTTTTTCTTCCTTCTCGGTGCAGATCCTTGCCGTTGGCGGAGTAATATTTACGTTTATTTGCAATAAGGCGGGCGGCTTCCCGCAAAATAAGGGTCCGTTGAACGGATCACACAACAGGAGGGACGAAAGTGAGGATGACGATGAAAAGCATTAATATCACCGGAGAGAGCGGCAATATACCGATAGCGTCGAGGTTCGATGTCGTTTTGTATGTTGCTCTCGGCTGTCTCAATATTGCACTCGTCGCGATAATCTCAGCTGTTACCGCGATCCCGACCGTCCTCGTTGCCGCTATCGGGCTCGTGCTTTATCTTGCCGAGATCGCGTTCGTGCAATTTAAGCGCGGCGCATCCGTTAAGTCTCTGCCGAGAAAAAATATACATGAGCTGCTTCTCGAAAACGGAAGCACGGTGTTTAAAAATTCCAAGGATCCGATGATCGCCTTCGATTCCTCTGACATCGCCCTTTGGTATAACGATGCGTTCGCAGATGTCGCACTCGGAGAAAATTATATAGGTAAGGATCTCACGGAAATTTTCGGAGATGACTTTATCGGCGGCATCAAAAAGGACGGCACGCTAACATTCGGCGGCAGAAGATATAATGCACAGACATTTGAGGTCTTGTCGGATGCTCCGGGGCTCTATATGCTCGTCCTCGACGACAAGACGGAGTTCGATGAGCTGGAGGCGAGGTATTTCAACGAGCGCGTTGCCGTTGCTTACATCGCAATCGATAATATAGAGGACGTCCTGCAGTTCGTTCATGACAGCGTTTCCGATGCCGTCTCCGCAGTCGAGGCAAAGCTCAAAGCGTGGGCATCGTCCCTCGGGGCGATCATCCGTGCTTACGAAAACGATAAGTTCATTATGCTTTTCGATTGTGTCCATCTCGAAAAATTGGTAAAGGACAAGTTTTCCATACTCGACGATGTTCGCGAGGCTCGCGTCGGCGACAGTGTTTCCATAACGGTCTCGATGGGTATTGCCGCGGTCGGCGGCTCTCTTGCGGAGCGAGAGGCAATAGCAAAGGATGCGATAGACACGGCGCTCCAGCGCGGCGGCGACCAGGTCGTATACAGGACGGAAACGGAGACCCTCTATTACGGAGGAAAAACAAAATCGGTATACAAGCGCTCGAATGTGCGCTCGCGCGCATTTTCCAACAAATTGACAGCGCTCATTTCGCGCAAGGATAACGTGATCATAATGGGACACAGATACGGCGATTTCGACTCGCTCGGTGCCTCGATCGGAATTGCGCGCCTCGCCATGCTTTGCGGAGTAAAGACGAATATAGCGGTCGATATGCGCGATAGAAATTTGATGCCGTGCATCGAGATGCTGCAAAAGACATCGACATATTCGCAGGTCTTCGTCGACAACGCCGAGGGGCTCGATCTGATAGGTCCGGACACCTTGCTCGTGCTTGTTGACCATAATTCCAAGACGCGCGCGCAGTTTGACGATATTGCGAGGAAGATAAATTCCGTGGCGATAATCGACCATCACAGAAAGATCGATGCCACCGAGGATCCCTCCGTGGAGCTTTCGTTCATCGAGCCCTCCGCGTCGAGTGCGTGCGAGCTCGTTACGGAGATGCTCGAAAATGCGATAAGCTCGCGCAACCTCCTGAAGGAAGAGGCGGATATGCTTCTTGCCGGAATAATTTTGGACACAAAGCAGCTTACGAGAAATACGGGAACGAGGACCTTCGGCGCGGCGCAGTATCTGCGCGGTGCGGGCGCGGATCCGTCGGACGTTTATTCCATGTTCAAGACGTCCGTCGCCGAGCTTTCGAAGGAGTCGCGATTCCATACCAATATTACAACGTACAGAGGAAATATAGCCATTTCGTCCTGCGACGGTGACACCGATTCGTCTTACCGCGTTCTTGCGTCGAAGGCGGCGGATAAAATGCTCACCCTCAAGGGCATCGATGCGGCGTTCGCACTCGTGCGCATCGGGGGGCAGATCCATATTTCCGGACGCTCGAACGGAACGGTAAACGTCCAGCTGATCTTGGAGAAGCTCCACGGAGGAGGGCACTTCGACGTTGCGGGCGCGCAGGTCAATTCCGATTCGGTCATCGCGGTGCTCGAGGCTCTTAAGGAGAGCATAGACGAATATCTGAACAAGCAACAAACAGAAGCAGTATAAAGGAGATATATTTATTATGAAGGTGATTTTACTTTGCGATGTAAAGGGACAGGGAAAGAAGGACCAGATAGTTAACGTATCCGACGGATACGCAAGGAATTTTCTCTTTCCGCAGAAGAAGGCTGTTCCCGCCGATGCGAAGGCGACAAACGAGCTTAAAAATAAGGAATCCGCTCAGCAGTTCAAAATAAGCGAGGACCGCAAGGCGGCAAAGGCGCTCGCAGACCGCATAAACGGAAAGCAGCTGGAGTTTGTTATGGGTCACGGTCAGGACGGCAGACTTTACGGCTCCGTAACATCCAAGGACATTGCCGAGCAGCTCGGCCGTGAGCTCGGCGTCGATATAGATAAAAGAAAGATCATGCTTAAGGACAATATCAAGGCATACGGCAATTATTCCGTTGAGATAAAAATACTCGCCGACATCAGCGCGCAGTTTACCGTCCTTGTGCGTGAATGACCGATAAGCCTTTAATTTATTTTTTGAAAAGTGAAGCATTAAATGGAAGCTAACAGTACATTGATAAAGCAAATGCCCGTTTCCGTCGAGGCGGAGCAGGCGTTGCTCGGCTCTATTATAATAAAGCCGGACGCCTTCGATCAGATCGGCGGCATGATCACGGTCGATGATTTTTATCTTGACGAGCACAAGCGGATATATTCCGCATTCGTAAGCATGTATACGCAGAGCAAGATGATCGACCCCGTCACGCTGGTAAATGCTCTGGTCGAGCACGGTGACAGAGACGAGAGCGGCGGAATACAGTACATTACCTTGCTCGCCGAATCCGTGCCCGCCGTATCGAATATAAAGGACTATGCTCATATAGTAAAAGAAAAGTCAACATTGCGCAGGCTCATCAACGTATGTGATGAAATATCCAAGGACGCGTACGACGAGGCATCCGAGGTGCGCAATATAGTTGACAGCGCGGAGCAAAGGATATTCGATATTTCGCATGGCAGCGACACAAAGGAGTTCCGCCATATAAGAGATGTCCTTCAGAATGTTTATAAGGACATCGAGCTCCGCTCCGCGGAAAAGGGCGAATCCTCCGAGACGAAGACGGGATTCTCCGGCCTCGACCAAAAGCTTATAAAGATGGGCAAGGGCGATCTGATAATCGTCGGAGCGCGCCCCGGTATGGGAAAGACATCGTTTGCCCTTAATATAGCGACAAATGTCGCAAAGGCAACGAAGAAGGGCGTTGCGATCTTCTCCTTGGAGATGTCTGGCGAGCAGCTCGTTTCGAGAATAATTTCGAGCGAGGCGATGATCGATTCCAAGACCCTCGCGACGGGAAATTTGCGTCCGGAGGATTGGGACAACATCGCGGATGTCGCAAGCTCGCTCTCGGGCTGTGAAATATATATTGACGACACCTCAGCGATAACAAGCACCGAGATGAAATCGAAGCTCAGACGCATTCCGAATCTCGGATTGGCGGTGATCGACTACATCGGTCTTATGCAATCGACCTCCAACAGCGATAACAGGGCTCAGCAGGTCGGAGAAATATCGCGAAATCTGAAAATAATGGCGAAGGATTTCGGCATTCCGATCATATGCTGCGCTCAGCTTAACAGAGGTACCGAATCGCGCCCGAGCGGATCCGGGGGCGGTAAGCGTCCGACGCTTGCCGATCTCAGAGATTCCGGATCGATAGAGCAGGATGCCGATGTCGTTCTTTTCCTTTACAGAGAAGAATATTACAAGGATATCTCCGGTGCGAGCGATGACGGTGCGGCCGACAGCGCGAATACGGCCGAGGTCATAATCGCAAAGAACAGACACGGCGAGGTGGGAAATGTCAAGATGGGCTGGATCGGAAAATTCACGAAGTTCAGAACTCTTGAGTCCGATATGATATCAAATGCATAATATTTCAGAAGAACTGTTTTCCTCTTCTCTCGGAAAAAGTATATATGAGGATATAAAGCGCGCGATCGCGGACTTTTCCATGGATGCTCGGATTTTGCGCGGGGTGCTCGTCGGATTTTCCGGCGGACCGGATTCGCTCATGCTCCTTTTGTTCCTTTTAAAGTACAGAGCGGAGCGCGGATATTTTCCGATCGTCGCCGTTCATGTGAATCATATGATAAGGGGCGAGGAGGCGGACTGTGACGAGCACTTTTCAAGGGAGCTCTGCGATGGGTTGAATGTCGAATTCATCGCACGTAGCGCGGATGTTCCGACCCTTGCAAGGGAGAGCGGCAGATCGATAGAGGAAGCTGCAAGAAATGCCAGATATTCGATTTTTAAAGATATAATCGACAGCAGAACAGAAAAGCTTACTCTTGCCGTCGCGCACAACGCGGACGATAATTTCGAGACGGTCATAATAAATATGATGCGCGGCGCAGGCTCGCGGGGAATGTCCGGCATCCCTCCGTGCAGGGACGGATTGATCCGTCCTCTCATTTACGTAAAAAAGGCGGATATTATAAGGGCGCTTTCCGAGGCGAATATCGCTTTTGCCTGCGACAGCACGAACGAAACGGATGATTACACGCGAAATTACATCAGGCATAATATATTGCCGCTCCTTTCGCAGCATTTTGCAGGGGCCTATTCCTCGGTTGAGAAGATGTGCGGTAATCTGCGCGACGATGACGAATGCCTGAGCGGTGAGGCAATGCGGTTTTACGGTAAGTATAAAAACGGCGGCATACCTTGTGCCGAGCTTCGGAGCCTTCACATATCGCTCCTTTTTCGCATTTTGAAGCTGTATTTTCTTGAGCTCTCCGACTCGTGCCTGCTTGAACGGGTGCATGTTTCGGCAATACGCGGCTGTCTTGACGGCGGCGGTGATTTTTCATTGGATCTGCCCGGCAAAATCAGCTTTGTCTGCAAGGAAGGGCTTTGCGGATTTTCAAGGAGCGATGCGCAGTGTGAGGAAGAGGATTTTCTCTTTCCGATTTCCCTTGGCGAAAATATCATTGCCGATGCGTCATCCGCCGTGCTTCTGTCGGGCGAGGTGCTTGACGATTATTCTTCAAAAGTTTACAATATTTCAACACAAGCCGATCTGTCTTCTGCTATAATTAAAGGCGGTTTGTTTATAAGAAATAAGCGTGACGGTGATTCCTGCTTTTGGGGCGGAATGACACATAAGCTTAAAAAGCTTTTCAACGACAGAAAGATCCCGAGATCGATGCGCTCGCGCATTCCTGTCCTCTGTGATGAGAAGGGGGTTGTGTGGGTTCCGGGCTTCGGCGTCAGGGATGACGGCGGCGGTGCGAAGCTATATGCGCGTATCTTAACCGATCGGGACTCCGAAAAGCGTTTTTATTTACCTTCCGATTTTACTTTTACAAAAAATAAGAAAGGCAATAAGGGTACTTAATGAAAGTTAATTTCAAGAGCATCATCATGCTCGTATTATTGGTTGCCGTGGTGATCCTTTCCGTTTCGGTTTTGACCGGCAACGGTGACAGCGAGGAGAGTTTCGGATACGGTGACCTCGTGGATGCACTTCATGCCGATGCGGTAAAAGAATTCACGGTAAACGGTGAATCCGTTGCAATCGTGAAGATCTATCCGTATACCAAGGACGGAACCGATTACACCGTTGACAGGACTGCAGCGGCAAAGGAATATGAATTGCAGGTGGTATACAGCTTCCAGCTCGAGAGAATATGCGACCTTGCCGAGGCAAATCACGTGCTCGGCAGCACGCTCGAGAGCTTTAATATCGAGCCCGCCGCGCAAACACCGTGGTATGTTTCATACTTGCCGTATATCATAGGCGTCATAATAATCGTCGGCTTCGGCTTCTTCGTTATGAAGAGCGCGTCCGGTGTCGGCGGAAAAATGAATTCCTTCTCCAAATCAAAGGCAAAGGTAACGGTAGATGAAAAGAATGCCGTAAAGTTTGCCGATGTTGCGGGTGCGGATGAAGAAAAGGCGGAGCTCGAAGAGGTCGTCGAATTCTTGAAGGATCCCGCAAAATTTGTAAAGCTCGGTGCGCGTATTCCGCGCGGCGTTCTGCTCGTGGGCCCTCCCGGCACGGGTAAAACATTATTGGCGAAGGCCGTTGCGGGTGAGGCGGGCGTTCCGTTCTTCTCGATCTCTGGCTCCGATTTTGTTGAAATGTATGTCGGCGTCGGTGCATCCAGAGTGCGTGACCTTTTCGATAATGCGAGGAAGTCTCCCGCCAGCATAATATTCATCGATGAGATTGATGCCGTCGGACGCCACAGAGGTGCTGGACTCGGCGGCGGACACGATGAGCGCGAGCAAACACTTAACCAGCTCCTCGTTGAAATGGACGGATTCGGCACGAATTCCGGTGTTATAGTCATAGCGGCGACGAACCGCCCCGATATACTTGACCCGGCATTGCTTCGTCCCGGCCGCTTCGACCGTCAGGTAACTGTTAACTATCCCGATATAAAGGGCAGAGAAGAGATACTTAAGGTCCACTGCAGAAACAAGCCTCTCGAAGAGACCGTAGACTTAAGAAGGATCGCGCAGACCACCATCGGCTTTACCGGTGCAGAGCTTGCGAATCTTATGAATGAGGCGGCGCTCCTCGCGGCAAAGAGAAATAAGGCCTTGATCGGAATGAACGACATCGAGGATTCGTACATGAAGCTCATCCTCGGTCCGCAGAAGAAGAATAAGGTCAGGACAGACGCGGACAACAAGCTCTGCGCGTATCATGAAGCGGGTCACGCCGTGGCTTCCTACTATTGCAAGCACACCGACCCTGTCAAGCACATCACGATCATTCCCGCGGGCTCTGCGGGCGGTGTCACCGTGAGTGTTCCGACGGAGGACAGGATGACCACGTCGAGAAATGCGATGTTCGACAGAATTATTCTTTCCCTCGGAGGAAGAGCTGCGGAGGAGATCATCCTCGACGATATTTCAACCGGCGCATCAAACGATATTCAGCAGGCTACGTCCGTTGCACGCAATATGGTGACGCGCTACGGCATGAGCAAAAAGCTCGGAACGGTCCTCTACGGCTCGGAGCACTCGAACGACGAGGTCTTTCTCGGCAGAGATTTCTCCTCCGGAAAGAATTATTCCGAAAAGACCGCCGCCGAGATCGATGACGAAATCCGCGAGATCATCGGTGAGGCGTACGAAACCTGTAAGAATATTCTTAACGAGCATATCGATAAGCTCCATTTCGTGGCACAGTTCCTTCTTAAGAACGAATCGATGGACGATGAGCAGTTTACTCGCGCAATGCAGTCCGACGATCCCACGATAGAGGAGATCGAAGCGATCGCAGTCGAGAGAAAGCGCAGGAGCGCCGAGGAAAACAAGACCGCTCATGAAAGCAACCTCAAGCGTGAGGCCGATGAAAAGGCAAAGGCTGAGGAGGCTATGAGGAACCGCGCGGAGGGCACCGGCCTTCTCGGCGACGATTTCTTCTCAAGCGTTTGGGATTCGGGCAAGATCGTAAACGAAGATCAAAAGGACTCCGCCGACGGCGAGGATCCTCACAGCGACAGCTCGACCGACGAGCCGTCAAGTGACGGATCTGACGGCGAGAACGGATAAATAAAAAAAGCAACGGTGCGCCGTTGCTTTTTTTCGTTCATTAATACAAATAAGAAAACTGCCGCAGAATAAATCCTGCGGCAGTACTTTTTTAAAATTAGATCGTGTGAACTCCGTTGCTTACATCGGCATTGGAATCGAGATTGTATTTCTGCTGCTTTCTCCAATCGAAGAACTTGATCGCAACCTGCTCGAAGAGTGCAAGGGAGAGAAGATCCTCGTCCTGCTCCTGATAGGGAGCGACTCTCTGACGGAGCGAATCGATCTCCGGCGCGATCTTGTCTGCGGGACGGTAATCGATGATCTCCTCGTCGCCGATGATCTTGTGCTTGAATTCATCGGAGATCGGTGCGGGGCATCTGCCGTATTCGCCGCGTACAAGGCCCTTGAATTCCTTCGTAACTCTTGCGTATCTGCCCTCGTTTGCAAAGAGGACGTTGTTCACCGCCTGAGTTCCGACGATCTGCGACGTAGGAGTTACAAGAGGAGGGAAGCCCGCATCCTGACGTACGTTTGCGACCTCCTCGAGAACCTCGTCGAGCTTATCCGACTTGCCGGCCATCTTAAGCTGGCTGATAAGGTTTGAGAGCATTCCGCCGGGAACCTGATAGCGAAGAGCGTTTACGTCGACCTTCAGCACCTTGGGATCGATAAGACCGGAGGCGAGGTAATTCTCGCGGATCTTGTTGAAGTGCTTTGCAACGACGTCAAGCTTTTCAAGCTCGAGACCCGTATCGTACGGAGTTCCCTGAAGCGTTGCGACAAGCGACTCTGTGGGAGTGTGCGACGTGCCCATTGCAAGAGGGGAAATTGCCGTGTCAACACCGTCAACGCCCGCCTCGATTGCCTTAAGGAGCGTCATCGAAGCAAGTCCTGCGGTGTAGTGCGTGTGGAGCTGGATCGGAATATCAACGGTGTTTTTGATGGTTTTTACAAGCTGATATGCCTCATAGGGCTTCAACAGACCGGACATATCCTTGATGCATATGGAGTGCGCACCCATTTCCTCGAGCTGCTTTGCATACTGTGCGAAGCCCTCGTTGGTGTGGAAGGGAGATGTGGTGTAAGAAATAGCCGCCTGTACGTGGCCGCCCTCCTTGATCGTTGCTTTAATTGCCGTTTCAAGGTTTCTTGCATCGTTGAGCGCGTCGAAGATCCTGATGATGTCGATTCCGTTTGCGATCGACTTCTGAACGAAGTATTCGACCACGTCGTCCGCATAGTGGCGGTAGCCGAGGATGTTCTGTCCGCGGAAGAGCATCTGCAACTTTGTATTCTTACAGTGATCCTTGATCTTACGCAATCTGTCCCACGGATCCTCATGAAGAAATCTGAGGCAGGAATCAAACGTTGCGCCGCCCCATGCCTCAAGGGAATAGTAGCCCACCTTATCCATATCGTCAAGTATGGGGAGCATTTCCTCCGTCGTCATACGCGTTGCAGCAAGAGACTGATGCGCGTCGCGGAGGACTGTTTCTGTAATAAGTACTTTTGACATTTTACTGTGATCCTTTCTGAATTATCTGAACATTGAGAGGAATACGCCCGCCGTAACGGCAGAGCCTATAACACCCGCAACGTTCGGTCCCATCGCGTGCATAAGAAGGAAGTTCGAGGGATCCTCCTTACGTCCGACATCCTGCGAAACTCTCGCCGCCATAGGAACCGCGCTGACTCCGGCAGAGCCGATGAGCGGGTTGATCTTTCCGCCTGTGACCTTGCACATGATCTTACCGGTGAGAAGTCCGCCGCAGGTCGAGATCGCGAATGCGCAAAGGCCGAGCGCGATAATGTAAAGCGTCTGGGGCTTAAGGAAGTTCTGTGCATTTGCCGTGGCACCGACAGAAACTCCGAGGCATATCGTTACGATATTTATGAGCTCGTTCTGTGCGGTCTTGGAGAGACGGTCTGCAACGCCCGAAACATTGAAGAGGTTACCGAGCATCAAAAATCCGACGAGCGGAGCCGCATCGGGAACAAGGAGACAAACGATGGCGGTTACGACGATCGGGAAAACAACCTTTTCCACCTTCGAGACCTGACGCAGGTTCGTCATCTTTATTTCTCTCTCCTTCTTCGTTGTGAGGAGCTTCATAAAGGGAGGCTGGATGATGGGAATGAGCGCCATGTAGGAATATGCCGCAATGGCGATAGCGCCGAGCAGCTCGGGTGCCAATTCCTTCGTTACGAGGATGGCTGTGGGGCCGTCCGCGCCGCCGATTATACCGATCGCACCGGCCTGCGCAGGCGTGAAGCCGAAGAACAGAGCGGCAAAGAATGCCATAAATACTCCGAGCTGTGCACCCGCACCCATAAGGAGCGATTTCGGGTTTGCGATAAGGGGAGAAAAGTCCGTCATCGCACCGACACCGAGGAATATAAGCGAGGGATAAAGTCCGAGCTTAACTCCGAGATAAAGAATGTCCACAAGCCCGCCGTTGTTGACGACCTCCTTGATCACGGTGGTCATCTTGACATGCATTGCACCGTCGGTAAAGGTGATGCTGTTCGGCAAATCAAAGGAGGCAAATGCCGCCTTGAGGCTGTCGATGATCGCACTGCCGTTAAACGTAAACGCACCGTCCACATAAGTATAGTCGGCGGAGGTAACGCCCGCGGCGTCGAACCACTCCTTGATCTTTTCGGCAAAAATACCGCTTTCGGGGTTCAAATAATAATCGTCAAAGAAAAAGTCGAGATGAATCAAGTTCGCACCGGGCAAATTGGCAAGAAGCATACCGAAGGCTATCGGCATAAGGAGCAACGGCTCGAACTTCTTGACAATGGCAAGGTAAAACAGAACGCCGACGATGATGTACATTACGATGTACTGCCACCATTTATCATCGGAGAAGAGCTTTGCCACGCCCGTCGAAGCTAAAAAGTTTTGAATTGTATCGCCCATTTCGATTACCTATACCTTTCGGTCTTCGGTCAGTTAAGAGATGCGATAATATCGCCGGCATTTACCGTTGCGCCCTTTTGAACACAGACGGAAGCAACCGTTCCGTCGCACGGAGCGGGAATATCGTTTTCCATCTTCATTGCCTCGAGCACGCAGATAACGTCGCCCTTCTTAACGGCCTGACCTGCGGTAACCTTAATGTCGAGGATAGTGCCGGGCATGGGAGCCGTCACCGAGTTTGCGCCGGCGGGTGCCGCAGGAGCTGCTGCGGGAGCGGGAGCTGCGGTCTGTGCGGGTGCTGTATATACGGGAGCCGCGCTCGGAGCCGAGCCTGCCTCTTCAACAACGACCTCATATGTTTTTCCGTTTACGGTAATGTTATACTTTTTCATTTCACTTAGTTCCTTTCAAGCATTAAAATTATTTTCTTCTGAAGGAGACGACGCGGAATTTCATTCCGGTGCTTTCCGTTTCCGCTTGCGCTATTGCGGCGGCGATCACAGCAACGAGCTCGTCGTCGCTTGAGTCCTGCACGCTCGGCTGAGCGACGGGAGCGACGGGCGCGTCATGCGTTTCTTTCTTCCTCTTCTCGGGCAGATCGTGCAGGCCGACCTTGAGCAATACAATGCAGAGCCATATGATGACAAGCACCGCAAAAACGGTCACCATTCCTAGTAGGAGTGTTTGTGCACCGAACGAAAGCGCCTCGAGGGGCTTAAGAGACTTGTTGGGGTCCACAGCAAGTAAGAAATTCATACCTTGTCCCTCCTATCAAAGGGGAAGAACCTTGCGGCAGGCCTTTGCATAAGACGGATCCTTGCATGAAAGCATGAGAAGCGCAGAGCAGAGTCTCGCACGGAGCTCGTTGGTATCGATGATGTCGTCGATCTCGCCGCTTGCCGCCGCATTTGCAGGGGATGAAACATTCGCCTTCCAATCGGCGATAAGGTCATCTCTCGTTTTTTCTTCCGTTATATATTTGTCCCAGGCAAAGGCAACACCGCTGTCGGCGTTCAATGCCGCAATCTCCGCAGTGTCAAGCGAGTATACGAGATCCGCGCCGAGCGCCTTGGAGCCGAGGAGGACGAAGGATGCGCCGATCGCGCGACCCATGATAACAGTTACCTTCGGTACTGTAGAGGTTGCATAGGAGAATGCAAGCTTTGCAAGTGCGGGAGCAAAATCGGTCTCGTTTTCCTTATCGATTGCAAGTCCCATGGAATCCACGAGAGTTACGACGGGGAGAGAGAACGAATTGCAGAGGTTTACGAATCTTGCGATCTTCTTTGCCGAGGCTGCGTCGATCTTTCCGTCATCAACGGAGCGCGACGTGGCGATGATACCGCATTTTACGCCGCCGATGGAAGCAAATGCGGTAGTAACTGCGCTTGCGAACTTCGCGCCGACCTCATAATAGATGCCGTTGTCCGCTATTACGGAAACTGCGGCGGTGGCGTCACCGGTGAGATCAACGTCGCCGAGCTTCCTGCCGAGATTGTCGGGGCAGTCGACAACGGTTATTCCGACAGAGGAATTCATGGGGAGGAACGATATAAGGCCTCTTATGTAAGCGGCGCAGCTCGATGTCTCGCCCGTGAATGCCACGATGGAATTCTGCGCGCCCTGTGCACCGGTAAGCTCCGGAGATGTAACGTAGAGCTGAGCTCCGTCGGCAACGACCGTGAAATCAAACATAGATGCGATCGCGGCAGATGTGCCGATGCACTTGCCGGCAACAAATGCGATCTGAGGAACAACGCCGGATGCCGAGCTTACCGCAGACATGATCTTACCGTAAGCGGCGAGAGCGGATGTTCCCGCAAAAATATCCGTACCGTTGGAATTGAAGATACCGATGACAGGTGCGCCGTTGCCGATGGCAAGAGCGTAAAGATCCGCGATCTTCTTCGCGTGGCGCTCATCGATGGAGCCGCCGATCCTCGAGGCATCCTCGGCAAAGGCAAAGACGAGCTTACCGTCAATTGCACCGTAGCCTGTTATGACGCTCTCAAATTCATTCGATTTCTCCGTTGCCAAGAATTCGGAGAAGCCGCGCTTTGTGTATGCGCTTGTTTCGACAAAGGTGTTTTCATCGAACAGAAGAGCGATCTGCGCTCTAACGTCCGCACCTTCGCTTTCGGCAAGTGCCGCGCGGAGTTCTGCCGCTCCGGGAAGCGAGCAGATTTGTGGTTTTGTGTATTTGTCCAAAACGAATTCCCGATTTGCTTTTTTCAGCAAATCTCTCCTTCCTAAAAAATAACAATTTTCGGCTCCTTATGAGCAAAAAATGCAATTTGCCCAAAAATCACCTAATATACTATACCACCAAATTAAAAATAAGTCAAGAGATTTTATAAAAATAAAGCATTTCGGGCGGAAAATAAACGCCGAAATGCCTTTAAATTTAAATTTTGAAGCCCTCAAGAAGGGAAAAGCGCTTGCTGGAATATTTGTATGCCTTTTCGAAATCGCAGAGCTGTTTATAGCATATTTCAAGGTCGCCGTATATGCCGAAGATGACGTATGCGTTGTACTCGCCGTTCAGCTTTGACATCTCAATCTCGGAGAGCAGGTCGGCGGCCGCGCGGTAATCCTTATCTCTCATCAGCTTCTTTGCCTGCAGATGACGGGAGAAGACGGTATTTTTATAATGGTAATCAAAATCGAGCACGAGATATTTGTAAAACTCGATGTCGAACAGCTCGGTCTCCGCCGCAGTAAATTCATCAGCGTCGAATTCGAGCAGGGGCGACTGTATGTTCCTTGCCACCGCAAGATACATTTTAGAAAGGGCGCGTATGCGCTCGGTGCTGTAGCAGGTGGCATCGCAGAGCTCGAGCGCTCTTGTAAGATGCTTTCCGGCGGAGAAGAGCGAGCCGCTTTTCATTGCCTTTTTTCCGATCTGAAAATGCGAGTCGGCGAGAATGAACGAAAGCTCGTCGTCGGTCTTTTCGAGCTTGTCGATCCTCGTGACGGTGACCGCATAATTGCCCGCGGTGTAGGAGGCCTTGATTCCGTCGATCGCCTCCTTCTTCGCATAATAGAAGGCGTCGTCGCCCTCGGAGACAAGGTAGGAGAGCGGGAGCTCCAGACGCTCGGAAATATATTTCAGCGTTTCGATCGACGGGTTTGCCAGGTCCTTTTCAATAAGGCTGATCATATTCCGCGTTATTTTTTCGCCGGCAAGCTCCTTTTGCGTGAGCTTGCGCTTCTTGCGCTCTTGCCTGATCTTTTCACCTAATGTCATTTTATAAGCATCTCCGAATCATAGAATTATTTTGAGGCAGAATTTCATTTTTTGAATTTTATATCTGCGAGCGGATTGTGCTCGACCGCCTCCTCGAGATTGCGGCTCACGAGGTGCGTGTAGATCTGAGTGGTGTTCAGCTGCTCATGGCCGAGTATGTCCTTCAGCACTCTTATATCAACCTTACCGGACTGGTACATCAATGTGGCGGCGGTGTGCCGCAGCTTATGCACGGAGAGCTTCTTCGAGCCGAGTCCGGCCATGTCCAGATATTTATAAACGATCCACTGCACGGTCTTTTCCGATATGCGCTGCTCGCGGCGCGAGAGAAAGAGGGCATTTATGCCGGTGCGCACGTATTTCGGGTCGAGCCTTTGTCTTAAATGAGCGACAAGCGCGTCGCGCGCGGATCTGTTTAAGTAAATGATGCGTTCCTTATTGCCTTTACCGACGACCTTGACCGTCGTGAGCTCGGAGTCGAAGCTCTCGAGATTTAAGCCCACAAGCTCCGAAAGACGCATGCCCGTATTTAAAAACAGGGTAATGATCGCAAAGTCGCGCACCGTTGTCTTTGATGCCGTATCGTTTTTTACGGTCTCCAAAAGCTTCACCGACTCCTCGACCGTTAAAAATTTGGGCAAGGTGCTTTTTTTCTTCGGCGCATCGATGTCCGCCGCGGGATTGGAGTCGATGTAGTGCCGTTTCGCAAACATATATTTGAAGAATGAGCGGATCGAGCTCAGCTTTCTCATTCTCGTCGTTGAATTGTTCTCGCGCTGAAAGCCCGCGTACATGAGGTAGTCTATAATTATCTGCGGAGTCACGGCCTTGACGTCCTCGACCGTAATATCGGATATGGAGATCTTTTCGAAATCCGCTTTGTCGAGCTCCTCGTTTTGCTTTTTCATTTTAGTAAATCTGAAAAACGTGCGCAGATCGAGCAGATACTCGCATACGGTCTTTTCCGAATTTCCTTTGATCGCCGACATGTACGAGGCGTAATCACGCAGCACCGGCGGAAAGGTTTGAAATTCGGCGCTTTTTAAGGTGAGGACCGACACTTTTTTACCACCTCCGATAAGTTTGAAATAAAATTCACACTTCTATTATACAAAATTTATTATAATTTTAGTGGATAAAATGTAAACATTTTGTATTTATGCTTGTTTTTTTTATTTTGTATGCTAAAATAGAGAAAACTAATGTTAAGAGGTAAGTATGTCGATATTAAAAAGGCATTCATATGACATTGTAAAGCTTTACATCGATCAGATCGGAATAACCGTCTTTTCACTTATATTGATCACTGCGCTTGGCTCTATCTCCGATTCGACATTGCTTAAGTTCTTTCTTTCCGTCTTCACGACGCTGTTCTTCAGCGTTATTTTATATACGACGGCATGGGATCTCGGGGCAAAGGACAAGCTGAGCCTTAACAGCGGAAGAGGCGAATATAAGCCGTATAAGGGCATCGTGCTGTCCGTTTTCGCGAATATACCGAACTTTGTTCTTGCCGGCCTTGCCGCGATCTTTCTCGCAATTTCAAAGGCGGGCTCCGAGGTGTGCTACACGGTCGGAGTGACCCTGCTAACGATCGCAAAATTCACCATGGCGATATATCTCGGTATCGTCGAGGCGGTGACGGCGTTTGCCTCCGACTGGGGAACGAGCGGCGCTGTTGTTAAGTCGCTCGGCTATTTTATCGTGCCGATCATTGCGATCCTCGTGACACAGCTCGGATATACCCTCGGTCTTAAGGAAAAAAAGCTTTTCGGCGGAAAAATGGACGCAAAAAGAAAGTAATATTTATAAATTATCCTCCATATAGTTATACAAAACGTGTTTTGTTATAATTATCTGGAGGTTTTTTATGCGATGGATCATTATCGGAAAAAAAGCGTTTTACCGCACGAGATGTGCCTTGAAGGTCGCCGTGATTGCGATCCTGCTCATTGCGTTTTCGGTCTCCGTCGTGCAGGCGCGCTATGAGCGCGGTCTATATCTTACTGCGGCAAATTCAAATGATCTTTCCAAGACCGTGATCATTGACCCCGGACACGGCGGAGAGGACTGCGGAGCCATAGGAGTGAACGGCGTATACGAAAAGGATCTGAATATGCAGATATCCGAGCAGATCGCGGAGGCTCTGAAGGAAAACGGCTATACCGTCATTTTTACGAGGACGAGCGACAAGCTCTTGTATACAGAGGACGAGGATATCAAGGGGCTAAGGAAGATCTCCGATCTTAAGAACCGTTGCAAGGCGGCGAACGAATATCCCGGTGCGATCTTTATCAGCGTTCATATGAATTCGTATTCTCAGTCCAAATACAGCGGTCTTCAGGTATATTATAAGCCGAATGACGACGCAAGCTGTGCTCTGGCGGGGAAAATACAGTCAAATGTACGCTCGCGCCTTCAAACCGACAATACGAGGCAGACGAAAGGCGGAAAGGGGATCTACGTCCTCGAAAATACGGAGCCGATCGGCGTGCTTATCGAATGCGGATTTATAACGAATTCGGAGGAATGCGAAAAACTTTCGGAAAAAGAATATCAAAAGCAATTGAGTTTTGCGATAGTTTGTGGTATTATAGAATATAGAGAAGGAAGAAAAATTTAAATTTTCGGAGATTGAAATGAAGGGACCAAAGAAAATATTCGTATGCCGCGAATGCGGAAGCACGAGCCTGAAATGGCTCGGAAAATGTCCTGACTGTCAGGCATGGGACAGCTTTGACGAAGAGATTGTTGAAGAAAAAACTCAAAACGGCGAAATAAAATGCGGCAGAAGCACGGATTACAGCAAGGCGGAGCTGCTGTCGGATCTTGAGTTGCCGAATTTTATGCGCACAAAAACCGGACTCGGCGAGCTTGACAGAGTCCTCGGCGGCGGGCTGGTCGACAGATCGGCGGTGCTTCTTTCTGGCGAACCCGGCATAGGAAAATCGACGCTTTTGCTTCAGATCTCATCCGAGCTGGCGAGGACGCGGCGCGTTCTTTACGTTTCCGGAGAGGAATCGAAGGGGCAGCTTAAGCTACGTGCCGAGAGGCTCGGGATAAGCGGAGAATCGCTGTATCTGCAGACGGAAACCGACACGGAGTCCATTCTCTCGGAATGCGAGCGCTTAAAGCCTGATGTCATAATAATCGATTCGGTCCAAACACTCTGTTCGTACAAATTTTCCTCTGCGCCCGGCAGCATAACACAGGTGCGCGAGGGAGCGATGACCTTCATTAATTATGCAAAAACAAACGGTGCCGCGGTATTCCTGGTCGGTCATGTAAATAAGGAGGGGGGCATCTCCGGTCCGAAATTCCTCGAGCACATGGTCGACGCGGTGCTTTACTTCGAGGGCGAGCGCACCAATTCTTACAGGATCATACGCGCCATCAAAAACCGCTACGGCTCAACAAACGAGATCGGCGTCTTCGAGATGCAGGACACCGGCCTTGCCGAGATCCCGAACCCGAGCGAGGTCGTTATGGCCGAGCGTCCCAAAAACACGAGCGGATCGTGCGCGGGATGTGTCATTCAGGGCACGCGCCCGATAATAACGGAGATACAGTCCCTTGTCACGAAAAGCGTTTATCCCACGGCAAAAAGAACGGCAGACGGATTTGACTACAACCGCATGTGCCTGCTCATCGCGGTGCTCGAGAAGCGTATGGGCCTTAAATTTTATGAAAATGATATTTATCTTAATGTAGCCGGCGGTCTGCATTTGGATGAGCCGAGTGCCGACCTTTCCATAGCCATGGCACTCATAAGCGGAATCACGGACAGGATAATTTCCGACGATATAATCGCATTCGGCGAGATAGGACTCGCGGGCGAGGTGCGCGCCGTGTCCCACATCGATTACCGCGTTAAGGAGGCTGTGCGTCTCGGATTTACAAAAATCATCATTCCAAAGAAAAATCTGGCCAAGCATCTGTCCGTTCCGAAGGGCGTCGAGCTCTGCGGCGTCGGAAATATATACGAGGTCCTCGTTCATATGAAAACAAGAGCCGCGGAGTGACAGAAATCCGCGGCGTCCGCACGAATTTGTGTACAATGCACAAATTCGTGCTTTAATTTTCTACATCCGTGTGTCTAAATTCTTCAAGAAAATTACTTGAATTCGGAATTTATATCGTGTATAATTAATTTAGAATGTTTTTGCGCAAGACGCATTTGCAGAATTTTTTCATAAGGAGAACAAACACATGGAACAGGTTTACACAAAATCAATCAGAAACGTCGTCCTCCTCGGTCACAGCGGCGGAGGCAAGACCTCGCTCGCAGAGTCAATGCTTTACATATCGAGGCTCACAGACCGACTCGGAAACGTTGCCGACGGCAACACCGTGTGTGATTACGATCCGGAGGAAATAAAGCGCGGATATTCTGTTTCCGCCGCCACAGCACCGATGCTTTGGAACGGAACGAAGATCAACATAATGGACACGCCGGGATTCTTCGACTTTGAGGCCGAGGCGCGGCAGTGCGTCAGAGTTGCCGACGCGGCGATCATCGTCGTGGACGGAAAGGCAGGAATCGAGGTCGGAACCGAGCTCGCATGGAAGATGGCGACGGAGGCGGGAATTCCAAAGGCGTTTTTCATAAATCGATTCGATGACGGTGAGGCACGCTTTTATAAGGTGTTCGGCGCGGTGCGGGAAAAATACGGACTGAATGTTTGTCCGATCCAGATCCCGATCATCGACGGCGATACCGTTATAGGATTTTGCAATCTTGTGGAAATGTGTGTTTATACATTTGAAAAGGCCACGGGTGAATATATAAGAAGCTCCATTCCCGAAAAGTTCGCGGAGGTATGCGCCGAATATCACAATATTCTTCTTGAGGCAATCGCGCAGACGAGCGACGTGCTCATGGATAAGTTCTTTAACGAGGAGCCCATCTCCCGCGAGGAGGCGCTCGAGGCGATACACGAGGGAATAATCAAGGGCGACATCGTTCCCGTATTCTGCGGTGCTGCGATCAAAAACTGGGGAATCAAAACATTTCTCGACACTATTGCCGAATCGTTCCCGAGACCTACCGCGCGCGGTGTCGAGCACCTTGAGGACGGCGGCGAAATAGCTATAGAGCCGCAATCGGATGAGAGCTCGGTATTTGTATTCAAGACGGTCGCTGATCCCTTCGTCGGCAAGATGTCATTCTTTAAGGTAATGAACGGCGAGGTGAAAAAGGACACCGTTCTTCGCAACACGAGAAACGGACAGACCGAAAAGCTGAATAAGATATTTATCCTTCGCGGCAAAAAGCAGATCGATGTCGACGTGCTCTCCTGCGGAGATATAGGCGTCGTTTCCAAGCTTGCCGCCACCAATACCAACGACACCCTGACAACATCTCAAAATGATATCAAATACGCCTTCGTAAAATATCCGCGCCCTTATTATACAATGGCGATTTCTCCGAAGGCAAAGGGAGATGAGGACAGGATCTCATCCGGTATGGCAAGGATACTTGAAGAGGATCTGACCGTGAAATACGAAAACAATTCGGAGACAAAGCAGCTGACCGTTTCCGGCCTCGGCGACATTCATCTCGATGTCGTAATCGCAAAGCTTAAGAATCGCTTCGGCGCAAACGTAGAGCTCACGAAGCCGCGCCTCGCTTACAGAGAAACGATCAAGAAGAAGGTGGACGTTGAGGGCAAGCATAAGAAGCAGTCCGGCGGCTCGGGTCAGTACGGTCATGTAAAGATCACATTCTCGCCCGGTGAGGCGGAGGGGCTTACGTTTACCGAAAGCGTATTCGGCGGTGCCGTTCCGAAGAATTTCTTTCCCGCTGTCGAAGCAGGACTCAGGGAATGCATGCAGAAGGGTGTTTTGGCCGGCTATCCCGTTGTTCATCTTGCGGCAAATCTGTATGACGGCTCGTATCACGATGTCGATTCCAACGAGATATCCTTTAAGCTCGCCGCCGCCATCGCTTACCGCGAGGGATTGCCTCAGGCAAATCCCGTGCTCCTTGAGCCTATCGGTGACTTGCGCGTTTACATTCCCGACAGCTATGTCGGCGATGTCATGGGCGATTTGAACAAGCGCCGCGGCAGAGTCATGGGCATTGAGCCCGCGGATGACGGCATGCAGGTCGTTCTGGCCGAGGTGCCGTTTGCGGAAATGACCGATTATGTGATCGCTCTGCGCGCTGCAACTCAGGGCAGAGGGCGCTTCGATTTCGACTTTATAAGATATGATGAGGTTCCTCAGGCATTGACCGAGAAAATAATAGCCGACGCACGCAAAGAATAAAATGTAATAGCATTGGCCGAGTCAAGTTTATTTGACTCGGCTATTGCTTCGCTTAGCAATAAATCGATAAATAATCATAACCGCTATGGCCGAGTGAGATAATTGATCCTTGAAAATCATATTATACTTGAAATAGAATAAATTGTCAATAAAAGAGTGTAGAAAAAGATTTTAAGTATTTTTAAAAAACACCTTGACATTTCAGAGACAAAGTGATATAATATAATAGTCACGGAGAGATGGCCGAGTTGGTCTAAGGCGCACGACTGGAAATCGTGTATACCCTAACCGGTATCAAGGGTTCGAATCCCTTTCTCTCCGCCAATCAAAACCTAAATCGTACCCATAAAGTTCGGTTTAGGTTTTTTTGTTTGAAAAAACAAGAAAAGCCTAAGTCAAACGTAAAGGTTTGATTTAGGCTCTTTGTTTTCGAAAAACGAACGTATTTGGTAAAAGCTTATCTTTTGATCAAGCCCGTCGTTGAATGAAAAACTTCACCGTTTAAATATGCCGATTTGATTTTTTGCGCAAATTCGGAATTTGCGGGCATATACTGAAGATTTTCCGGCGTTGCATCCCAACGTAATACGTAACGCAAAACTGCCGATGATTTTTCGCTGAAAATTTTATCAAACATATTTGCAAAAAGTAAAATGTTGCTTTTTGCAGGCAAATATTTTTTCAGAGTATCGTCCAAAAGCCAAGAATGGCAAGTAAAATAACGGTATGTAAAATTCGGGAAATGTTCGGCAAAAAAAGCTCTTGCAAGATCGAGAGATTTTTTACACTCTTCGGGCGATAATTTTCTGCCCTCGGGTATATGTATTTCTATAACGCCTTCGCCTTTCTTTAAGTTATGCTCAGAACTGTCGAATTCGGCTTTTCCAATTGCAAATTGTAATCTGCCCAATCTGAAGAGTATGCCGCTTAAATGATGCTTCAACCAACCTAATTCTCCCAAATATAACTCGCCCTTAAGGGTGCTCCAAGTTGCTGTCCATAACGGTATGTCATTTAGTGTAGCCAAAAGTATATCTTCGCCGATATTGTTTTCTTTATAATATTCGGCAGTTCTTTCACACATAAACAAGAATGAAAGAAGATTACGTTTTCCGTCCTTACAATCGATATCGTAGGATTCGATATCTACGGTATCGGAAACGGTGATCGCATTTAGCGCATCGTAAAATCTGTTGTCGTACGATTCTGGAAAAGACAGCTTTTTGTACCACTTTTCTATTATCCATTTAACGTCCGAGCCGGTCGTACTCACGGTGTTAGAGCCGTCAATGATCAAAAAGCCTTCCGAGATGCTCATATTTGCAAGTCTCCTTTAAAATGTATGTAGTTTTTTTGAAGGTAAGTTTTGTAAAAGCCGTATCCTTAAAAAATGGAAATCCGGCCTCGGAAGTCATTCTGCCTTAAATTTTAGTTGTTTTTCGTTTGTGCACGTACGGTCAAATTTCCTTAAGCATCACGAACGTGTTTTGCTTCATTACGATCTCCTTGCCGTCGACCTTGTCGACGAGCTCGCCGTTATGCTCGGCGTCGACAAGATACATTTCGTATTTTGCATCCTTGCCGAAATCGAGCGATACGGTCTTGTCCGGCAGACCGTCCTTGTCGGAATAATATGTAATTATCGAAACGGTCTTTCCGTTTTTAACACCGCAAAGAGAATATATATTATCGATGCCGCCGTTTGCTCTCACTACCTCTGCGCCGTAGAGCTCGCCGTACCATTTCAGAGCATAATATGTCGGAAGCGGCTCGTAAGTATAGTAATCGAAAGCACCGCAAAAGATCGAGGGACGCGTATCGTAATACATCATCATATCTATGCTTGACAGCTCTGCCGCCGAGATGGTCGCCATAACGAATGCGGCGCCTTTGATGCCGTGGATGGTTTGGATCGAGTATTTATATTCTTCGACCCAGCCCTTTACGTAGTTCCATTCGTTCAATATGCTTTCCGCATTTTCGTAGCCGTGCTTAACGAGCAGGTGCTTAATTTTTTCGGCTTTTTCCGAAATTTCGCTCGGCTCGGTCGCGTAAATATGCCAAGAGAAAAAGTCGATCTCGACCTTGCGCTTTTTCATCTCGCAGAGAAAGTCGTCTGCCCAGTCGAGGCGGAAGGCGAGCGCGGGACCGCCGATCTTCAGGTCGGGAAAGCAGGCTTTCAAGTGCTTCGACGCAATTTCGTACAGATCGAAGAACTGTGCCTTTGTTCCGCCCCAGGTTCTTTTGTTATCGGAATCATCCGTGTCCAGGTCCGGCTCGTTCCAGATCTCCCAATACTTGATGCCGAGCTTGTATCCGTTTGCCCAGCCCTCGTTATAATGTCTGATAATGTGCTCGCATATCACAGCCCATTTTTCGAAGTCGCGCGGGGGGAGTGTGCCGTGCTTTTTTATCTGATGCTCGATGGTTTGACCGAGACGGAAGAAAGTTTCAACACCCGCCTCTAATGTAGTAAGCACAGACTCATCGGTGCATGCGAAATCGTAAGATTCGGGATCGAGGGGATCGGCGTCGAAGTTGGGGAAGATGTATGTGATATCATGGCTGTACGGACCGCCGTAGATCGTATGTATAGCCGAATCGTGATTTCTCGAATATTTTAAATTTGCAGCCTTATAGTCTTCGAAATTACTTCTGAATTGATCGGTCGCATGTCTTTTGTGCCAGGGACCGCCGTTCGTCGCATTTAAGACTCTGAACTCACCGTATTTCTTATTTAAATCGAAGGATAATGCGTCTTTCATTTTTGTCGTCTCCTTAAAATGGATGTTATGCATTTATTATACAGCATATCAAAGCTTATTTCAACAATAATTCCGAAAAAGTCGATAACGGACAACGTATCGGTCGATTTTGGACAATCGAGAGTAAAAGAATTTGTTCGGTGCATAATAATTAAAAAGGAGATGATAAAAAGATGAAAAAGAAAAGGCCGGATGGCGAAAATAAAATAAAGCGCGAATTGCGAGCCTCCAATTCGGTCGCGGACGGTGAGACGATCTCGACGGACCCGCTCGGAATGTGGACGGGAGTGCCCGAGGATCCGGGGGAAAAGCCTGTTCAGGATGCGGACGATCTTTGAGCCCGCATTTTATATATAAGGAAAAGAAGCGCTTTTTGCCCGAAAAGCGCTTAAATGTGCTTTCGTTGGAAGAAAATAGGGTGTTTTTTCGATTTTTCCACTTGACAAAATATCAAATTTAAAATATAATATATACTGTATGATTTTTTATACTAAACCAATTAACTTTATTACAGGAGATTGACATGAGTTTGAAGGTTTTGAAATTCGGAGGAACCTCGCTTGCCGATGCAGATCATTTTCGCCAGGTCGCGGAAATAATCAAGAGCGAGCCTGAGAGAAAGTATGTTGTAGCATCGGCGCCGGGAAAGAGAATGGACGGAGATACAAAGGTCACGGATCTGCTCTATGAATGCTATGAGCTTTTGTACAACGACCAGGACATCACCGATATATTCGAGCAGATCAAGTCCAGATACAACGATATAATCGCGGGACTCGGCCTTGACCTCGATCTTACGGAAATATACGAAAAGATTAAGCGCTCGTTTATACATAACGCGGGCAGGGACTACATCGCCTCGCGCGGAGAGTATTTAAACGCAATGATCCTCGCAAAATATCTCGGCTTCGATTTTGTCGATGCGAAAAAGGTAATATTCTTTAAGGATGACGGAAACTTCGATTCCGAAAGAACGAACGAGGTATTGCGCGATTATCTTTCAAAGCATGAATATGCGGTCATTCCGGGATTTTACGGCTCTATGCCCAACGGAACGATAAAAACGTTCTCCCGCGGCGGCTCGGATATAACGGGCTCGATCGTTGCGCGTGCGGCGTCCGCTACATTGTATGAAAACTGGACAGATGTCTCGGGATTCTTGATGGCGGATCCGAGATGCATCCACGATCCCAAGCCCATCGAGATCATTACGTACAGAGAGCTGCGCGAGCTTTCTTACATGGGCGCAACCGTTTTGCACGAGGATGCGATCTTCCCGGTCAGATATTCCAAGATTCCGATCAATATCAGAAATACCAACCGCCCCGAGGACAAGGGAACCTTCATTGTTCCCGAAACCGATAAGCCGAGTGAGGATATCATCACCGGTATCGCGGGAAAGACGGGTTTCTCGACCATCACGATCGAAAAGGATATGATGAACTCCGAGCTCGGCTTCGGCAGGCGCGTGCTTCAGGTCATTGAGGAAAACGGAGTTTCCTTCGAGCATTTTCCGTCCGGCATCGACACGATGTCCGTCGTCGTTTCCTCAAAGGAGCTGATGTGCAAGAGGGCCGATATCATGTCGGGGATATGCAAGATGGTAAATCCGGAGAACATTTCCGTTGAGGAAAATCTTGCCCTGATCGCGATCGTCGGACGCAGTATGGTAAAAGCGAAGGGAACCGCGGCACGTATTTTTACGGCTCTTGCAAATGCGGGCGTAAATATCCGTATGATAGACCAAGGTTCGTGTGAGCTTAATATAATCGTCGGTGTCGATTCAAACGACTACATCACAGCTCTGCAGGCTATTTACGACGAATTCGTAAAATAATATATGTGCTTTTTCGAGCACCGCTTTATCCGCGGCAGGTCACAGCATGCGATCTGCCGCGGGTTTTCTTTTGTTTTTTGCATTTTTACCGACAAACAAAAATAAGGACGCACATTTTTTCCTTTAACACCCTTTTTTTCGTCGGAGCATAGTATAATAGCGAGGCGCAATATATTCGTCTTAGCCGTGTGTATATGCTTTTAAAGGAGAAAAAACAATGCAAGAAAATAGAAATTCGGGCTTCACGTCGCGCTGCGGTGACGGGCGCGGCACCGTGTGCATCGATACAAATGTCGTGCTCGACTGCTGCAAGGACAGAGATTGCTTCGAGGATGCGAGGGTCTACCTGTGTGAGGACGGCGAGCAAATGCTGGTCGGCGGAACCAATATAAGGACCAAATCCGCCGCAATACTTTGGGCTTACGTAGGTGTTGAGGAGGTTCCGTTTAACAGCGGCTTCTACCGCATCACCGTCAGATATTATATCGAGGTCGGCTTCGAATGCTGTGTCGGAATAGGAAAGAGCAAGACCTTTAAGGGCCTCGTTGTCCTCTCGAAGGATGTGGTCCTTTACGGAGGCGAGGGAAGAGCCGTTTCGTTCTCGTCCGATCCCGAAAATAATTATTGCTCGATAGGCAATACGGATAATATGAGCACGAACGATCCGATCGCCATAGTGGAGACCGTCGAGCCGATAATACTCGGATCGAAGATCGTCGATTGCACATGTACGTGCACAACAGAGAGCGGATGTGACTGCGCAGAGATTCCGGACGTGGTACGTAACTGCTTCACGGGGAATTTCAACACATCGGACAACGGACATAAATTATATGTTTCACTCGGGATCTTTTCGGTCATCAGAGTTGAGCGACCGACGCAACTCCTTGTTCAGGCAACCGATTACAGCGTCCCCGACAAGGAATGTCCTCCCGCGCAAACGGGCGATAACCCCTGCGCAATGTTCAGGACCATGGCCTTTCCGACGACGCAATTCAGAGGCACGACAACTCCGTTAGGCGAGCTTCCGACCGGTAACGGCGGTGGCGGCGGATGCGGCTGCGGAAATAACAGATAAAGCAAAATAAAATATCCCTCGGATCTTACCGTATTTTCTCCGAGCTTTTCGGCGTGCGGCTTATCCGAGGGATTTTTATTCAATCTGCGCCTTTTCGGTTTTGGCGCATTATCTCGTATGCGAACATGGTCGTTGCGGACGCGGCGGAAAGGGAAGCGCGAAACTCACGCGCGTATTCGATCTTTACCTTCATATCGGCAAGGTCGAGGATGTTTTTCGAAATTCCTCTGCGCTCACCGCCGACAATCAAAAATATCGGATACTTGATGTCGCACTCACCCAATGTGTGCTCCGTGTTCAGATCGGCGCAAACGACGCGGTAGCTCTTTTCCTTAAATACCGTCACAGCATCGACGGCCTCGGCGGAAAACATGGGGATCTCCTCCGATGCTCCGGCGGAGCTGCGTGCGACGACCCCCGCCGCACTCATCCAGTTGCGCTCGGGGAGGATGACACCGTCAACACCGCAGGCGTAAAGCGAGCGGATGGAGTAACCAAAATTGTACGGATCCTCGATCCCCTGTATCATGACATAGAAGCCGTTTTCTTTGATGAATTCGGACCGGAGCGGGGGAATGCTCCGATTCGCGCAGAGGGCCACGATGCCTCCGTGCGTGTTTCCGAGCGCGATCCGATCTATTTCGTCGGAGTCGGATTCCACAAGTTCAAATCCGTATTTCTCGGAAACTGCCTTTAAATATCCGACCTCTTTATGTATTTTGTGCATATTCGATCTGTCAAACATGATCTTCTCGATCTTCCGGTCGTTTATACCGGCGTCGCGCGCCTTCAATATAGCGCGGATGGACGTCATACCTTCGAAAACGGTCGAGTCCTTAAAATTTAAGCTTTCCTTTCGCATTAAAATACCGTGTCCTTCATATATATTATTAGAGCAGTAAATTTTGGAGGGCTTCGTACAATGAAACGCACCTTTACAAAAGAACGATGTGAAATATTCGGTGAATATATAGCAGAGCATAAAGCGACTGTAAGAGCCGCCGCGGCCCACTTCGGAATCAGCAAAAGCACCGTACATAAGGACCTCACATGGCACCTCAAGAGAATAAATCCCAATCTTTTTTCCGAGGTTAAGAAGGTGCTGGAAATAAATAAATCTGAGCGTCATTTGCGGGGCGGGGAAGCCACGCGCAAAAAATACTTAAAAAGGGCACGCTGACTCTTTAGCCACCGAAAGGCGCTGTGACTTTAAAAAAGCAGGGAAGAGAGCACCCTGCTCTTTAATTTTACAATATATATTATATAATATATCAAGAACAAATTCAAGTGTTTTTTGCCGTTTGTCAAATAACATTCGCATTTTTTACTGTGGAAGGGTGCGGAGATCGTACAACGGATCACTCGTAATTCGCACAGAATTGATATTTTAATTTAAAATGTAATACTGCCGTAGAAAAAGAATACTGCGCAGAAAGAGAGAAAATCGGCAGAGAGCGGAGCAAGATGTGCGTTTTTTATTTTCGAGGCCTAAAGGAGACACAGAAGCACAGATACATATAATTATACAAAATCAAAATTTTGTATAATTTAGGGGAGTTTTTTAAGGAAAATAGGCGAAAAAAACGGGCTTTTTTCATGATTTTGATCTAAAATTAAAAAATGCGCTGCGTATACGCGTACATCACATAATTCGGCCGTGCGGCCGTTATATCGCTCAAAACCGACCGTGCGGCGGATTTATTTACAAATTTGTATTTATTTCGGTTAAAAGCTGTGATATAATTAGTAAGCGTAAAAAAAATAAAAAAACAGAAACGGAGATTTTTTAAAAATGAGAATGCGCGTACTTACACAGACATCAAAAGGAAAAATGCTGGCGATCGCCAACAAGATAACAAAGCTCATCGATGCGGACAAGGATACGGACGTTATCATGCCGGCATATCCTTGCGACGGCGAAAGACTTATCGTTATCGTTGCAACAGCCAAGGCATCCATGCCCGATACATTCTGCCGCTTCCTTCGCACGATAACAAGAAATAACACGGCAAATATCGCCTTCGTTATCGACGGAACGGAAGAAAATGCGAAAAAGATAGTTGAGATGACAAAGGAAAGCAACTGCAACGTCATCGACAGCAATATCCTCTACATCAAGGGCGGACTTCCCTTCAAGTTCATGAAGTCCGTTTCTGCCGATGAGGCTGCCGCTGTTGAGAAATGGATCGGCGAAATCAAGTCGTCTCTTGCTTAAAAGCCATGGATTTTATTAAGTCGCGGGCTGAATTCGATCTTATCGGCTTCGGCGAAGTGATGCTGCGCCTTTCCCCGCCCGATAAGGATAAAATTTCGCAAAGTGAAATATTCGAAAAGAATTGCGGAGGCTCCGAATTCAATGTTGCCTCCGGCGCAGCCAATCTCGGCATCCGCTCCGCACTTATCACAAAGCTGCCGAAAAACAAGCTCGGACATTTTATTTCCCGCCGCATCAGGTACGGCAATGTGTCCGACGACTATGTCCTTTGGGACGACACGCAAAGCAAGCGCCTCGGAATTTATTTTTACGAGAGCGGTGTCTATCCGCGTAAATCCGCCGTGGTATATGACCGCGCCAACTCCTCCGTCTGCTCGCTCGAGCCGGCGGAGATCCCCGAGGAAATATACACAAAAACGCGTATGTTTCACATTAGCTCCATCTCTCTGGCACTGAGCCCTACCCTGCGCTCGACCGCACTCGCGGTTATGAATAAAATGAAAGAAAACGGCGTTGCCATCAGCTTCGACGTTAATTACCGCGCGGCACTTTGGAGCGAGGATGAGGCGCGAGAGGTCGTTGAGAGCATCCTTCCGCTCGTCGACATTCTCTTCGTATCCGAGGAGACCTCAAGGAGGATGATGCGCAGGACAGGAACTCTCGACGAGATAATGAAGAGCTATGCCGATGAATACGGCTGCAAGATCGTTGCAACAACGAGGCGCGAGGCTGTAAGCCCCACGAGGCACAATTTCGGCTCGAGAATCTATTTCGACGGTAAATTCTACGAGGAGCCTCATTATATGAATATTGAGGTCATAGACCGTGTCGGAAGCGGCGATGCGTATGTCGCGGGCGTGTTGTATGCCGTTTTATCCGGAAAGGATATAGAAAGTGCAATGACGTACGGAAACGCATTGAGCGCGATAAAAAATACCGTCTCGGGCGATATGTCGATAAGCTCCATCGAGGAGGTCGATTCGGTCATCAGATCTCACTGTGCCACCGGAGTACAGGATGAGCTTGTAAGATAAGCAAGGATAATTTAAGAATACAAAAAGCAGACCTCGGTTCAAAAACGAATCAAGGTCTGTTTTTTTATATTTCCGATGAACGATCAGACGTAAGCCTTTATTCCCTCGGGGCATTCCTCAACGGGAATGGAAACCGTCATAACGAGATTGACATCGTTACAGATAGCCTTAAGCTTTCCGAGCATGGTCTCAAACTCTGCGGTATCGCCGCCGACGATCTTCAAAGCGGAGTCAACGAAGATGTCAGTAATATCGCTGTTGGATGCCAAAATTCCGGCGATAAAGCCGAAGAGCGATTCGGTATTGTCGATAGAATATGCATCGGTATCGATGAGTCTTGCTTTATATGTAATTTCGTGCTTAAGCTTGCTTCCCTTTTCTATACATATTACCGAGCCTCTGCTGGTATTTGCAGCATTATTCGAAAGCTCGATAAGTGTCTTGGTCTTGCCGGAGCCCTTACCGCCGATGAATAATTTGATCATAGTTTTTTCCTCCTGTGTTTTGAGATATACTCTTTCTATGTATATTTTACACTAAATCTTCGAAAAAAGCAATAGATTTTTCCCGAAAAAGAAGCGCTCCTCAAAGATTTGTTAAATATACATAAATCTGTACAAGCGTTTTTGTACAATATTATTTTGAGATACGCTCGTCGAGTGCCTTTTTCATCTCCTCGTATCCGGGCTTGCCGAGCAGAGCGAACATGTTTTTCTTGTATGCCTCAACGCCGGGCTGGTCGAACGGATTAACGCCGAGCATATAGCCGGAAACCGCGCATGCAAGCTCGAAGAAATAAACGAGATAGCCGAAGGAATGAGCGCTTCTGTCCTCAAGCTCGAGCAGAATGTTGGGCACACCGCCGTCGTTGTGAGCGATGAGAGTCGCAAGCATTGCTGTCTTGTTCACGTAATCGAGGCTCTTGCCGGAAATAAAGTTGAGCCCGTCGACATTTGCGGGGTCGTTCGGGATGATGAATTCCGAGCCGGGATTTTTGACATTTATTACGGTTTCGAAAAGATTTCTCTGCCCGTCCTGGATATACTGACCGAGCGAATGCAGATCGGTCGAGAAGACGACGGAGTCAGGGAGTATGCCCTTAGAATCCTTGCCCTCGCTCTCGCCATAAAGCTGCTTCCACCACTCGTTAAGCATGAGCATATAGGGCTCATATCCGACGAGGATCTCGACGCTCTTCCCTTTTCTGTAAAGAATATTTCTGAGGGCGGCGTACTTAACGGCGTCGTTCTTGTTAATATCGGATGAGGAATATGCCTCACGTGCGGCAGCGGCACCCTGCATCACGGCATCGATATCTATACCTGCGCATGCGATCGGAAGAAGGCCGACAGCGGTAAGGACGGAAAATCTTCCGCCGACATCGTCGGGAACGACGAAGGTCTTATATCCTGCGGCATCCGAAAACTGCTTAAGCGTTCCGCGGCATTTATCCGTTGTGACGAATATGCGCTCTCTTGCGCCGTCCTCGCCGTATTTTTCAGTGAGCATGGCCTTGAAGACTCTGAATGCGACGGCGGGCTCGGTAGTCGTTCCGGATTTTGAAATTACGTTCACGCAGACATCGCGTCCCTCGCAGATCGAAATGAGCTCGTTCAAAGCGGTGGGAGAGATGTTGTTGCCGGCGAAATAAATATCCGGGGTATCCTTTTTAAGATTGTTGTAGAGCGGGCTCTTTACAAATTCGATTGCCGCGCGTGCACCGAGATACGAGCCGCCGATGCCTATTACGACAAGGACATCGCACGACTTTTTGATCTTTTCTGCCGCGATCTTTATCTCGGAAAATTCCTTTTTATCGTAATTCACGGGGAGATCCACCCAGCCGAGGAAATCCGAGCCGGGGCCGTTTTTAGACATGAGGAGATCGAATGCGGCGCTTGCGGCGGGCTGCATATTATCCAATTCGTTGCTGCGGATGAAAGATTCCGTAAACTTGCTGTTGAGCTTTACTGACATTTTTTTGCCTCCGATAATATAATTTTACAATTATTATACTACAACCCGAGGCTTTTTTCAATACCATAATTCAAGAAAATTAAGAATTGAACGATAATTTTTATGTAATTTTGTTTTAACTCGGGCTATACGAACGGGAATTTGAAAATATTTAAGAATACCGTACAAAATCTTATCCGTTCTACGGAGGATGTGACACATATATTCGAGCTCCCGATTATGCTGTCTCCTATTTTGTAGACCGCGCGTCCGACCGCCGTGCCTGCGCTTAACGGAGCCGAAACCGACTCCGGCAGCTCGTAGCTCACCGTCACGCGGTTTATATCCGCCTTGCCGACAACGGCATAAAATCCGTCCGCCGCGATTTCCACCGTATCCGTCGGTGCGCAAAGGGTCTTCAGGCTTCCGACGGGATGCGCCCCCGCCTCAAAGAGCGCGTAATTCGAAAATCCGAAGTCGAGAAGAGCGCGCGCCGCCTCGTTGCGTGCGCTTCCGCTTTCAGCCCCCATTACAACCGCGATAAGCTCGGTCTTTCCTCTTTTTGCGCTTGCGCTGACGCAGAATCCCGCTTTATCTGTCGAGCCGGTCTTAAGCCCCGTGCATCCGTCGTAATAGCGCACAAGTCTGTTTGTGTTGGTCAAGGTAAATTCGCCGTTGCGTATCGAATCCTGCCAAACCGAGGAATACTTTGTTATTTCCCCGTGCTTCAAGAGCTCGCGCGAGATCATGGCAATATCCTTGGCGGACATTGTGTGCTCCGTTACGTCGTCATCGAGCCCCGTCGTGTTTTCAAAAACCGTGGCCGTTAAGCCGAGCTCCCTTGCCCGAGCGTTCATCAGATCTACAAAGGCCCCCTCGCTTCCCGCAAGATGCTCCGCCAGCGCGACAGCCGCGTCGTTTGCACTTGCTATAACGGTGCATTTTATCAGATCCTCAACGCTCATTACCTCGCCCTCCTTAAGGAAGACCTGACTTCCGCCCATGGAGGCGGCGTTTCGGCTTACGCTGACATTATCGGTAAGGGAGATCCGTCCGTCGCTCAACGCCTCCGCTATCAGGAGCAGAGTCATGGTTTTGGTGACCGACGCGGGGGCGAGCGCCTCCTCTGAGCTCTTTTCATAAAGTATCATTCCGGTTTTCGCTTCGATCAGAATTGCCGATCTTACGTCAAGTTCAAGCTCGCCTGCAGCTGTCGGGGTGTAGATATCCCAATACTCTGCCTCGCTTTTTTGTATATTTTCCACATTTATTTGCAGTGCACTTGTGCTCATAAATATCAAAGTCAAAACAGCTGACAGTATTTTTCTCATTTTTCGCCTCCGCTTTTTATGAATGCTTATCTGTTAATTAAATATGAAAAAGGCGCTTACATTATTCGTAAAAGCGCCCTTTTTATCAGCTTATTCTTTTGTAACGGAGGAAATATATACGCTCTTCATCCGCCCGTCGTGCATCAGCGCATCGCGCCGCAATTCTTCCACGGTCATTCCGCACTTTTTCATGACGGCAAGGCTCCTTGTGTTTTCTTCAAGGCAAATGCATTCGATCCTTTTTAATGACATGCGGTCAAAGCCGAAGCGTATGACCTCACGCAGTGCCTCTGCCGCCAGACCCATGCCCCAAAACGGGCGAGCAAGCACGTATCCCGCCTCGGCGGTGTCGTTCAGAAGATCGATACGCGAAAAGCCGCAGGTGCCTATCATTTTGCCGCGGAATTCTATCCCCCAATCGAAGAACTGTCCGCGCCGGTATCTGCGAAGCACCTCTCCGAGATAGTTCTTTGTCACTCTTAAATTTTTATGCGGTGACCACAAAAGATATTTTGAAACCTCCGGATCGGACGAATATTCAAATATATCGTAAAGATCCGCTTTGTCTATCCTCCTTAGGGTAAGTCGCTCGGTCTTAAGCGTCGGGATACTCTTAAACAATTCAATATCCTTAAAATTCAAGTAGCATCATCTCCAATTTAATATCAGTATAGCAGATTTTCTTCAACAATTCAAGTTTTTTCGCTTTTTTTGTAAATATTTATATCTAAATCTTGAAATAAGCGTGATTTTATGTTAATATAAATATATTAATTATATTAAAGGGGTTCCGTAACAGCTTTGAACAAGAAGGAAAAGAAAAGCAGATTTAAGCTTTTTGATATAACACGCGACGGTAAAGGACTCGCAAAAAACAACGGCTTGAGCCGCTCGGGCTTTAAGCGCTTTTTTATCACATACAAGGATAATATCGGAAAAATAATTTCGGTAAACATTTTCATGGTTCTCGGCAACTTCCCGATATTTTTCCTCATTGCGGCACTTGCCGGATATACGAAGGCGGAGGGCTTTATTCCCTTCTCCGATATTTTTCACGGCCTTGGCGGCACACTTGTTGCAGAGGGGGTGACACCCGCCACGATGACTATGCTTGCGGTCAGCGGACTGCAGGAGCGGATACTGATACCGACGACGTGGACATATGTATTTTACGTCTTGGGGGCTCTTTCCGTTTTCACGTTCGGTATTGTAAACGCGGGGACCGCATACGTCCTGCGCAATATAGCCAAGGGCGATCCCGTATTCGTTTGGAGCGACTTTTGGTATGCCGTTAAGCGCAATTTGAAGCAGGCGCTGATATTCGGAATAATCGACGCCCTGATAAATACTATTCTCGTTTTCAATATTTATAACCTCATGAGCGACGGAACCAAGTTCCTCGCATCCATGATGTTCTGGGCAAATGTGATCATATTCGTTCTGTACTTTATAATGAGATATTATATCTACGTGCAGATGGTCACATTCAAGCTTTCGATATTTAAGATTATCAAGAACTCCTTGATCTTCGCACTCGTCGGAATGAAGAGAAATATTTTTCCGCTTCTCGGCGTTGCGCTGTTTTTGTTGCTTGAATTCCTTTTCGTATTCTCTTTCGGCGGCGTTCTTATTTCCTTCGCGATCGCTCTGCCGATGCTGATCGTTTTCGCGACTGCCGCTTACATGAAGGTCTACGCGGCATATTTCAAGATAGAGGAGCTTATAATCGAGCCTTACTATCAGGAGCACCCCGAGGAGCGCCCGACTGAAGAAGAGGATGAAGCGCCCCTCATGCGCGACGATGTCACCGAGCGCGAGCGACTGGAAGAAATCAAAAGACGCAACGGAATAGAGTGACCATGGCACAGAGAATAGAAGAAAAGACAAATGTAATGCGCATTCTCGACCGAGAAAGGATCCCGTACGTCGCTCATATTTACAGCGACACGGCCGAGACAAACGGCGTCATGATCGCGGAGCGGCTCGGCGAGGATCCGAACAGATGCTTCAAGACTCTTGTCACGGTCGGAAGGAGCGGTAACAAATACGTTTTCGTTATCCCCGTAAATCACGAGCTGGATCTGAAGAAGGCGGCCGCGTCCGTCGGCGAAAAGTCCGTCGAAATGCTCAAGGCCAAGGAGCTTCTGCCTCTGACGGGCTACGTGCACGGCGGCTGCTCCCCCATCGGAATGAAGAAATTCTTTAAGACTGTCGTGGATATCAGCGCGGAGAGCTTTGAGACCATCTATTTCAGCGCGGGTAAAATAGGGTTCCAGGTCGAGCTTTCCTTAAGCAATCTCGGAAAAGTCATCCCCATCGGCGTATCGGATATCATTTCATAAATAATAAAAAGCGCTTGACCGAAGCTCTCGCATGGCAGACGGAGTGAACGGTCGGGCGCTTTATTTTCTTTATTCCGCGGTAAGCTCATCAAGCGTTCCGAGCCTGTATCCTTCGGCGCGCCAGCTGTCTATCAGCTCGCCGAGTATCGCGGCATTGGTCGCGGAGGTCGGATGCAAAAGAATTACCGCACCGTTATGCGTGTTGGAAAGTATTTTCTTAACGGCGGCATCCTTATCCGGCTGTCTGTTGTTATTCCAATCGTCGTAGGCAAAGCTCCAAAAGACGGTTTTGTATCCCAGCGCTCTGACATGCTTTAAAGCGGAGATGCTGAATTTCCCCTCTGGAAATCTAAAGTATTTATCCATTGTTATTCCGGTCTTTTCACAGCATATATCCTCAAGCGCCGTCAGATCGCGCGCGATCTCCTCCTCGGATGCCGCGGACAGATTGCGGTGGTTTTTGGTATGATTGCATATGAGATGCCCCTCCGCGCGCATGCGCTTGATCAACTCTGGATTCTTAAGGATCAGATTGTCCAAAACAAAGAATGCCGCCGGAGCATCCTTTTCCTTCAGTACGTTTAAAACCTTCTCGACATTGCCGTTTTCGTATCCGGCATCGAATGTCAGATAAATGACCCTTTCCGTGTCGCTGTCGCTCCGCTTTTTATCCATATAATAAGCGCCGTAGCGCTCGACTGCGGATAGCTCGGGGGAAAACACAGGCCGAAGATTGCCGTTCCTTTTTACATACCATGAAATGCATTCACCGCTTGCAGAGGCGGAAACGGGCAGCAGCGACATTACGGCGAGCAAAAGCGATATAAAACGCAAAAGCGCTTTTTTCATTTTAAGATCCACATCCTTTCATAAATATAATTTGCGATATGAAGGAATGCAAACCGTGAAATACTTTCCGTTAAAGTCAAAAAATATAAAAAGCGGCAAGCACCTTACAATGCTTGCTGCTTTTATCAAAAATTACTTATACTTGCGCTTTCTTGCGGCTTCCGACTTCTTCTTGCGCTTTACGCTCGGCTTCTCATAGTGCTCTCTCTTACGGAGCTCTGCAAGGACGCCCGACTTTGCACACTGTCTTTTAAAACGACGAAGTGCGCTGTCAAGAGTTTCGTTATCTTTAACTCTGATTTCTGCCATTTATTTTTCCCTCCCCTCGCTGTGCAAAGAGACATAATCTCAAAATTTTTATTACTATACAATTATATCTTAAAATAATCGATTTGTCAAGAGCTTTTTTACGATTTGTTAAGATTTTTTATCAAATGTCTGCTTTTTCGCGGCGGTGAGCGTGTTTGCCAGCAGCATTGTTATCGTCATCGGTCCGACTCCGCCGGGCACGGGTGTTATAAACGAGGCCTTTTCCCTGACCGACTCGAAGTCGACGTCGCCGGTGAGCTTTCCGTCGGGCTTGCGGTTTATGCCGACATCAATGACAACGGCCCCGTCCTTGACCATATCGGCTGTAACGTAGTCGGGCTTTCCGATCGCAACGACGAGGATATCCGCCTCGCGCGTGATCTTTGCCGGGTTCTTTGTTCTCGAATGACATACGGTAACCGTGCCGTTCTTCTGAAGAAGTAAAAGCGCCATCGGCTTTCCGACGATGTTGCTTCTGCCGAGAACGACGCAATTCTTGCCCTCGATTTCGATATTATAGAACGACAGGAGCTCCATTACACCCGCGGGCGTACAGGGCAAAAAGTCATATTTTCCGATAAGTATTTTACCGACATTCTGCGGATGGAAGGCATCGACATCCTTTTTCGGAGAAATTGCATTGATAACTCTATCCTCATCGATGTGCTTCGGAAGAGGAAGCTGGACCAGTATTCCGTGTACCTTCTCATCTCCGTTAAGCTCGTTTATCTTTTCGAGCAGCTCATCCTCGGATATGTCGGCGGGATATTCGATCTGATAGGAATTCATGCCCGCCTCAATGCAGCCCTTATGCTTATTTCTGACATACACCGCGGATGCGGGATCGTTGCCGACAAGGATGACGGCGAGGCCGGGCGTGACTCCCGTTTTGTCTTTAAAATCGGCCACCTCGGTCGCAACTTTTTTTCGTGTTTCGGCGGAGACAAGCTTTCCGTCTATTATTTCTGCCATTATTTTTTCCTCTTTTTTGCGCTTTTTGATTCGTATTTGAAAAAGTCATCGTACGGAGGCTTCTTTACCGCGAAATAAATAAGGAATACCGTGCACGCCAAGAAAATGCATCCGCCGAGGACCTGAGATATTCTGAATATTCCGACATACAGGCTGTCCTGCCTCAAGGATTCGATCAGCATACGTCCAAAGCCGTACCATCCGAAGACCAAGAGAAATATCTGTCCGTCGTATTTCTTATGCTTATAAAAGATATTTATGAGCACGAAGCCGAGAATGTTCCAAAGCGATTCGTAAAGAAATGTCGGATGCACGTAAACGGTTTCGTACGCCGTGAGAAAATTGTTAAGCCCCATGCGGCAGAAGATATCGGTCTCTGCGCCGAAGGCCTCACCGTTCATGAAGTTGCCCCATCTGCCTATGGCCTGCGCAAGTATCAGTCCTGGGCAAACGCAATCGGCAAATGCCATGAAGCGTATCTTTTTTATTTTGCAATATATCAGAACGGTTATCGATCCGGCGATGATGCCGCCGTAGATCGCAAGTCCGCCGCTCCGGATATCTATAACATCGGCAAACGACGCATATCCGTCCATATTGGTTAATACGTAATACAGACGTGCACCTATGATCCCAATCGGTATAACGAATAAGACTGCGTCCAAAACATCCTCGAATGTCAGGCCTATCCTCGAGGCTCTGAACGTCAGATAAGCGATCGCGGCGATCATGCCGACAACTATTATCAGGGCGTACCAAGCAATGTCATAGCTCTTACCTATTGTGAAAGCAACGCTGTCAAGCTCCATGTCACCTATTCCGAGTCCCGGAAACGATACTGATGAAATTCTTAACATTTTAAATCTCCATTCTGCCATGCCTGGCGCAGGTGCATAAAGCGCCACCCCGCCTCGGCATGATAAATCTCACCCCTATTTGAATAAACCTTCGAAATACGCATTTTCATAACGGTAACGCACCTCGAAGGAATTTGTTCAGATGGTGTAATTTTTATTTATTACATCGAGAATTGTAATAGCGGAAAGCTTTTTGGCCAGATCAAGGCTTATTGTATCGAAAATGTGGTGATATATGCAAGAGGTCTTGTCCTTATTTAACGCGCATGCCTCTGAGCTCTCAAGACAGCGAACCATCATGATAGGACCGTCGATGAGCTCTATGACCTGGCGCAGAGTTATATTGTCTGCCCCTGTCGCAAGCTTATATCCGCCGTTCACGCCCTTGTACGAGCGAACCAGACCCGCCGTTACAAGCTTGTGAAGTATTTTTAAAGTAAAGCGCTGAGTTACAGATGTTTCATCGGCGAGTGTCTTCGCATCTACCACCTTGTCATGCGTCGCGAGCGACGTGATGATTCTGAGTGCGTAATCCGACTCAAGAGTAATTCTCATTTGCTTTTGCTCCTTTTATATTTTTAAGGTCGCTCCCCTAAAAAGGAGGAAGCGACCTTTTATGAAATTATTTGCTCGCCTTGAACTTGTCGAGGATCGCGTGGATCTTCTTCGACTGGTCGAGGAGATGGCTGATCGTTCTGTCATGGTTGAGGGTGTCGATTATGTAAGCGACGTACTTGCACATGTTGACCTCTTTATACCACTCGCGCTCGAGCAGCTCGGGAGTTCTGTACACAAGGTTGGTGGTGAATATTCTGTCGATTATTCCCTCGCTGTATGCTTTATCGATATTCTCAAGACCGTTGCAGAAGAGTCCGAATGTTGCGAAGACGAATATTCTCTTCGCGCCCTTTTCCTTAAGCTGCTTTGCAACATCGATAACGGAATCGCCCGAGGAGATCATGTCGTCGACGATGATAACATCCTTGTCCTTTACATCGCGGCCGAGATATTCGTGAGCGACGATGGGATTCTTGCCGTTTACGATAACGGAGTAATCGCGGCGCTTGTAGAACATACCGAGGTCGATGCCCATAACGGAGGAGTAGAACATGCACTTGCCCATTCCGCCCTCATCGGGAGAAATGATCATCGTCTTGTCCGGATCGATCTCTATATCGGGATAGGTCTTGAGCATGGCCTTGATCATCTGATATGCGCTTCTGACATCCTCAAATCCGTGGAGCGGGATGGAATTCTGTACTCTCGGATCGTGTGCGTCGAAGGTTATAAGGTTCGTGACGCCCATATTAACGAGCTCCTGAAGTGCAAGAGCGCAATCGAGCGATTCTCTGCCCGATCTTTTGTGCTGTCTTCCCTCATAAAGCATGGGCATGATGACGCTGATTCTGCGTGCCTTGCCTCCTATTGCGCCGATAATCCTCTTAAGATCCTGAAAATGGTCATCGGGGCTCATTGGGACGGTCTGACCGTACATCTTGTACTTGACACCGTGATTGAACACATCGCATATAATGTAAACATCGTTACCTCTCAGGGACTGATGGATGGTTCCCTTCGCCTCACCGCTGCCGAATCTCGGGCAGTTGCTGTCGACAACATATGTCGGTTCACTGTCGTAATGACGCCATTCCTTAAGATATGCATCGACCTGTGCCGTAAATTCCTCACAGCCGCGCATTCCTATAACACTGAGCTCGCCGTACAAACTTTCTTTCATTTTACACTCTCCGTTATCTTTTATTGCAATTTAAATTAAGCCTTTTTGTATGGTGCGTGGTCATCAAGTTGATGTATGCAATCGTTCAGTTCGAATCCGGATTCAGCGGAAACGGGCTTGCACCAGCGTATCGCGTTTTTGATTATTCTTTGCACATATTCGTTTTGGAATGACAGGCAGGTCTCATGGCCGACATGGAAATAAAATATCTTTCCGAAACCGCGTGTGAAGGTTGCTCCTCCGCGGAATATATTACCGTCCTCGTACCATGTTCCGAAAATGAGATCGTCGGGCTTAGGGATGAAGAACGGCTCCGCGTAAAGCTCCTCCTCGACGGTGAAGTGCGAAGGGATGCCCGCGGCGATGGGATGCGTCGGGCAAAGATTCCAAATGATCGCCTTTTGATTTCTGCCCCAAGTTAAGTTGCCGGTTGTTCCGATAATAGACATAAACGGCTTGGATTTGTGTGCGGAGTGCAGCGGCATGAAGCCCATACCGGAAAGGACTCTCGCTCTGATCTTCGACACAAGCTCGTCGGGAACATCACCGTGGCAAACATGCCCCCACCAAAGAAGGACATCGGTATTATTCAATATTTCATCTGTGAGCTCCTGCCCCGGCTCGGAAAGCGAGCACAGCGTCACATTAAAATCGGGTTCGCCGTCGAGGAAGGACTTGATATATGCATGTAAGCCGTTAGGATACAGAGCCTTAACGGATTCCTCGGTCTTCTCATGCCGGAATTCATTCCAAATAGTTACGTTAATTGCCATCGGTATGCTCCTTGTTTATCATGATACTAATATTATATAACAAAATGCAGTTAAAGTCAAGACATATTATTCCAAAAGTCGCGTTATTTTTCTCATATAACAAACGGCGTCGCGGCCGAAATTGACAGGAGGGTTAACAATGGAATTTTCAGGGAGCGGCACACTGTATGTGCGCGCTTTTACGGCAAGCGATTCTCTGCCGGTGGAAAACGTTCTTGTACGCATAAGGGGTGCAAACGAGGAAAACAGACTCGTGGAATATTCCTTTCTCACGGACAGAAACGGATTGACCGCGCTCATCGTGCTTCCGACACCGGAAAAGGGCTATTCCCTTTCTCCCGGGGCAAAAGAAAATCCTTTTGCCGTATACGATATCGAGATCCTCGGGAGCGGCTTTTACCGCAAGCGCTTTTTCAATGTGGCGGTCTTCGCCGACACCGTATCGCTTCAGCCGGTCTCGATGATCCCCGTTTCCGATTACGCAGAGGACTCTGTTTATCCCGAGGGAAATCTCGATATCGTAATCGAAGAAAACGAATTTCTCAAATAGGAGATAATTATGATATACTATCCGACTATACCCGAGAACATAGTCATACATCTCGGAGCTCCCGACTCGGAAGCAATGAACGTGACGGAAGTATTTCCGAATTATATCAAAAACGTTGCCTCGAGCGAGATCTATCCGACGTGGCCGCACGAATCGTTGCGGGCCAATATACTGGCGCAGATCTCCGTTGCGCTCAACCGCGTATATACTGAATTTTACAGGAGCCGCGGATACGATTTCGATATCACGAATTCAATAGCCCATGATCAGAGCTACGTATATCAGCGCGACATCTTTCAAAACGTTTCGGACATCGTCGACGAGATATTCAACAGTTATATAAAGAGGATCGGCGTTATCGAGCCGCTGTATGCGCAGTTCTGCGACGGAGTCGAGGTCACTTGTGCGGGCTTGTCCCAATGGGGGACGGTGGAGCTCGCCGATCGCGGCTTCGATTATCTCGGCATACTGAAGAATTATTACGGGAACGAAATAGAGATTGTCGGCAATGTCGCGGTTGCGAGCATCAGGGAGAGCGTGCCGCCCGTCGATCTCGGCGAGGGCGATACGGGGAACGAGGTGCAGCGCATTCAAATTCAGATCAACAGGATTTCGTCGAATTTTCCGGGCATACCGAAGATCTACCCGACCGACGGTTTTTTCGGCAGATCGACGGTCGATGCGGTAAAAAAATTTCAAGAGGTCTTCGGCCTTACCGTCGACGGGATCGTCGGCCGGGCGACATGGTACAGAATTCAGTACATATATAACGGTGTGAAGAAACTTTTCGAATTAAATTCGGAGGGATTGCGCGTGTCGGAGCTTCCGAACGCTTTTCCGGGAACGCTCAGCCTCGGGGACGAATCGTACGGAGTCATAACGGTGCAGTATTACCTGAGCTATATCGCGCTCTTCGTCTCCACGGTCCTCGCCGCCGCGGTGGACGGATCGTTCGGCGTCGGCACGCGTGACGCGGTCATATCCTTTCAAAGAACATATATGCTCGAGCCGAGCGGAGAGGTCGACCTTATAACGTGGAACAGACTCGAGAATACCTATCGCGGCATAATTTCGCGCTCGCCTTACAGCTTCAGAGACGGCTTGATTCTTCCCTTTCCAGGCCGCGTCCTGAGCGAGGGCTCGGAGGGCGACGACGTTCGCGCTCTTCAAGAATATTTAAACTACATTTCCGACACCTACACCGCAATTCCGAAGACGGATGCAGACGGCATATTCGGTCCGTCGACCGCGCGGGCGGTTGCGGCGTTCAAGTCCGAGCTCGGCCTGCCCGGAAACTCGGAAAGGGTCGGCGTCCAGGTCTGGAATGCGATAATCAGCGTGTACGACGATCTTTACATCGGAAATACGGTCGACGAGGGGCAATTCCCCGGATACGGCGTTTCGTGAGGTGATATATGAGAAGTATAGACGACGAGAAGGCATTTATAAAGGAAATACAGCGATTTTTGATACGCGTCACCCCGAACGGCGGCGCCCTGCTTTCGGAAAGCGGAGTTTATGACGAGCGCACAAAGGCGGCAACGGTGAAATTCAAATCGGATAACGGTCTTGCCGCAGACACGGTCGTGGATTACGAAACATTCGACTTGCTTTATCAAAGATATTTGTCCGCCGACGCGCGGGAATCACCGACGCTGAAAAGGGGCGACAGAGGCGATGCCGTTTCGGAATTGAATATGATGCTGCGCTCCGTCGGCAAGGACTATTCCGAATTCACCGACTATCCCGTATCCGAATACTTCTCCGAGGATACGGAAAACGCGGTCATGCTTATGCAAGAGCGCTTCGGCACGGAGGTTAACGGAATCGCGGACGGCATCTTTACGCAAAGGTTGAGAACGGAATATGAGATTCTGAGCGAATTTAAATAAAAAAGCCGATAAGGGCGTTAAAACTCATATTATTCGGATATAATTCGATAAAAAAGAATTGGAGCTGATGATAAATGAGCAAATTTACCGAAAAGGCTGAAAAAGCACTCGGCAATGCACGGGTCACGGCGGAGGATCTCGGACACACATATATCGGAAGCGAGCATTTGCTGCTTGCGCTGCTGTCGGATGAGCATTCGCTCTCCGCCATGATACTTTCGCGATGCGGAGTAAATGCAAAAAGGATCGAGGAGCTTATTCGGGAATTTTGCGGCGTCGGAGCAAAAAGCGCACTTACGGCATCTGATATAACTCCGCGGGCGAGGCGTATATTGGAGGGTGCGCAGGCCATGGCAAAAAGATATGACAGCAAGAGCGTAGGCACGGAGCATATGCTCGCGGCGCTGATCGACGAAAAGGATTCTGTCGCCTTCAGGATATTGAGCAGATCCGATGCGGATATGATCGGAATTAAGGACGAGGTACACACGCTTTTGCGCGCGGGTGATATGCGTGCATGCAAAAATGAGAAGAACGATAAGCGCAAGCTCTCGAATCTCATAAAATACGGAAAGAATCTTACCGCCGTTGCCCACAGCTTCGACCCCCTCATCGGCCGAGAAAACGAGATCGACAGAATAATAAGGATCCTGACGCGAAAAACAAAGAACAACCCCTGCCTCGTCGGCGAGGCGGGAGTTGGAAAAACCGCGATAGTGGAGGGGCTGGCGGCAAGGATCGTGCGCGGCGAAATTCCTCCCGCCCTTTACGGTAAGGAGATAATTTCGGTAAGTCTCACGTCGATGGTCGCGGGTGCGAAATACAGAGGCGATTTTGAGGAACGCATAACCGCGATCACGGACGAGGCGGCGAGCGATGACAGCGTTATACTTTTCATTGACGAGATCCATACTATCGTCGGAGCCGGCGCCGCAGAGGGTGCAATAGACGCCGCGAATATACTGAAGCCGAAGCTCGCGCGAGGTGAGCTGCAGCTCATAGGTGCAACTACATTCGACGAATACAGAAAATATATTGAGAAGGATTCCGCACTTGAGCGACGCTTCCAGCAGGTGACGGTAAAGGAGCCGGACATCGGTGCGACCGTCGGAATACTTCGCGGAATCAAGAAAAGATACGAGGACCACCACGGAATATATATTGACGATGGCGCGCTCGTTGCCGCGGCGGAGCTGTCGGACAGATATATACCGGAGCGCCACATGCCCGACAAGGCGATCGATCTGTTGGATGAGGCATGCGCGAAATGCGCACTTGAATCAAGCGCCAACAATAAAAATATGAAAATTATCGATGAAAAACTGAAGCAGATAGTGAAAGACAAGGAAAATGCGATTTGCCGCCTCGACTTTGATTCAGCGAGCCGCCTGCGCGAGGCGGAGCTCGCATACAAAAATGAGCTGCGCCTCGCGGCGGAAAGCAAGAAAAGAGAATCATGCCGTGCCACCTTGGCTAAGGACGGCGTGATTTCCGTGCTCGAGGAGCTCGTCGGCACGGGGATCGGTAACTCGTCCCCCTGCGATATCAGAGACATAAAAAAAGAGCTCTCCCGAAAAATAGTGGGTCAAAGCTGCGCCGTCAATACCCTTTCGGAGGCGGTTGTGCGAAACAGTCTCGGGCTCGGTCGGGAATCGCGCCCCCTCGGGGTCTTTCTTTTCGCCGGAGTCAGCGGGCTTGGCAAGACGCAGCTCGCAAAGGAGCTCGCACGGGTCCTGTTCGGGAGCGAGCGTTTTTTGATAAGGTATGACATGTCCGAATTTTCCGAAAGCTCGTCGGTGGCAAAATTCATCGGCTCGGCCCCGGGATATGTAGGATACGACGACGGCAGATCCGTGCTCGAGCGTGTGCGACGAACACCCTACTCCGTTGTACTGCTCGACGAATTCGAAAAGGCATGCCCCGAGGTGAAAAATCTCTTCCTGCAGATAGCCGACTGCGGAAGGATCACCGATTCGCACGGGCGCGAGATATCATTCAAAAACACCTACCTGATCATTACGGCGAATATAGATCTCGAGCACAAGGGCGGCGGAATAGGCTTCTCCGTCGGCGACGGTAGATCGGATGAGGGATGCGCCGCCTTGCGCGCGGCATTCAGCGAGGAATTGCTCGGCAGGATCGACAGGGTCATTCCGTTCAAGAGGCTCTCCGAGGAGGAGCTGATCGGTATTACGGAGCAGCAGCTTGAAATATTCAACGAGCGTATATCGAAATTGAATATATGTGCCGATTTCGGCACGGAGGCAACGGAGCTTATAGCAAGAGAGGGACTGAAGCACGGCGGAGTCAGAAATATCCTTTCATTTATAAAGCAAAATATCGAAGGCGCCCTCGCCGTAAAGATAGCAAACGGTGAGCTCGACGGATGCGATGCCGTTACGGTCGGTGTGAACGGTGACGGAATAGTCATAGAAGCGAAAAAGCTGATGACCGCACAGGAGAGCTGAGCTTGCCGTTTAAAGATACCGCCCTACCCTTTAAACGGTATATAAAAACAGAACCGCGGTTTCTACCGCGGTTCTGCTAAAAAATGGGGTGAAATATGGGGCTCGAACCCACGACCTCCAGGGCCACAACCTGGCGCTACTACCAACTGAGCTAATTCCACCATACTGATGGCGTGCCTTGAGGGACTCGAACCCCCGACCTACTGCTTAGAAGGCAGTTGCTCTATCCAGCTGAGCTAAAGACGCAAACCTGTAACGGACTATATTATAACAGAATGAAAATGATTTGTCAAGTGATTTTTTTACTTTTTTCTGACTTTTTCCGAAAAAAATACTTAAAATGCGTCCAATGCCCGTTTTTCATCCAAATAAATCCATACAAAACGGGAGCGATGAACGTGCATTGCCCCCGTTTTGCAAAAAAACATACAAAGAATTATTGCTTAACGACCTCGGCCACGGCGCTCGCGAGCCCCGCAACGCCCTGGATGGTCGAGGGAATAATGATCTTGGTTGCCTGACCGTTTGCGGCCTTTTCAAATGCCTCGAGGCTCTTCATCTGAAGAACGGCGTCTGACGGAGTCGCCTCGTTTATCATTTTGATACCGCGCGCCGTCGCCTCCTGGATCTTGAGGATAGCTTCGGATTCACCCTCCGCCTCTTTTATCTTGGCCTCCTTTGCCGCCTCGGCCTTAAGGATAGCGGCTTCCTTTTCCGCCTCTGCCGCGAGGATTATCTTCTGCTTATGACCCTCTGCGACAAGTATGGTGGAATTCTTTTCGCCCTCAGCCTTAAGTATAAGCTCGCGGCGCTCGCGCTCCGCCTTCATCTGCTTTTCCATCGCTTCCTGTATCTCGCGCGGCGGAATGATGTTCTTGAGCTCGACTCTGTTCACCTTTATTCCCCAAGGATCGGTTGCCTCGTCGAGGATAGCGCGCATCTTCGTATTAATGATATCGCGCGATGTCAGAGTCTGGTCGAGGTCAAGCTCGCCTATGATGTTTCTGAGCGTTGTGGCCGTGAGATTCTCTATCGCCATGAGCGGATTTTCGACACCGTACGTATAAAGCTTGCAGTCGGTTATCTGGAAAAAGACGACAGTATCTATCTGCATTCTTACGTTATCCTTCGTAATGACCGGCTGCGGCGGAAAATCAACGACCTGCTCCATGAGATTTATCTTCAGCGCGACAGATTCTATAAACGGGATCTTGAAATGCATGCCCGTATGCCACGTTGCATGATAGCTGCCGAGGCGCTCAATGACCTGCGCCGTTGCCTGAGAAACGATGCGTATGTTTGCGATAACAACGATTATCGCGATAAGAAGAATAAGTGCAACTATAATAAGCGGAACCATAAAAACCTCCGAAATTTATTTTTTGCAAATAAGCTTAACACCCTCGATCGCCACGACGTGCAATGCCTCGCCGACCTCGAACACATCGTCCTCACCGACTCCGCGGGCGGACCATATCTGTCCCTTCACCCTTGCCTGACCGCAGCCTGCATAATTATCGATGCGCTCGGTCACGATGCAACGCTCTCCGATTATCGACTCTATATTCGTTTTGGCCGTATCCTTTTTTCCTTTTCTCGAAAAGAACATTTTTCCCGCTGCGATACCTATACATGTCAGGACCAAGAATACAATTACCTGCCATATGAGCGGAACGTCGAAAAAGTCCAGAAGGACCCCGATCATCGCGCCGGGCACGAACCATATCGCGACCAGCTGCTCCGTCAAGATCTCGACGATTATAGCAAGGACGATCACGGCGATCCATATCCAACTTGTGTACACGGTATCTCCCCTCCTTATATTATATTGTAATTACAAAATCAGTATATCACAACATTAAAAAAATGTCAATAAGTGCCGCAAAATATTTTCTCCGCGGCGCGTGCGGATCATGTCAAATGTTATCAAATTT
>CAZQII010000002.1:0-15594 GCA_964593825.1 uncultured Ruminococcus sp.
AGTCAAGACGGAGTGAAAATATAATCACCTCGTTCACCACTCAGAAATTGCATCGTTGTAATCAAAGAGTACAGCCATGAAAAAATTGGATTTGTTTTCGAAAAAGGTCTGGACTTTCTTTCTCTTTTGTGGTATTGGATAGAAACACCTTTATTATACCATTTGTCAGACTAAATTGCTATTTCGCACCCACTGCTTTTAAAAACGGATTTTACTTTGGCAACTTACGATAACCTTAATGTTACAAATTTTCTCGAGTAAAAAGCGGAAAATGTATTGACATTTTGCCACAAATGTTGTATCATATATAAGATTTGAGAGTAATTCTCATTTTTTCTTTAAAGAAAGGAACGTATAATGACTTATAATACCACGGCGCGCACAAGGCTGATCGGCTTTTTGCAGTCGAATTCCGATCGGGCGTTCACGCTCGAGGAGATCTGTGACGCTCTGCTCGAGGACGGGCACGGCAGGAGCACGGTCTACCGCCTTGCCTCACAGCTCACGGACGCGGGCTGTGTGCGCAGGATCTCGGACGGACGGACGCGCAAAGCGACATATCAGTTCATAGGAGGGGCGGCATGCTCGGAGCATCTCCATCTTAAATGCAACGGGTGCGGAAAGCTGATCCATCTCGACTATGAAATTTCACATGCGCTTGAGGATGCGCTGAAGCGGAGCAGGGGCTTTACCCTTGACGAGGGGACGCTCATCTTCGGCAGATGCAAGGATTGCGAGGAGCACAGGGTATGACATTTCTTCTTCATGCGCATGCGCACACCGAGCGCACGCTTGCCTCATTTGCGGATGAGGTGCTTTTACACTCGCTGCTCGAGACACTAAAGCTCGTGCCGATACTTTTTCTTACCTATCTGCTTATGGAATTTATAGAGCACAAGGCGTCGGGTAAGACCGTACGCTTCCTTGAACGCTCGGGCGCGGTCGCTCCTGCCATCGGAGCGGCGGTCGGACTTTTGCCGCAGTGCGGATTTTCCGTTTCCGCAGCTAATCTCTACACGGGTAGGGTCATCAGCGCCGGAACTGTGATCGCCGTCTTCTTGGCAACGTCGGATGAGATGATCCCGATAATGATATCGGGCAATATCTCCGTTAAGAGCATAGCGCTTATTTTGGCCTACAAATTTGCGGTCGCGGTCGCGGTCGGCTTTGCCGTCGATCTTGTTCTTCGCCTCTTCGGACGGGGCAAGGAGCCGCTGAACATCGATGAGATCTGCGACAACGACAACTGCCACTGCGAGCGCGGGATACTCCACTCCGCGGTGCATCACACGCTGACGATATCGTTCTTCGTGATCGTTGTGACGCTCGCCCTGAACACGGCAATATTTTTTCTCGGAGAGGACAGGCTCGGCGGGATCGTCGGCGACATCCCCGTGCTGAGCCATCTGATCGCATCGCTCGTGGGACTTATTCCGAACTGCGCCGCCTCTGTCGTTCTGGCGACGTTTTGCACCAAGGGTATAATAACGAGCGGGGCCATGCTGTCCGGGCTTTTCTCCGGTGCGGGGATCGGTATCCTCGTGCTCTTTAAGGTCAATAAAAATCTTAAAGCAAACATCGCGATAGTATGCCTTTTGATCCTTGTCGGAGTGACATTCGGCCTTATCGCGGATGCGATACCGTTTTTACGTATTTAAAATAATTAAAAAAATTTAAAATAAGGGTAGAAATTTTTAAGAATATGTGATATAATAGACGGGAAAGTATTACAGCGCTTCCGCACGCGCTGCGACTTTTTCCGTGCGGAGCCGACACATGTCGGCGGAAAGGCTTGAAATGAAAAAGAATCTTGCAATAATAGGATACGGCGGACAGGGCGCATGGCATGCCAATTGGGCCATGAAGAGCGATGCGGTCTCTTTGGCCGGAATTTACGATATCGCGGAGAAGCGCGTCAAGGCGGCGGAGGATAACGGCATTCACGTTTATGCAAGCCGCGAGGAGCTTCTTGCCGATAAGAATGTCGACATCGTGCTGTGCGCAACGCCCAACGATGTTCACAAGGAGATCGTTATCGCGGCGCTCAACGCGAAGAAGAACGTCATCTGTGAGAAGCCCGTTGCACTCTCTGTCGCAGATTTTGACGACATGGTGGCGGCCGCAGAGGCAAACGGCGTATTTTTCACTGTCCACCAGAACAGGCGCTGGGATGTCGACTATCTTGCCATCAAGAGCCTTATAAAATCGGGCGAGATCGGCGAGACGATAAACATCGAGTCCCGCGTGCAAGGCTCGCGCGGCATTCCCTCCGACTGGAGATGCCACAAGCCCTACGGCGGCGGAATGATCCTCGACTGGGGTGTGCATCTTATCGACCAGATGCTTCAGCTCATCCCCGAGAAGATAAAAAAGGTCTATTGCGAGATCACGAATATAACGACGGACGAGGTCGACGACGGATTCAATCTTCATCTCACGTTCGAATCCGGCAAGCGTGCAACAGTCGAGGTCGGAACGTATAACTTTATCGCGATGCCGAGATTTTACATGCAGGCAAAGAGCGGTTCCGCTTACATCGAGGACTGGCAGAAGAAGTGCCGCGTGGCAAAGCTCAAGGCATGGAACGAGAAGGAGGTCCTCCCCGTTCAGACCGCGGCGGGCATCACGAAGACCATGGCACCGCGCGACGAGATAACCATCGATTCGTACGAGATCGAGCGCCCTGTGTCGGATGTGCACGATTTCTACCGCAATTTCACTGCCGCGATCGACGGCAGGGAGGAGCAGCTCATTAAGAACTGCGAGGTGAGACGCGTGCTCCTTGTTATGGAGGCGGCGTTCAGATCGGCGGAGACGGACAGCGCGATTATTACGGAGATCTAAAAAGCAAAAATGCAGCGGAAATTCCGCTGCATTTTTTAATCGGAAAAATCGGTCGGCCGTGCCGATGAAGAGGTGCAAGAATATAGCGGATGACGCTTCGCAAAAGGGAGCTGCGTTGCTGTGACCGCGCCGTTATGCGGATCGCCGACGGAGGCACCCGTGTCACCTTTTTATGAAGTTTGTGAACACCTTGGGCTCGCGCTCGGGGAGCGGCAACGTTTCTTTTGCAATGGAGATCGCGTTTATCAAGAAGGTCATGTTTCTCGCAAGCGTGCGCACGGTCCGCATTCCCTCAAGATCCTGCTCCGCATCCTCGGCAAAGGCACCGTGCACCTGATTCCAATAGCTCGATGTGGCTATCGGCATTTCGGATATGGAAAAGTATTTGTTGAGGACGTCGAACGTCGCTGTGAGTCCGCCGCGCCTTGCGACCGCGACGGAGGCGCCGACCTTCATGCGCTTGTCGAATTTCGAGGAATAGAACAGGCGGTCAAGGAATGCGAGCAGGGAGCCGTTCGGAGACGCGTAATAAACAGGTGAGGCTATTACGAGCCCGTCTGCCGCCTCGAAGAGCGCGGCGGTGCTGTTCACCGCATCGTCGAAAACGCATTTTCCGATCTTTTTGCACGTTGCGCATCCGATACAGCCGCGGACGCCGTCCGCGCCGATATGCACGAGTGTGCATTCCGCGCCGCAACCGTTAAATGTCTTTATCATCTCATCGAGCACGCGAGCCGTCGTTCCGTTCTTATGCGGACTTCCGTTGATGAGGAGTATGTTCGGTTTTTTCATGATTCTTACCCGACCTTTATGTTTTTTTATTATATTATACTACGGCGCACGGAAAAATGCAACCGCTTTTTCGCGTTCTCTTATGTAAAAAACGTTTACATTTCTTTGCCCGCGCCTACTTGAATAAAGATATAATATATGATATAATATAAGTGAAAGCTCGGATCGGTCCGCGAAATACATCGCATCTCCTCGGCATGCGCCGCGGCGACGGTGCGCGTTTGGACAGGCTTGCTATAAATAAATTTTAAGTGCCCGAATCTCGGGCGACGGAGAGCATATAATGAATACAGAGAGCAGCAACAGTCGGGACGAGGATGTTTTTGTAAGCCTCCTTTATCCCGATGCGGAAAGCCGCGATTTTCATGCGGACAAAAGCAATTTGCCGAACATATCGGAGAAGGTGTGCGACGAGCTCGGTCTGAATGAGATATTCGGACTGAAAACGTGCTCGCTCACCGATTTCTTCACGGAATCTCCGGAGGTAATACGGTACCGTCAGAGCACTATACGGGATATGCTGGAGATCCCGGAGCTTGAAAGGGTGCTCGCCGACGTGCATCCGATACTGGACGATATAAACGAGCTCAGACGTCTTGATTCGTCGGGCATCTCGTCGGGGGATTCGTACCTTTACAGTATAACGGAGATCGAGCTTTATGTGTCGTGCATAAATTCGCTCAATTCGGGATTCTCCCGCGTGAGGGACAAAATAAAGAGCCGCGCCTTCGGTGATTTGGCGGATCTCATATCCCGTCTCGCCGAGTCGGAATATTATAAGGAGCTGAACGACAAGCTGTCGGCGCTGGCCTCCCGTGTGCACGAGGTGCGGAGCATCACGGTCGGCGTGAACCTCGACAGGCAGCTGCGTCCGGAGTCCGCCGGCGTCATATCGGTCAATTCGGAGACCTTCAAGTCGGGCAAGCTGCTCGACAAGATCCTTCGCTTTTCATTCAAGAACGACGCGTTCACGTGCATAGCGGAGCTCTCCGCCTTCGGAAAGGGGCAGAGCGAGAATAAGCAAGAGGCCTTGACCGGTGCGTTCAACGCGGCGATAGAGGATGTGTTCCGCTCCTCCGTGCGCGGATGGCGTGCGGTCGTCGGCGAATATGTGCTTGAGAATACGGATTTTATTCTGAAGCTTTTGCCCGAGATGGAGTTTGTGAGTCGCGCGGCAAGTCTTATAAAGCGCTTAAGCGAGCATGAGGGCTGCACGGTCTGCGAGCCTGCTTTGCGCCCGAAGGAAGAGAAGGCGTTTGCGGCAAAGGGACTCTACAATCCGCGTGTCGCCCTGGCGATAGACGATGAAATAGTGACAAACGATCTTGAGTTTGACGAAAAGGCGCATATATACGTTTTGACCGGACCGAACAGGGGCGGAAAATCCGTTATAACAGTAGCTCTCGGCGCGGCACAGGCGATGTGCCAGCTCGGTCTCCCCGTTCCGGCGGAGAGCGCAGAGATATCGCCTGCAAGCGGGATATTCACACACTTCCCCGAGGGTGCCGACGACACGATCGATAAAGGCAGGCTCGGCGAGGAATGCGCACGCCTGCGCGAGATATTCGACGATGCGGACTCCGACAGCCTCATCCTCCTTGACGAGTCGCTCTCGTCCACCGGTTCATACGAGGCATCGTATATTGCCTCGGAGATACTCACGGCGTTTGCCGCGATGCGCTGCCGCGGGATATTCTCGACGCATCTGCACGAGCTTGCCGCAAGCGTGCCGGAGATCAATGCGCGCTCGCTCGAGCGCGGAGGAATAAGCGTTGACACGCTGGTCGCGGGAATAGAGGAGGGAAAGAGATCCTTTAAGATAATCCGCGCGAAGCCGGACGGAAAGTCATACGCGCGCGATATTGCCGAGAAGTACGGTCTGACATTTGACAAGCTGATGAAGGAATGATCGAAGATATGGAAAATAACGAAAAAAATATAATAATAGGCATAGATGTCGGCGGGAGCACGACGAAGATAGTCGGATTTCGCCGCACGGAGAGCGGCCTTGCGCTTATCGAGCCGCAGACCGTAAGGGCGAACGACCCGGTCACGTCGACATACGGCGCGTTCGGCAAATTCACGGACGAAAACAGAATACCGATCTCCGCAATAGAGAAGGTCATGATGACGGGCGTCGGCTCGTCGTATGTAAAGCACGATCTGTACGGCCTCGACTGCAGGCGTGTCGAGGAATTCCTCAGCATCGGGCTCGGCGGTCTTTATCTTTCGGGGCTTGACAACGCGCTCGTCGTAAGCATGGGCACGGGCACGGCGCTCGTGCACTCCAAGTCGAGCGGAGAGATGAATTACCTCGGCGGCACCGGTGTCGGCGGCGGAACGCTTGTCGGCCTCTCTAAGCTATTGCTTCAGGCGGAAGGGATAGATCACATAATCGAATATGCCAAGGAGGGCGACCTCGCCAATATCGACCTCAGGATAAAGGATATCACCGCATCAGAGTCCACCGGTCGGCTCGCCGCCGATCTGACGGCCGCGAATTTCGGCAATGTGTCCGACGTTGCCGCAAAGAGCGATATAGCGCTCGGAATAATGAACATGGTCTTCGAGACGGTCGGAATGGTCTCGATATTTGCCTCGCGCTGTGTGGGCGTCGGCGATATAGTTTTGACCGGAAATTTAACACGCCTGCCGTTCTGCGCGGAGAAATTCGATGAATTCAACACCAGACACAACTACGGCGTTAGCTTTAAGATCCCGGAGAGGGCACAGTATTCGACGGTCATAGGAACTGCGCTTTCGGGAGCAAAAAAGTAAATTTTAATTTACATTACAGCCTTGGGCGGAAACGGAGCCGAAGAATTATGAATATATTCAGCTTTATGATACCGAAGAGCCTCGTCGTTTGCGTCGACTCGGACAGCACCGTAAGACAGGCGCACGAGAAGATGAAGTTCCACAGATACGTGGCGGTCCCGGTCCTGGATGCGGACGGCGTGTATATCGGAACGCTGAGGAACGACGATATTTTTAAGTATTTTCACGAGAACGGCCGATTTGATTATAAGGCGGCGGAGAAGGATAAGGTCACGTCGATACTCGACACGGGATATGCGCCGCCGTTATATCACACGGCGACCGTGGAGGAGATGATCGAGAGAGTCACGGAGCACAATTTCGTCTCCGTGGTCGACGACAGGGGGTGTTTCATCGGCATGATCTTAAGGCGCGATGTCCTTAATTTTCTCTCTGATTATTATAAAAAGCATTCCAAAAACGCATAAATTCATATTTATTTTATATTTTTTTGCAAAACCTATTGATTTTTTAAAAAAGTATGATATAATTGTTATAGAATATTTGATGATGAAGAGTGGCCCGACAGAGTCACTCTTCACTTTATATGTGAGAGTCGCTTGCCGCACCCGCGCTCGGGGAGTCGGTGCGGCCTTGACGCGCGGAGTGCTTTTTACGGAGGCGCGTATGACATCGGCCTTTTGCGGCGCGCGCCGCGGCTATATAGATTGCAAGGAGGAGACGGTATGAAAAAGAGCATAAAGGAAACGGTGAGAGAGGCGATCTCGGAGACGGTGAGCGCTCTCGGATATTCGATATGGGACATTACATATTCGAAGATCGGCGCGGACTATCACCTCGAGGTAACGATCGACAAGGAGGACGGGATAGACATCAACGACTGCGAGCGCGTTCATCGCGCGATAGATCCCATAATAGACGAGTGCGATCCGATTGAGGGCTTCTACTATCTTGACGTATCGTCACCGGGACTCGAGCGCGAGCTTAAGACGGACGCTCATCTGTCGTGGGCGATCGGGCGTGAGGTCGAGGCGAAGCTTTTTGCCCCTGTCGACGGGATGAAGAGCGTCGCCGGCAAGCTGCTTTCGTTCGACGGAGAGCATGTCGCAATAGAGTCGGACGGCGGCACGGCAGAGATCGACAGAGACAAGATCTCGAAGCTGTCAACCGTATTTTTTACTGAATAAATAATTTTTAGAAAGGCGCAGCTCCGTTAACTGAGGGGCTGTGAGCGGTAAATAAGAAAAAATGAACAAGGAATTCTTCGAGGCGATAGACCTCCTCGAAAAGGAGAACGGAATCGATAAGGCGGCGATGATAACAAACATCGAGGCCGCACTGGCAAATGCGTGCAAGAAGGAGCTCGGACCGACGACGGTAGTCCGTGTGCAGATCGACCCGGTAAAGCAGGATATGAAGGTCTTCCAGCAGCGCACGGTCGTTCCTGACGGAGAGGTGAGAGATCCCGGATGCGAGATCGGACTTGCCGACGCGAAGGCGCTCAGCCGCCGTCATAAGCTCGGCGGTGTTGTCGAGACGGAGCTTAAAACGAAAAACTTCCGCAGGCTTTCGGCTCAGGCCGGAAAGCAGATGATCGTTCAGGCGATAAGAACGGCGGAGCGCGACAGACAGACGAGAGAATACGAGGATAAGAAGGAAGAGATAATAACGGCGATAGTCGATAAGGTCGACACGACGACGGGCAATCTCATTCTTGACACGGGCACGGGCTTTGCAACGCTTCTTAAGTCCGAGCAGATCCCCGGCGAGATCCACGACGTCGGCGACAGAATAAAGGTCTTCATCTCCGAGGTGAAGACGGGCGAGACGCGCGGACCGCTTGTCACCCTCTCGAGAGTGCACCCGAACTTCGTAAAGCGCCTCTTCGAGCTTGAGATCCCCGAGATCCAGGACGGAACGATCCTTATTAAGGGCGTTGCGAGAGAGGCGGGCTCGAGAACGAAGGTCGCGGTCCAGTCGAGGGACGAAAACGTCGATGCGGTCGGCTCTTGCATAGGTAAGAACGGAATGAGGATCGACGCGATACTCGCGGAGCTCGGAAACGAGAAGATAGACATTATAAAGTACAGCGACGATATCGCGGAGTATGTTGCGGAGGCACTTTCTCCCGCCAAGGTCATTTCGGTAGCTGTGGAGGAAGAGAGAAACTGCAGAGTTACCGTGCTTCCCGAGCAGCTTTCGCTTGCGATCGGCAAGGGTGGACAGAATTCCAGGCTTGTCAGCAGACTTACGGGCTGCAAGATCGATATCAAGGCATAAGTTGTTATGGCAGCAGGTGTAAAAAGAGTAGCGAAGAAAATATCGACCAGACGCTGCACGGGGTGTGGCGAGCACTTTCCGAAAAATACGCTCATACGCGTCGTACGCGGACCGGAGGGCGACATCTCACTTGACATGACGGGAAAGAAATCGGGCAGGGGCGCATATATTTGCAAGAGCGCGGCATGCTTGAAGAAGGCGAGACAGAAGAGCCGCCTCGAGGCATCGCTCGAATGCACGATCCCCGATGAGGTGTATGCCGTGATGGAGCGGGAGATCGAATCCGATGAGCAATGAATGCGGCAGTCGATTCCTCGGCATGCTCGGTCTTGCACGCAGGGCGGGCAAGGTCATCATAGGAACGGAGCTCATATGCCGCGCAATGCCGAAGCGCGGAGCGGACAGCGTAAGGTTGGTTATAATTTCGGATGAGGCATCCGATGCTACGAGAAAAAAGCTCACCGTGAAAAGCGATTTTTACGGAATAGAATATATAGAGGTTAATATAGGCACCGAGGAGCTTGGCAGATTGCTCGGAAAGACGTATGCCCCCGTCGCAATTGCGGTAACGGATGAAAATTTTGCAAGGGAGCTTAAGCGTATTCGGTAGTCTTCTATTCATAGGAAGAAAGGAATGCTCGTATGGCAAATCAATCTAATACAATAAAAATAACACAACTGTCCAAGGACTTTGCGATGAAGTCCAAGGACGTGACAGACTCGTTCAAGGAGCTGGGTCTCGATAAAAAGAACGGAGCGTCCGTCGACTCGGAGGAGTTTGAGCTCTTCATGAATCACATGACAAAGACGCATCAGATAAAAAGCATGGAGAGCTATCTCAACGGAGCCGTTAAGATATCCTCCGTTTCCGACACCAAGGCGAAAAGGTCGGAGGCGAAGAAGACGGCCGACGCGGATGTCAAATCCGCAGAGAAGCCGAAGGCGGAGGCAAAGCCGACGGAGGACAAAAAGGCTCCCGCGGCAGAGATAAAGAACGACACCGCGGTAAAGAAGGTTGCGCCGGAGGAGAAGAAGCCCGAGATCGCAAAGGGGCCCGAGGCCGCCAAGGCACCGCAGAGGCAGGCAACACCAGCAGCACAGGGCGCCGCGGACGGCGGATACAGAAGAAATGCGCCCGAGCAGGAGGCAAGACGCCCGTGGCAGCAGGGACAGCAGAGCAGAGATCAAAGAGGCGGATATAACAGGGACGGAGCGGACAGATCGCGCACGGATAAAGGCCGCGAGCAGCCACGCTTCCGCAAATACGAGAGCGCACCGTCGCTCGACCCGTTCGCAAAAAGGCGCGACACTCTTAACAAGGAGGCGCAGGGCTTCAGACGCGACGGAAGCCGCACCGCGGTGAATAACGGTAATGCTCAAAGACCGATCCCCGCCAAGGCAACCGAGATAAAGCCGCAGACGCAGCCGGCTATGGCGGCAAGCGCAAAGCCGACGGAAACCGTCCTGCCCGCGCAGAAGGCACAGTTCGAAAAGCAGCAAAAGCAGGCGCAGAGCCAGCAGAAGCAGCAGGCACAGCCCCAGAAGCCGAAGCAGGAGGAAAAGCGCGCACAGAAGCAGCAGTTCAAGACGATCACTCCGAGCGTCGATACCAAAAATGTCAAGGGCGGAGTCAACATAGGCGGCGAGTACTCCGGCGGAGCGGCACCCTCGAAAACACGCGTGGTGGACACGAGGAGCTCCGATGTCAACCTTTCCAAGTACGACGAAAAGTACAACGAGCAGTTCTACGCGATCTCGAACGGAACGGACAGCAAGAGCTCGAAGCAAAAGCTCAAGAAGCAGGACACGAGAGGTCAGAACCAGAAGAGCGCGAAGGATAAGGAGAGAGCCGCACAGGAGAAGCTCAAGAGGCTCGAGGCAGAGCGCGCGAGAAACAAGCAGCTCGAGATAACGGTGCCTGACGAGATCACCGTAACGGAGCTTGCATCAAGGCTCAAGAAGACCTCCGCAGAGGTTATCAAGAAGCTCATGCTCATGGGCGAGATGAAGGGCCTTAACGACACCGTCGATTTCGCAACCGCGGAGATCATAGCCGATGAGTTCGGTGCGAAGGTGACGAAGGAGATCGTCGTTACGATAGAGGAGAAGCTCTTTACGGAGGCGGAGGACAGCGACGAGGATCTTGTGCCGAGGGCGCCGGTCGTCTGCGTCATGGGACACGTCGACCACGGAAAGACATCTATCCTCGACGCCATCAGACACACGAACGTGACAAAGGGCGAAGCGGGAGGCATCACACAGGCGATAGGTGCATACCGTGTTAAATCCAACGGTCAGGATATAACATTCCTCGACACCCCTGGACACGAGGCGTTCACCGCGATGCGTATGAGAGGCGCAAGGTCCACGGACATAGCGATCCTTGTCGTTGCCGCGGATGACGGAATCATGCCGCAGACGGTGGAAGCGATAAACCACGCGAAGGCGGCAGGTATAGATATAATCGTCGCGATCAACAAAATGGATAAGCCGCAGGCAAATCCCGACAACGTGCTCAACCAGCTCACTCAGCATGAGCTCGTCCCCGAGGAATGGGGCGGCGATGTTATATGCGTTCCTGTTTCCGCCCTTACGGGCATGGGAATAGACAACCTGCTTGAAAACGTGCTCCTCGTCGCGGAGATGAAGGAGCTCAAGGCCAACCCGAAGAAGCGCGCAAGAGGTATCGTAATAGAGTCCAAGCTCGATAAGGGCAGGGGCCCTGTGGCGACCGTGCTCGTTCAGAACGGAACTCTCAAGCAGGGAGATTATGTCATAGTCGGAAATGCGGTCGGCCGCGTGAGAGCGATGGTCGACGATAAGGGCAAGAACGTGAAGTCGGCGGGTCCGTCCGTTCCGGTCGAGATAATAGGACTTGACGACGTTCCGCAGGCGGGCGACGAGCTCAATGCGGTCGAGGATGAGAGAATGGCCAGAAGCCTCGCCGAGCAAAGACGCGAGAAGCTCCGTCAGGAGATCCTTGCCGCAAACGCGAGGGTCAACCTCGACGAGCTCTTCAGCCAGATCGCGGACGGCGTAAAGACGCTGAACATCATAGTCAAGGCCGATGTTGCCGGATCTGCAGAGGCGGTAAAGGCATCGCTCGTGAAGCTCTCTAACGAGGAGGTCAAGGTTGCGGTAATACATTCGGCGGTCGGCGGAATAACCGAGTCAGACGTAATGCTGGCGGCGGCATCAAATGCGATAATCGTCGGATTCAGCGTCCGCCCCGACAAGAGCGCGCTCGATTCTGCTGAGAGAAACAATGTCGACATACGCTGCCACAGGATCATTTACGAAATAATAGATGAGGTAGAGGCGGCGATGAAGGGCATGCTCGCTCCGACATTCAGAGAGGTGCTGCTCGGTCATGCCGAGGTGCGCCAGACCATCAGGGTCCCCGGAGTCGGAATCATCGCGGGATGCTATATTCAGGACGGAAAGATAACACGCCAGTCGCAGATAAGAATAGTGCGCGACGGAATAGTTATCTTCGAGGACAAAATATCCTCTCTTCGCAGATTTAAGGACGATGTGAAGGAAGTCGCGGAGGGATACGAATGCGGTGTCGGAATTGAAAAGTTCAACGACATAAAAGAGGGCGACACTCTTGAGGCATTCATTATGGAAGAGGTTGAAAAATAAAACTTTATCCTCATCGGATAAGGCCCGCTCCGTACCGTCGGGGCGTAAACAGAGCTAAAGAAAACATGCACAAAAAGCCTTGGCGCTTTTTGTGCATGTTTTATATTAAAATCGAAAAAAACTTTTTTATTTTTTAAAAGCGGTTGACATTAAAAAATGCGGAAGGTATAATTAAATTGCAGGACTGAAAAATATTTTTTGTGAAAAGGAGAAAAACAAAAAATGGGCATTTTAAAGGAAGATATTTATACCGCTCGGTATTCCAAGCCGGAGATATTCGAGTGGTATTCCAAAAAGGGCGCGACCTCGATATTCATCTATTCGAGGACGGTCTTGAAAAACGGCGTGCGCTCCTTATATGACGACGAAAACAGGAACGTCCGCTCCGTTCAGAAGGATGGCGAAATGTGCGTTCCCGCCTCGTTCTTCGAGAAATTCCTCGGGCTTAAGGTCAGCCGCGACGGCAATACGGTCAGTGTCACCCGCGGAAAGAAAACGCTCAGCGCGACGGTAGGAGAGGGCGAGTACGAGCTCGCGGGCAAGAGGTATCCGATCGCGGCGCCCGCATTTGAGACGGAGGGGCACATTTATCTCCCCGCGCTTCGCACGGCGGAGGCACTCGGACTCAAGGGACGTATTTACGACGGCGGAAAGCTGATAATCTTCGCAAAGGAGGAGATGCTCGACGAGATTGAGCGCGACATCGAGCTCCAGGTCTCAGCAAGCTATGCGACGCTCGGAAAATACGATGCCTCCAAATTCACGAAGGAGGACTTTGAGGCGGTCAAAAATAAGTGGCGCACCGTGCTTGTCGGAAGCGAGGAGATGAACGACCTCTCCGACCCTGATTTCAGAGAGAAGCTTGCGGAGATCTCCGCAAGGACGAAGAGGCTCTGGGACTCTTTGCACAAGGAGAAGGACAGATTCATCCTCTGGGGCGACGAGCCTCCGAAGGCGTCGAGCGATCTCTCAAGACAGTACGGCTGCCTTTGGGGCTTGGTGCAGGGATATGCCACCTACGGAACGGATTATTACATGAACGAGGAGCTCAAGGACACAGTGCTCGACTGCCTTCAGTGGATGTACGAGAATATGTACGGCGAGGCGGAGATAGAGGATCGCGGCTGGAGAAGCATGCGCATCTTCAACTGGTGGGACTGGTTCTATGGCGGAATCGAGCCGTTTACGAACGCGCTCATGGTCATGGAGAAGCACCTCACGTATAAGCAGATCGAAACATATCTGCGCGCGTTCAAGCACGTGCTCACGCTTCACAGAGTCGGTTACCGCCGCGATTTCGCGATGAGCAGACTTACGGTATGCACGAAGGCGGCACTGCTCCTCGAGGACAGAAAAATGCTCGAGAATGAATGCGAGGACTACGATCTCGTGCTCAGCATAACGAGGGCGGGAGAGGGAGTGCACGTCGATTACGTCGAGTGGACGCACGGATATCCTTACAATATGATGTACGGCTTCAACAACCTTTGCCGTACGGGCGACACGGGCACGATACTCGGCGGCACGCCCATGGAATACATAAGCCCGAGCCAGTACGAGCTTTACAATATGGCGAAATATATGTTCGAGGCGGCATGCTACAAGGGGCAGGGCTTCATGGGCTTCAACGGCAGAGGAACAGCGGGAACGGAGTTCAACTGCGGAGTCAGCATCATGAGGGGCGTCTTGCCGTTCATCGGTCTTTTCGGTGAGGCGGAGGACATGCACATAAAGAAGCTTATTAAGCGCTGCGCGTCGACGCCCAAGCTCGTTAAGATGCTGAAGAGCTCCTGCTCGGTATACTACTTCGCGAAGCTCATGGAAATACTGCGCGACGATACGATATCGGCGGAGAACGACTTTGACCTTACTTATGCATGGTTCACGGCGGACAGAATCGTACAGCACAAGAACGATCATGCTCTCTTTATCGCTTTGACATCCGAGCGCCATCCGAGCTACGAGAGCATCAACTCCGCAAACAGGCGCGGCTGGTACACATGCGACGGATCGATATATATGTACACGGACGCGGACAGAAACGCTTACGACGGTGCGAACTTCATCGTGAACCCCGAGCTCTGCCAGAGAATCGCGGGAACGACGGTCGACGACAGACCGCGCCAGCCCTGGTCTTACGCTTCCGGATGGAAGAGCCCGCGCGCGTTTGCCGGCGTTATGGATGTGTCGAAGAAATACGGCATGGCGGCGTTTGAATACGAGTCATATCATTATGAGGGACATGAGGCGGACGGAACGCAGGATATCGATTACGGCGGACGCATGACATATTGGGAGAACGACCTTGTCGCAAACAAGTCGTATTACCTCTTTGACAAGGAATGCGTGTGCCTCGGCTCGGGAATAAATTCGACGATGAATGCGAATGTCATAACGACCCTTGAGCACAGGCGCCTTGTAAAGGACGGCGACGTTTTGGGCGCGGAGGATGTGATCGCGGACGGCGTGCTTATGCCGAAGGATAATTACGAGCGGATGCTCGAGGATCCGAATTGGATATATCTCGAGGGCTTTGCGGGATATGTATTACCCGACGGCGGAAATGCGAGAATATCGAAATATATGTATACGCCCGATTACGAAAAGATGGACGGATATTTCGTGAAGGATCCCGACTTTGAAAAGTATAAGAACGGAAAGCCGTTCTTCGAGATCAATCTTTACCACGGCAAGAATCCGAAGGATGCAAAATACGAATATATAATTCTTCCCGATGCCACAGCGGAGCAGACGGAGGAGTATTCGAAGCACCCCGAGGTCGAGATAATTTCCAACACCAAGAAGATCCAGGCGGTAAGAAAGCCGTCGCTCGGACTCACGTTCATCACGTTCTATGCGGCGGGCGAATGCGCAGGCATAAAAGCCTCCGCACCGTGCATCGTTTCCGTTCTCAGAAAGGACGGGGAGATGACGGTACGCGTTGCCGACCCGACGCGCAAGCTGTCGGAGGTCAAGCTGACGCTTGACAAGAAGTACAAGCCGCTCAATATCGGACTTGATACAAGGATCGCCGAGCGCAACGGCAGGACGGTCGTAACCGCAAAAACAGAGGGCATGACGGGCGAGGCTGTCCGCATGAGCTTCATTGATATGTAATTCAGCCGATTTCCGAGGTCGGGTGTCCGACCTCGGAATAATTATAATAAGCCACACGGCTATAAAAGCAGAAAGGTAAAGAAAAAATGGCAGACGAGACTAAAAATTTTGATTCCTTCACCCCGATGGACACGGCGC
>CAZQII010000002.1:15694-59379 GCA_964593825.1 uncultured Ruminococcus sp.
GTCGACAAGGCAAGGGAGATCACGGCGGACTGCGGCGAGACGGCAGAGATCACGGCGGATCTCACGGACGCGGCGGGCGACAAGCGCGAGGCGATATTTAAATTTTAAATACGTTATGCAGTAAAAAAATTATCAATACTTTGCGGAGGAGCTTAACGAAAATGGCAGACGAGACTAAAAATTTTGATTCCTTCACCCCGATGGACACGGCGCTGTTTAAAAGGCTGTCCATAAGAGGTGCGACAGCGGTGTTCCTTTATTCGGCAAACATCTACTCGGAGTGCAAGATCTATCATTACGAGGATGGGCGCAAGGATGTAAGAGCAATTGCAAAATCGGGCGTGACATATATACCCGTGTCGACTTTCTCGCGGTTTCTCGGTGTTGACGTCAAGGAGAGCGGCGACGAGATAGAGCTTAGCGGAAACGGTGCGACGCTCAAGGTCACTGTAGGTAAAAAGGAGTATAAGTCGCACGAGGGCGACGGAGAGCTCGATTTCCCCGTAGAGCGCAAGCTCGGTCATGTTTATCTGCCGGCGGTGAAGACGGCGAGGCTCCTCGGCATAGCGGCGAAATCGTACAACGAGGATCTGCTCACCGTGTTCGGTGAGGAGGCTGTAAAAACGCTGGACGAAAATCCTGCGGCGGTATATGCGGGCGGATATCTTGTCCTCGGCGATTACGACAAATCCGTTCTGACACCCGAGAACATGAAAATCGTCAAGGACAAGTGGCGTGCACGCATTGTCGGAAGCGAGCAGATAAACGACCTGTCCGACCCCGTCTGCGCGGAGAAGATAGAGCACATAAGCAATGAATGCGAGAGAAAGTGGAAAAGTCTTAATAAGAGCGCGGACAGATATATTCTTTTCGGAGACAAGCATCCGACGGATTCCAAGGATCTCATGATCCAGTATGACGGTATAGCTAAGATGTCTCTCGGTTGGGCGACCTGGGGCTCGAGATTTTATCACAACGAGGAGTTGAAAAAGGATATCCTCGACAGTCTTCAGTGGATGTATGAGAACATGTACGGCGAGGCGGAAATAAACGAGCAGGGCTGGCGCAGCCCGAGGGCGTACGACTGGTGGCACTGGTTTGTCGGCGGAGTCGAGCCTTTGCTCACGAGCCTTGTGCTCCTCGAGGAATATATTCCGATGCAGACAATGCAGAGGTATCTGCGCTGCTTCAAGTATGTTCTCACGCTCCACAGAGTCGGGCCGCACCTCTCGTTTTGCATGAGCCGTATCAGAGTTTGCACATTTGCGGGACTTTTGCTTGAGGATGCGGACATGATATATCAGGAGTCGAAGGACTACGATATACTCATCACCGTAAGCAAGACCGAGGATGGGCCGCATACGGACTATGTCGCATGGTCGCATGGCATGCCTTATAATATGATGTACGGTCTCGGTAATTTGGATCGCACGCTCAACATCGGATCGCTCCTTGCCGCAACGCCGCTCGAGTTCACGAGTCCGAGACAGTACAGGATCTTTAACATGGTGAAATACATGTACGAGGCGGCCTGCTATCAGGGGCGCGGCTTTGCGGTCTTAAACGGACGCAGGATAGGCGGCAAGGAGATAGTCAGCGGTGTTTGCTTTACAAATGCGCTTTTACCTGTGATAGGCTTCTTCGGCGAAGATGAGGACAAATATATCAAGAAGATAATAAAGAGGTATTGCGCAAACGAGGAATTCAAAAGCGCGCTCAAGTCCGCATGCTCGTTCTATGATCTTTCGAAGCTTAACGAGATACTTAACGACGACTCCATCCCGTCGGAGAACGATTTCGATCTGACGCACGCTTGGTATACGGGGGACAGCGTTGCACAGCATAAGAACAATTATGCGTTCATGCTCAGCATGCCGTCATGCCGCCATCCGAACTACGAGAGCATAGACGAGGCGAACAGGCGCGGCTGGTATACCGGCGACGGAGCGCTTTATCTTTACACGGATGCAGACTACCATTCGTTTGACGGCGCTCATTTCATGGCAAACGAGCGCATAACGTACAGAATACCCGGCACGACGGTCGACGAGCAGAAGAGAAAGCCGTGGGCATATGCCTCGGGCTGGCATCCGAAGACGAGCTTCACCGGCTGCATGCAGATCGACAGAAAATATGCCGTCGGAGCATTCGATTACGAGAGCTACCATTACGAGGGACACGAGAACGATGACAAGACGGACACGGGATACGGCGGAGGCATGGTATTCCACGAAAACGATCTTGTGGCAAAGAAGTCTTATTTCTTCTTCGACAAGGAGTGCGTGTGCCTCGGAGCGGGAATAAATTCGACGATGAATTCGCCGGTCAACACGACCGTAGAGCATAGGCGTCTGGTGAAGGACGCGGACGGCGCGTTCGGCCTTGATGATATAACCGTGGACGGTGAGCTCATGCCTAAGGATGAGTATTCGAGGACCGCAAGCGGAGCGGGCTGGGCAACGCTCGAGGGCGTTGCATCGTACGTATTCCTGCAGGACAGCGATATTTACTTCAACAAATACAGCGTCAAGGGCGAGATGAAGGTGGACGACATGTACTTCTCACCCGATCCTACGGATTCGAGATACGGAGATGCGGGAAAGCCGTACTTCGAGCTCGGCATCGCGCACGGCAGGAACCCTCACGATGCGGGATATGCGTATGCGGTGCTTCCTTATGCCGACCCGAGCGCGGCGAAGGCATATTCCGAGGCGCCCGAGATAAGGATCATATCCAACACGAAGGAGATCCAGGCGGTATGTAAGCCCGCGGAGAATATAAGCTTCTATGTATTCCATAAGGCGGGGGCGTGTGAGGATATAGAGGTCTCCGAGGCCTGCATTGTCGCGGTCAAGAACGACGGCGAAAATTACACGGTCGCGGTCTGTGACCCCACACGAGAGCTGACGGCTGTGACGGTCAAGATCAAAAGAGCGCTGACTCTTGTCGACAAGGCAAGGGAGATCACGGCGGACTGCGGCGAGACGGCAGAGATCACGGTGGATCTCACGGACGCGGTAGGCGACAAGCGCGAGGCGGTATTTAAGATCGGATGATCGGAGATAAGGCTTTTACTTTGAATTTTTAAAAAGCAGGGAGGGCGTGCGATATGCTGATCGAGATACCGAGGTTTACGATGGAGATCAAAAGAGATCCCGCAAAATTTGATTATTACACTGCCGCGGACGAGGCCGAATTCGTCGAGCTGCTTAAGAGGGACGGAGCATATTCGCTCTTCCTTTATTCGAGAAACGTGCTGACGAAGGACGGAATACGCCAACTTGACGAAAACGACAGAGGCGTCCGCACGGTGGCAAGAACGGGCAAGATGTATGTACCCGTGTCGTTTTTCAGGGGCTTTTTGATGATCGAGGTCGAGGCGGACGGCGACGGACTCCTTCCTCTTGCGGACACGTGTGAGAGGCTCGGAGTCGCTGTGAGGATCTATAACGGCGGGCTGCTTGCCGTCGTCGGAGCGAGCGAGCTTTACTGTGAAATAAAGAAAAATCCGAGGCTCGTTTATGCCGGCGGTTACGCAACGCTCGGAAAATACGATGCGACGCGCTTCACCTCATCGGATTACAAGGCAGCGAAGATCAAGTGGCGCGAGATCATGATAGGAAACGCACAAATAAACGACATGTCCGTGCCCGAGGTGCGGGAGAAGGTCGAGGACGCGGAGAGAAAATGCGAGAATGCGCGCGCCTGCCTCAACCGTGATCCGGGAGCTGTAATTCTTTTCGGAGATAAGCCGCCGCAGGACTCCGTCGATCTTAAGACGCAGTACGATCAGCTGAGGACCCTTGCGGTCGCATGGGGCATGCACGGCTCGAAATATTATCACGACGGCGAGGTGCTGTCCGACATTCTGTTTGGCCTTGAGTGGATGTATCTCCACATGTACGGCGAGGCGGAGATCGAGGAGCGCGGCTGGCGCAGCGCGCATGCCTATGACTGGTGGCATTGGTATGTCGGCGCGTCCGAGGGGCTGACGGATATCCTGTTCATCATCGAGGATCATGTGACGTATGAGCAGAAGGAGAGGTACCTCCGCTGCTTCAGGTGGGTCGTCTCATTCATGCGACAGGGCTATTGCTGCGACTCTGCGATGAGCAGGATCAGGGTGTGCACGAAGTGCGCGCTTTTGCTCGAGGATGCCGAATGGATGGAAAACGAGTTTTACGATTACGATCTTCTGACCGAGGTGAACACCGACGGCGGCGGGCCGCACATCGATTATGTTGAGTGGACGCACGGATATCCGTACAACCTCGTTTACGGGCACAACAATCTTTGCCGCACGCTTTTCGTCGGGGCGATCCTCGGCGGAACGCCGGTGGAGTTCACGAGCCCGAAGCAGTACAATCTCTTTAATGTGGCGCGGTACATGTTCGGTCCGATCCATTACAAGGGCAGGGGCTTTCAGATCTTCGCGGGCAGGGGAATATGCTCGCCGGAATATCAATGGGGAGTACAGACCGTCTGCCAGCTTCTGCCCGTTATAGGTCTGTTCGGCGAGGAGGAGGATCTTTGCATAAAGCGCATGATAAAGCGCAATTCCGTCTTGCCCGAGGTCGTGCGCGGGGTGAAGCTCGCGTGCTCCCTTCCCGAGCTCAAGAAGTATTCGGAAATACTTAATGATGAATCGATCCCGTATGATGACGGATATGAGATAGCCCACGCGTATTTTACGGGCGACAGGCTCGTGCAGCAGAGAAACGGATATGCATTTACCGTGGCGATGGCATCCGAGAGGCATCCGTCGTACGAGAGCATAAACGGCGCGAACAAGCTGGGCTGGTATACGGGTGACGGAGCGGTGTACCTTTGCACGAAAAACGACATGCACACGTTTGACGGCGCGAATTTCGGCGTCAACGAAAGAGTAATGATGAGCATCCCCGGCACGACGGTGGACACGCAGGAGCGCATTCCGTGGTCGCACCGATCGGGCATCAAGGGTGTGTGCGATTTTGTCGGATGCATGGATATCGACAAGAAATACGGCGTTGCCGCGATGGATTACCGCGCTTACGATTTCCACGGAGAAACGGTGCCGCCGACGGACGCCGATTACGGCGGAGGACTTCTTCCGCACACAAATGACCTTTCGGCAAGGAAGGCGTATTTCCTCTTGGATAAGGAGTGTGTATGCCTCGGCGCGGGGATAAGCTCGACGACGGGATATCCCGTCAGGACCATTGTGGAGGACAGAAATCTCATCATCCGCGACGGGGATATTCACGGGGTGGATCGCACCGCCGTTAACGGCGTGGCTCTGCCGAGCGGAGATTTCCCCGAGCGTGAGCTCGACGGCGTGCGCTTTGCCTCGCTCGAGGGAGTCGGAGGGTATATATTTTTCGGCGGAGCGAGGGCTTCTGCAGAGAAATTCTCACTTACGGAATATAAGAGATACGCGGAGGGCGGAGCTGTCACGCCGATGAAGCATGCGGAGCCGAAGCGCTTCTTCAAGCTGTGCATAGAGCACGGAAGAAATCCCGAAAACGCATCGTACGCATATGCGGTAATCCCTTATGCCGACGACGGCGAGCTTAAGGCCTACTCTAATGAGCCCGAGGCGGAGATAATTTCGAATACAGTGCAGTGCCAGGCGGTGAGAAAGCGCTCGATAGGCGTGACGTCTTACGTCTTTTACGGTGCGGGCACGTGCGAGGATATCACCGTTTCCGCCCCGTGCATAGTAAGTGTGCACGAAAGGGAGAGCGCGACGGATATTTACATATGTGAGCCGACGACCAAGCTTACCGAGGTTGCGGTCACGGTGGCAAGAGCGATGAGACTCGCGCAGACGAACGACAAAACTCGCGTTTTCGTATCGGGCGGCAAAACAGAGCTCACCGTCGATGTGACGCACTCGGTCGGAAGGCCGTATGTTTCATCGTTTTTTGCGGAATAAGTTCCACCCGTGTCGAATTTAACGGTGTAAATGGATGAAATGTATCTCCGAATTTAACTTTTTGTGACGGGAATATTGATTTTTGTAAAGAAGAGATCTTCCGAACGGTATTGACATTTTTCTTTGGGAGGTCTATAATATCAATTGTACGGGAGAAGAGCTTTTTTCCGTAACGTCAATCAAGTCAGTAACCTTCAGACCGACAGAGACTCGGGCGGAGGTGGAGAGGAGAAAAAATGAAGTTCTGTCCGAATTGCAATACCGAGCTCGACGACGGCGCGGTGTTTTGCTCTAATTGCGGAGCGCATGTCGCCCCCGATGCCGAGGGTGCGAGCGCAAAAGCACAGACGCCAAAGACGGATAATTTCGATCATACGGCAGAGTTCGATCCGAATGACATTTCCGAAAACAAGGTCGTTGCGATGCTTGTATATCTGTGCGGCTTTTTCGGAATAATCATTGCGCTCATCGCGGGGAATTCCTCGCCCTACGCGTTATTCCACGCAAAGCAGGCGATGAAGCTTGTGGTGACCGGCGGGCTTGCCGGCATTGTGACTGTTCTTCTTTGCTGGACCGTGATAGTTCCCGTGGCGTATGTTGTATTTACGGTATGTCTGTTTGTAATTAAGATCGTATGCTTCTTCCAGATCTGCAAGGGAAAGGCAATAGAGCCTGCGATCGTCCGCAACCTGAAGTTCATGAAGTAATGAAAAAATGTGCATCCGCAGTGCGGGCGCGCGAAAACGAAAAATGACCGCTCAAGTCACAAGAGGACTCGGGCGGCTTTTTTTACGGGAAATAATGCTTTTTAATAATCGAGTGCGACGACCTGACTGCAGGTGAACTCGTCGATGACAAAGCGAATGCGCCCGTCGGAGCATTCGAAGGGTAGCTCTCTGTTCTGCGGAACGAGTGTGACGCGCTTAACCGCTTTTTTGGTCTTGAGCTCAAAGGAGGTGCCGTGTACGGGTATGAGATCCTCGATGACCTCGAGCGCCGGTGAGAAGGAGCCCGTGAGAGCTGATATGTTTGATCCGCCGCGCTTCTGCGGAGATGCGTACAGCGCATGCAGGACATATCTCGAGTGCTCGGGCTGGTCGTTCAGGGTAACAATGCCTGCGGACTGCAGATTCGTTTTTAAGGTGGCTGAGTCGGAAAGGAGGACATCGACGACCTTAAGAACGGTGTCCTTCGCGATGATCGCGCCGACCTCGGCATATTCGGTGAAGACATCGAAGGCGATATATGCGCCGTCTCTGCCGACGGTGATCGCGGGCGTGCCCGCCTCTGTTTTATAAGGGGTGTGGCGGTGAGAGCAGAAGTGCTCCGGCGCGCGGTTGAAGAACGGGCGTTTAAGATAGCCGAGCACATGTGCGCCGTCGGTCGTCTCAGTACCGTACATTTGAGAATATATAACATAGCTTGTCGGGCTCAAGCCGAGTGCACCGTATGTCGGGGCGATGTAGGCGGGGCGGAGCTCGCATTTGCCCGTCTGGCGGGCACCGAGGTCAAAGCGATCGCTCGGGAAGGCCGCACCGGAGGCAATGATCTTGCCGCCGCGGTCAACATAGGCCGCGAGCTTATCGGCAAAAGAATTCGGCAGAGGAGCGTCCGGCAGGATGAGTATCTTGTATTTTGATAGGTCGCAGTCGGCGTCGATGACATCGAAGAGCACGTGCCCCTCGAGGAGGATCCTGCATGCGCCGATGTCCGCGGGGTGATCCTTTATCCGAGTGTACGATTCTGCCAATAAAACGGCGACGTCCGCGACGGAGCTTGTGCCGTAGCAGTATTCCTCCACCGCCTCCGCCTCCCCGTAGGCGATGCCGATCGATTCGTAGGTGGCCTCGTCGAGGAATGCGTACGGGTGCATTTGATCGCCGACGGAGCATTTTGCACCGTGCGCAAGTGAGAGGGCGACCTCATAGCGCAGGGCGTTCGGATGCTTATATCCGCCAAATTCGCCCCAGCTCAGGTGGAATTTGCCCGTCATTCCGAGAAAATCCATGCCGAGATTCGAGACGTATTTTGCCGATCTCGGAAAATGGTCGTAGCCCCAGCCGCCGGTCGGAAGGCTTTCAAGCTCGAGGTGCGTGTTTGCATATGCGAGATCCCGTCTGCCGGCCATGATATGGCCGCCGTTGTGGAAGATCCTTATATCCGGCTTTATCGATGTCGCGATCCTTCTGACCGTGTCGTAATACTTTTTATAGGTAATGCGCCCGAGCTCGACGAATGTGGCGTCGCTGTTTATGTCCATGCCGCGCTCCTTTGCGAGCCGCATGCAGTACGGGCAGAAGCAGGTGCGCTCGTTTACGATGTCGAGAAATATTTCGACGGGCATGAATTTTTCGACGACCTCCTCAATCTGCGCCATGAGCACGTCGAAGTACGGGGAGTTGAAGCAGAGCAGGGAGTATGCAGGCTCGTGCTCGGCATATTTGCCGCTCGGCTTTTCCTTTATTTTCGGGATCGAATAATTGCGCGAGAATTGTACCGCATGATCCGGGTGCTCGACAAAGTATTTCTCGTCGAGCCCCGCGGAGATATACAGCGGAGCGTCGACGCCCGCCTCGGCACATGCCTCGAGCATGGCGGAGAGAAGGTCAAATTTCAGGCCCGGGTGCATTTTGTTCGCCTCGGACGGGAAATATGCCCAGCCGTGATGGCACTTGGCGAAGAGGGTCACGGAATTCACATGTCCCTTCTTCAGGCATCTTTTGAACTGCTCCTTGTCGAACATCGATCCGATGCCGGCGATGTCCTCGGAGGTGTGAAAGTCGATGTGGACCTGTCTTTGAGCTAAAGGCTTCATGCCTGCGGTCTCCTTAAGAAAAATATTGTATATGTTATACCCCGTGTTAATTTAATGCGGGGGGGGGAGGCAAGTTCTGTTGCTTGCGATAAATTCACACGGGTGCGGGGTATTATCTGACGGCTTGCTCGGCTTGAGAGAGGCGGCGGAGCCGCTTTTTGCTTGAGATGATGAGCGACATGCAGCACATGAACAATGTTGTTGCGGCCCATGTCACGGGATAGATGATAAACAGCATCCTAAAGCTGTGGAATACCTCGAGCGGGAAGAAAGCGTGCACCCAGATCACACGCAGGACGCAGATGAAAAATGTCGTCGAGAGCATAGGCAAGAGCGAATAGCCCCAGCCGCGCAAAAAGCCGGTGAAGGTGTCCATGTAGCCGCACATAACGTAGGGAATGAGCATTAATGTCAGCTTTTCCGTGGCGGCGGCGATGATCGCACCGGCGTTTGCCGCGTTTTTATCCACGAAGAGCGAAGCGAGCGGGCTTGCGAAAACGGTCATGAGGCTTCCCGCGACAAGACCGATCGCGGTGACCTGTATGATCGAGTATAGAAGGATGCGGCGCGTTCTTTTGTATTCCTTGGCTCCGTAGCTCTGGCCGACGAAGGTCAGAGTCACCGTGTAATAGCTGCTGAGCGTTGTTTGGACGAAGCCCTCAATCGTGCTTGCAACGGAGTTGCCCGACACCTGCTCTGCCGTGAAGGTGTTGACCGCACTTTGCATTATCATGTTCGATACGGAGAAGAAGGATTGCTGTATCGCCGAGGGGATGGAGATCTTCAGCATTGCTAAAAGGATCTTGAAGTCTATGCAAATATTCTTAAAGGAGAATTTGATTTTGCTGTCCGTGCGCATCAGAACGGCGCATATTGCCACAGCGGATATGTATTGAGAGATTATCGTTGCGAGTGCGACACCCGCAACGCCCATGTCGAACGCGATAACGAACACGAGGTTCAAAACGACATTTATGAGTCCCGTCACTGTCAGAATGACCAGCGGTGTTTTTGAGTCGCCGACGGAGCGCACTATCGACGCGCCGAAGTTGAAGACGGAAAGTGCGGGAACGCCGAGGAAAATTATGCGCATGTATAAAAGCGCAGCCGGGAAGAGCTCCTCCTTTGTGCCAAGGAGCGTCAGAAGCGGGGAAGAAAGAAGCTCGCCTGCGGCAAGTATGATGATGCCGCCGATAAGAGAGAGGACCATGGATGTGTGCACCGTTTTTGATATCTTCTCTTTGTTTTCGGCACCGTAGAATTGCGAGACGAGCACGCTGGTCCCGGCGCAGAAGCCCATGAGAAAGTTTATTAGCAGACCTGTTGCCGTGGATGTGGATCCGACCGCACCGAGGTCGTTCGGGTTGCCGGAAAATTTTCCGAGCACGATGCTGTCCGCGGAATTGTACAGGAGCTGCAGTATTCCCGTGAGCATGATCGGGATGGCGAACAAGAATATCCTTTTAAAGAGCAGGGCGTTTTCCGCGAGCGGTTTTTCGGTTCTTTGCATGGTTGCCTCCGTTAAATTAAAGAGATGTACACTTATTCTAACACTTATTGAAAATAAAAGCAAGGCTTTTTAAAAAAATGAATGGTAAAAAATATGCTCTAAGGCAAATAAAAAGGCACGGCGCTTAATTTCGCGCCGTGCCTTGCCTGTATTCTGTCGAATGATGTCAGTTCCAGTATCTCGGATCGTTGTAATCCGTGCTGTCGCCGCTGCTCCGACCGCTGTTATTTGCTTGCTTCTTCGCCTTTATTGCCTTGAAGATCCAGACACCGGCAAAGATGCAGATTCCGAGTGAGATCACGCCCGAGACTATTACGTATGCGGGCACGCTCCTGCCGAATATGTCCTCCTCGTCCTCTATTATGAGCACGACGGAGATGCCCGTCTCCTCGGTGAAGGCGTCGAGCGCCGTTTGAGTATACTCGCCGCTGAAGCCGGTCAGTGCCTCGTCCATGTTTATGACTCGCGAGCTCTTGTGCTCCGTCCCTGCCGCGGGCGCCTTCAAAAACGATGACGAATAGCTTGAGGCGTACTGCGTAAGGTCGCCGATCGCGGAGTACAGACATCTGTCGAGCGATGTGCTGTAATCGTCAGCGAGCAGGTGCTTTGTGAGCGCCCTGTCGAATTCCTTGCCGCTATCGAACATGTAGGTTATGCCGTCTATGATATTGTTGCCGATCATCGCCTGGACGTGATACTCGTCATAGCCCTCGACGGTGGAGAAGACAATGAGGATGTTGTCCTCGTATCCCGCGCTTGCCGGGTCGAACTGCGAGTCGTATTGAGTGAGGGCATAGTCGCGGAATTTAGCCGAGTCGTAAGTAACGACGCCGCCCTGAGAAACAATGCTGACGAGTGAGACGATCGAGCTGATGAGGAAGATCGCAGCGATTATAAGTATAAGTATCGGGAGGAAGAAAAGCGCGAAAAATCCGCCGTAAAATCCTCCGTAGCCGTAATAACGCCTGCGCCACGGAAAGAAGAAAAATCCGCCGTAGTGCGGTCCGTAATGTCTGTACGGTCCGCGGGGACCGCGCGGGCCGTGGCCGTATCCGCCGCTACCGCCTCTGCCGCCGCTGTATCCGCCGGAGGAGTCGCGTCCGCCGCTGCCGCTGAATCCGCTTGAAGGTCGTGGCATATAAAATACCTCGCTTTCGTTTTTGTAATTTATGAATAATATTATATCCCCGATTTGTTGCAAAAAATAAAACTAAGTGTAAATTGTTAGACAATTTAAGGGGGTGGAGGGGGTCGGTGTAAAAAAAGAAGGTGTGTTTTGTGTGACGGGCGCGCGAAGTCGGAATCTCGGCGAAGAAGAGGGGGGCTTGGTATCTTTTTGCGTATGACGGGCATAACGAAAGGGGAACGAGATCCCGGCAAGGCGCGGGGCGCATGCCGCCCTCTGGGTTCGACTCCAAGCGTTCCGCTTTCCGCTCAGGATGACACTGTCTTTTGTGCGGAGAAGAGAGTGGGACTAACCTCGGTTTCACTCTTTTTTGTATGACGGGCATAACAAAAGGGTACGAGATCCCACTATGGCGCAGACGCCATAGTGCCCTGACGGGTTCGGTTCCAATCGGCGCGGGCGCCGATTTTCACTCAGGAAGACACTCTTTTGGGTTCGGCGTTTGTTGCGTTTGACTGACGTACCGAAATGGGAACGAGATCCCGATGCGGACATTTTTTCCGCATCGCCCCTGCGGGGTTCGGCGCGAGACTTCGTCTCTTACTCAGGATGACATGTACATCGGCCCCATGTTACGAAAAGACGGATTTATCACAGATTATTTCGTCACAAGCAGGCACCCGTGTAAAAAATCAGAGTTATCGGTCGTTTTTGCAAAATCGAGGACCCATGTCGTAAAAAACACGCTCGTCGACGATTGCTTTGCCTCAAAAACAGTGGCCTGTGACGCGAAAATCAGAAGTTGTATCCGTTGTGACCCCAGTGCTGCACTTCGGCGTATTTTACATATATTCTGTCGGATGGGATGCCTGTGATCCGCGTTACTGCGGTGCAGAGCTTTTCGGTCAGGGAATCGAAGTCGGCGTCGGTTGCGGTGCCGAAGATTTCGACCTCGAGCATCGCGCAGTCCGTGTCCATGTCGCCGCCGAATGCCATTTGGCATCCGCCGTCGAAGCTCAGCATGAGCCATTTTTCCGACTTGCCGGGAATTGCGGTTATTGCCGTGCCGAAGGCATTTTTCAGCTCTTTTATGGCACCCGTGTCGAGTTTTGCGCTGGTTTTCATATTGATGTATGGCATGATCTTTATCTCCTTTTCGGTTTGAAATATATTTTAACCATTTTTTGTCTTTGATATTGTTTTGCGCGAGTTTAGGTTTTAAATACCGCTTCGGTGCTTTGCGTCCTCGGTGCGCTTTGCATCAAGATATTCGGTGAGATCACGGTAGAGGTAGAGCGAGCCGCAGATGACGGTGAGTCGCCCAAGCTCTAACGCGCGCTCGTATGCCGCCCCTATGCTGTCGTATGCCTCGCCGACAAAGCCGAGCTCCGCCGCCCGTGCCTTCAGTCCCTCGGCGCTCAGTGCGCGGGGGTTGTCTTGCACCTCGGTGAAGATAAAATGCGACATGGGTGCGAGCATTTTGAGCGATTCGGAGATCTCCTTGTCCGCCATGCAAGCGAAGATGACCGTTTTTTCAGCCTTGCCGAAATACCTATCCAGCGAGGCTGTGAGTGCCGTAATACCGTTTTCGTTATGGCCGCCGTCGTAGATGACGGTCGGCTCCGTGCGTAAAAGCTCAAAGCGCGCGGGATTTCGTGCCGCGGAAACACCGCTTTTTATAAACCTTTCATTAATGCCGAGCAGGCGTGCGGCGGAAACGGCAAGTGCCGCGTTTTCCACCTGATGCAGACCGGAGATGCCGCAACGGATGCCGTCTATGCCATCGCAGTCGAAGACCTCGTACATCCCGTCGGCGCCGAGCGGAGTGTAATTCGGGACATGAAGCATAAGTCCCAGCTCCGCGGCGCGAGCCTCTATAACGCGGAGCGCGTCCGCCTCTTGCTCTACCGTAACGACGGCACCCGTGTGACATTTTCGCTTAAGAATTCCTGCTTTTGCCGCCGCGATCTCGCCGATCGTGCCGCCGAGGTATTGCGTGTGATCAAGTCCGAGGCGCGTGATTATCGCGAGCTCGTTTTCTTCGATTATATTAGTGGCGTCGAGCTCGCCGCCGAGCCCGACCTCAAGCACGACGTAATCGCACGCCTGCTCCTTAAAGTAGAGAAACGCCGCAGCTGTCCATATCTCAAACTGCGTGGGGCACAGCCCTGTTGTTTGCTCCACCTCTGCGCACAGCGGCTCGATCCGTCCGAGGAGCGCGTGAAGATCCGCGTCCGAAATCTCCGCGCCGTTGATCGTGATGCGCTCGTTCACTCTGACGAGATTCGGCGATATGTATTTTCCGACCTTGAAGCCCGCCGCCTCCAGAATGCAGGCGAGGTTTGCGCACACGGAGCCCTTGCCGTTCGTGCCCGCGACGTGGATGAATCGCATCCCACGCTGTGGGTCGCCGAGCAGTCTGCACAGCTCGCCGACGCGTGAAAGTCCCGGCACGGTCACTGCCTGAAAGCTGTTGGCGTAGCCCTTAAAATCATTGGTTCCTTCTGTCATTTCCGTCCTCCTATGTGTGCGAGCGGTCGCTCCAGCGCTCGCGCCAAAATGTAAAATGTGATTATCCGCACCGGCAATGTCACTGCCGCATTAAGTCCGCGTGTGTACAGCGCGGCGCCGAGCTCAATTCCGTACATGAAGACGAAGATCGGCGTCATGAGCAAAAAATCGATCAGTACATTTATCAGCGTGAATGTGATGATAACACGCGGTAGTGAAACACGCCGCCGCCCGCCAAACGCCGCGCCCATTATAAGTCCGGTAAGAAGCTTGCACGCCGAGATCCAGATGTTCGGTGCGTAGCCCTGTACGAGCGAGCCGATAATGTCCGCGACAAGGTAGCCCACCCCCGCATATGCCGCGCCGAATGCCTGCCCGACTATGGCGAGCGGAAAGAATCCGAAGTCGAAGCGCACGGGCGAGTCCTGCGGCGAAAAGCCGAGAAAACGGCAAAGTATCACGCTCATTGCGGCGGCCGCCGCTGTGAACGTCATTGCGCGCAACGATGCGCCTTTTTCGCGTTTTGATTGTTTTTTACGATGATTTTCTTTGTTTTCTACCATAATAAAACACCTCCGGTCCACAGATTTACATCTTCCGTACCGAGAGGCGTTTAAATTATATGCGCATGCAGCGTGTTTGCATATCACCAAAGGGTAACAGTGGGATGCGGGCAGAATACCGCAAGGCGAGACCCGCGAGTGAGCCGCCTTTTCGTCCGCGCGGCAACTCCCCGTCCGCACGGCACTGTACGCATTCCGTCCTACTCTGTTATATGTATGTAAGTATTGTAGCACAAAGCGCGCGCTTTTTCAATAGATTTGCGAAAAAATATGATTTTTTGATTTGAAATTGCTTGAACGGCGATTGGTGCGGTTGACTTGGCATAGAAGGTTGAGATTATGTTAAGTGTGTGACCCGCATAGCAGAGGGGGCACGAGATCCCGATACGATGCCGTGCATCGTATCGCCCCTGTGGGGTTTGGCGCGAGACTTCGTCTCTTGCTCAGGATGACACTCTTTTGTCCGAGCGCCCCCGCAGTGTCATTCTGAGCGGCGCGCGTGTCACGGCCGCGCAGAGCCGAACTGCGCAGCAGCGCCGAGCGACAGCGGAGGCGGAATCTCGGCGGAGAAGAGAGTGGGGGAAGAAACTTGTTGCGCAATCTTACTTTGATTTTAAGATTAGAATGGGGAAGGGTGCGTATGACCGACGTACCGAAATGGGAACGAGATCCCGGCAAGGCGCGGAGCGTATGCCGCCCTCCGGGGTCGGCTTCAAGCGTTCCGCTTTCCGCTCAGGATGACACGGTCTTTTGGGTTCGGCGGGTTGTGGGTTTGACGTGCGTACCAAAGAGGGTACGAGATCCCGATGCGGACGTTCGTTCCGCATCGCCCCTGCGGGGTTCGGCGCGAGGTGTTCCACCTCTTGCTCAGGATGACAGTGTCTTTAAGGCATCGCCCCTGGGTGGCGGTGCGAGGATTCGCCTCCCTCGCGGGAAGACACGGCATCTTTAATTCGGATTAAAGAGACACCTTTTTCCACTTTGGGATGATTCGGGCTTTTTGTCAAAGGTATAAAGAGATGACTTTTCTGCTTTCGGATGATACGGCCTTTTTGCCCCTGATAGAAAGAGATGCTGTTTTGCGCTTTTGGATGACACGGGCTTGGCTTGGCGGAATGTCAAAGACTCGGAATTTTTCGGTACAAAAACGTGGAAAATGGCATTAAAAGCGTGCGGAGAGCGATAAAAAACAAAAAAGTCACAAAAAGGTATTGAATTTTAAAAATAATTAGATGTATAATATAATGAAGGATTATAAGACTTTTTGTCTTTTAATGCTTTTAAAGGATTATTTTTGAAAAAACATATATACGTTTAACGGAACGGGGAACAAAAATGGAAAAATTGCTTGGAATTGATGTAGGCTCGACCACGGTCAAGCTGACGGTGGTGGATCCGCAGGACGGCAGTGTGCTTTACAAGAGCTACGAGAGGCATTTGTCATTTGTGCGTGAATGCACGCTGAAGGAGCTTAAGAAAATAAGAGAGATATTTCCAGGTGAGAGCTTCAGGGCATCGATCACCGGAAGCGCGGGACTCGGACTGGCGGAGAAATGCAAAATTTCGTTCGTGCAGGAGGTGCAGGCGGCGTTTATCGCGATAAAGAAATTTTATCCCGATGCGGACGTGTGCGTCGAGCTCGGAGGCGAGGACGCGAAGATCATATTCATAACCGGCGGAACGGAGCAGAGAATGAACGGCAGCTGTGCCGGAGGAACCGGATCGTTCATCGATCAGATGGCGACGCTCCTTGACATAAGCGTGCCGGAGATGGACGCGCTTGCCATGGAGGCGAAAAAGACTTATCCAATCGCGTCGAGGTGCGGCGTGTTTGCTAAATCGGATATTCAGCCGCTCATAAATCAAGGGGCGGAGAAGTCGGATATTGCGGACTCGATCTTCCATGCCGTTGTGGAGCAGACAGTTGCGGGACTTGCACAGGGGCGCAAGATCAAGGGCAAGGTGCTGTTTCTCGGCGGACCGCTGTACTTTTTGAAGTCGCTCCGCCGCGCGTTTGTGACGACGCTCGGGCTGGATGAGGAGCATGCGATATTCCCCGAGAACGCGCCGGTGTTCATGTCGCTCGGTGCCGCGCTTTACTCCGAGGAGGTCAAGCCGGAGGGAATAGATTCGATAATCTCGAGGATAGAGGCTGCAAGCGGGCACGACGCGGTCATAAGGACAAGGCCGCTCTTCGAGAGTGTGGAGGAATATAAGCGCTTTACGGACAGGCACGCGAGCACGAGCCTCGAGCAAGAGGACATAAAGCTTTACACGGGTACCGCCTTCCTCGGTATTGATTCCGGATCCACGACGACAAAGTTGATACTCATCACGCCGCAGGGAAAGATACTTTATTCGTATTACGGCGTGAACAACGGACAGCCGCTTGACACCGTGGTCAAGGTGCTGACGGACATAAGGGCGCAGTCCGAGGGGCGCATCGACATAGCCGCGTCCGCTGTGACGGGATACGGCGAGGATATGATAAAGGCGGCGCTCAAGGCGGACTTCGGAATAGTGGAGACTGTTGCACACTTCAAGGCGGCGCTGCACTTCAATCCGAACGCGGATTTTATAATCGACATCGGCGGTCAGGACATAAAATGCTTTAAGGTGCGCGGCCATGCCATAGATTCGATAATGCTGAACGAGGCGTGCTCATCCGGGTGCGGATCGTTTATTCAGACCTTTGCCCGTGCGATGAACATGGATATCGCCGAGTTCGCGAAGCTCGGACTTTTTGCGAAAAATCCGGTCGAGCTCGGCTCGCGCTGTACCGTTTTTATGAACAGCGCGGTGAAGCAGGCGCAGAAGGAGGGCGCGGGGATAGACGACATTTCCGCGGGTCTTTCGTCCTCGATAGTCAAAAATGCGATATACAAGGTAATAAGAGCACGGACACCGGACGAGCTGGGCGAGAATATTGTCGTGCAGGGCGGAACGTTTTTGAACGATGCGGTGCTTCGCTCCTTCGAGCTTGAGACGGGAAAAAATGTTATAAGACCTGCCATTGCGGGGCTTATGGGTGCGTTCGGTGCGGCGCTTTACGCAAAGGAAAATATGAGTGACGGGCAAAAGAGCGAGCTTCTGTCGCTCGAGGAGCTCAAGGAGTTCAAATACACGTCGCGCTCCACAAATTGCGGCGGTTGTACCTCTAAATGCTCGATAAACATCCTGACATTCTCCGACGGGCGCAAATTCATCTCGGGAAATAAGTGCGAGCGCGGTGCGGGACAGCACAGGGTCGGCAAGGAATTCAACCTTTACGATTATAAGTACAAGCTCCTTTGCTCTTGGGCGGAGGTAGGAAACGGGGACGGTGCGCACGCCGGCACACGCGGTAAGGTCGGTCTGCCGCTGCAGCTTGCGATGTTCGAGCAGATGCCGCTGTGGAGCACATTCTTCAGGCACCTCGGCTTTGAGGTCGTTGCGAGTGAGAGAAGCTCGCGTGAGCTTTATTTTAAGGGACAGCACACCGTTGCCAGCGACACGGCCTGCTATCCGGCAAAGCTGATGCACGGGCACATCGAAAGTCTCTTGGATTCCGGTGTTGATTTCATCTTCTATCCGCAGGAGAGCTACAATATAGACGAGCACTCGTCATTAAACCATTACAACTGCCCGGTGGTTGCCTACTATGCCGAGCTCTTGAAGGCGAACAACGAGCGCCTGAACGACAAAAATCTGATCATGCCTTATCTCGATCTGAATGACAGAAAGACTGCGGTCAATGCTTTACATAAGGCTTTAGGGGCATACCGTGTTAAGAAAACGGAGATAAATGCGGCGCTTGATGCGGGCTTTGCCGCGCTCGGCGAGTTTCATTCCGCCGTTTGCACGCGCGCAGACGAGATAATCAAGCGGGCAAGAGAGGAAAAGAAGGAGATCATCGTCCTTGCCGGCAGGCCGTACCACGCAGATCCGGAGATCAACCACGGAATAGCAAGGCTTATCACCTCGCTCGGACATGCGGTGGTAACGGAGGATTCGATCTTCGAGCGCGCGCCGCATGTGGATGTGAACGTGCTCGACCAATGGACATATCACTCGCGCCTTTACCGTGCGGCACAGTACGTCGCACAGAACGACGACATGAACATCGTGCAGCTCGTTTCGTTCGGCTGCGGCATCGATGCCATAACGACGGACGAGATGCGCTCGATACTCGAGAAAAACGGAAAGCTTTACACTCAGATCAAGATTGACGAGATAAACAACCTGGGCGTCGTCAAGATCCGCCTGCGCAGCATGACTGCCGCAATCGAGGAGCAAAGGAGACAAAAGGATGGAAAATAATTGCAACTGCGGCTCTGTCGATTACAGAGATCCGTTTCCCAAATTTACTAAGGAAATGAAGGAGAACTACACTATCCTCATTCCCAACATGCTTCCGACGCATTTCGAGCTGCTCAAGGGCGTGTTCGAGATCTTCGGCTACAAAAACGTCGTAGTCTTGGACAACGAGTCGCGCGCAGTCATCGACGAGGGACTGAAGCATGTGCACAACGACACATGCTACCCTGCGCTCTGTGTGATAGGGCAGTACATAGATGCGCTTAAGAGCGGAAAATACGATGTGAAGAAGACCGCAGTCCTCATCACTCAGTCCGGCGGAGGCTGCCGTGCTTCCAATTACGTTCCGCTTATCAGAAAGGCGCTGAACGCGGAGTTCCCCGATGTTCCCGTCCTCTCGCTGAATTTTGCGGGATTTGAAAAGGACAACGGCGTGGAGGTCACTCCTCGCATGCTCTTCATGCTCGCTTATGCGATATTCTACGGCGATGCACTGATGAGTCTCTACAATTCCGCAAAGCCGTATGCCAAGGATCCGGACGAGCCGGACAGGGTCAAGGCGGAGTGTGTGGAATTTCTGAAGGCGGCGTTCGTCGGCAGAGGATACAAAAAATACAAGAAGCTGGTCGGGATGATGATCGATCGCTTCTCAAAAATAGAAAAGCGATCGGAGAAGCGCACGCGTGTCGGCATTGTCGGCGAGATATACGTGAAATATTCTCCGCTCGGGAATTCCGGGCTGGAGCGCTTTCTTCTGTCCGAGGGCTGCGAGCCTGTTGTGCCCGCGCTGATGGATTTTGTAATGTATTGCATAGTGAACAATATCAACGACGCGCGCCTCTACGGCAAAAATAAAAAGGCCGCGCTTGTTTACAAGCTGGTCTACAAGGTCGTTTTGCATATTTCGCGCAACATAATCAAGCTGTTCAGGAAGAACGGACTCACCCCGCCGCACGATTTCGAGCATCTGCGCCACCTCGCCGACGAGGTCATCAACCAGGGTGTCAAGATGGGCGAGGGGTGGCTCATCCCCGCCGAGATGGCGGCGCTCGCGGAGGAGGGAACGGAGAACATCGTCTGTGCCCAGCCCTTCGGCTGCCTGCCGAATCATATAGTCGGCAAGGGGGCGTCGCGCGCGGTAAAGCAACTCTATCCGGATGTGAACATCGTCGCGATAGATTATGACCCGTCCGCAACTAAGGTAAATCAGGAGAACAGAATAAAGCTCATGCTCGCGTCGGCAAGAGAAAAAGAAAAGATGCGCGGCATAAATTAAACAAAAAAGTGCGGAGAAGCACGTACGCGACGGTCGTTGTGACACGCGGCGAGGCATCTCTGCACTCTTTTATTATATCAAAAATCGCGCGCACCTGTCAAGAGCAAATGCAAATTTTACAACATGTACATAATTGACAAAAAAATAAAAGAAAATTTGCAAAAACTATTTATTTTTGCCTAAAAGTGTGCTATAATATAATTGCAAAGGGAAAATTCCCTTGCAATACCCAAGAAAGGAAGCTCCGAGCACGTCGGAGCAAAGGCACAGGCATGAAAATTACGATCTACGGAAAGCAGATGACGGTGAAGGAGAGCCTCAAGACGGTAGTCGACAAAAAGCTCTCGAAATTTGACAAGTTCTTCGGCTCGGATACCGAGGCCTTTGTTACCTGCAAGACAAGAAAAGGAACTAAAATAATCGAAATTACTATAAATTACGGCGGAAATATGTACAGGAGCGAGGAGGAGAGCGAGACATTTATCACCGCGCTCGACCGCGCGACCGAGGGCCTTGAAAGGCAGATCCGCAAAAATAAAACAAAGATCGAGAAGAGTCTTAAAAAAGGCGCGTTTGTTATTCAAGACGACGATGATGACGAATACACGGAGGAGGGCGAGTTTGAGATAAGAGTGAAGACCTTCCCGTTCAAGCCCATGACGCCCGAGGAGGCGATACTTCAGATGAATCTCATCGGACATACATTCTATGCGTTTAAGGATTCGCACATCAACGAGGTCGCCGTTGTTTACAGGCGCAAAAACGGCGCGTACGGACTTATAGTGCAAGAGGAGGATTAAAAGAGCGGTCTTTGATAATTTGCGTTCGTTGCACCGCGACAAGTGAATAGAAAAAAGAATAATAGGGGTGCCCCGTGTGTTTTTGCGACACGGGGTGCTCTTTTTGTTTGGCGGACGAGTGTGTTTGACGGGCGTTACGAAAGTGGGACGAGAGCCTTTTAAGTGCGTGTAACCGACGTACCGAAGGGGGTACGAGATCCCGGCAAAGCACGGGGCGCATGCCGTCCTTCGGGTTCGGCTACGGGCATTTGCCCTCCGCTCAGGATGACACGGTCTTTGATGCTCGGCGGATTGGTTGGCGTGACCGACGTACCAAAGCGGCCACGAGATCCCGATGCGGACATTCGTTCCGCATCGCCCCTGCGGGGTTCGGCGCGAGACTCCGTCTCTTGCTCAGGATGACAGGGCTCTTTTGCTCGGCGGGTTTGACGGGCGTACCGAAGAGGGTACGAGATCCCGGCAAGGCGCACAGCGCATGCCGCCCTCCGGGTTCGGTTCCAATCGGCGCGTGCGCCGATTTTCACTCAGGATGACAGGTCTTTAAGGCATCGCCCTTCGGGTTCGGCTACGGGCATTTTCCCTCGAAATTGGTACAAGAATTAGAAAAAAGTTCAAAGGATTAAATGACACTTTGTTTTAAAAGAGTCATAGGTGCACAGTACCCGAGGGGATAAGCGTTCCGATTTTTGCTCGGGATGATGTGGCTCTTTTACCTTGAGGGGGTTATATTTTTGTGACATGGGTGACACTTTTGTTGTGATATATCCGCTTTTGCGACACGGGTACGGGTAAAAAGAAAAGACCTTAATGTCAGGTCTTTTCAAGATTTCTTATGTAATGGAAGATATACTGCTGGGCGACGCCGGCGTATTTACCGAAGACGGCGGGATCAAGGTTGCCGTCGAAGTATTTATCGATCGCGCGCTTCATCCAGACGTCGATGGGGAAGGCGTCGAGGTTGCCGAGGCCGAAGAGGGCGGTGCAGGATGCGACCTTGTCGCCGACGCCGACGATCTTTTTGAGCTCGGTGACGCTGTGCTCGCAGGAGTGCACCGCCTCAATGGCGGCGAGATCGGTCTCGCCGGAGGTGACGCGGCGTGCCGCGTCGCACAGATAGCGATAGCGGAATCCCGGGTTGGCGGAGAGGAGCTTCTCGGGGGCATCGGTGACCGCGCGGGCGGTCGGAAAGGAGTAGCAAGCACCGCAATTTTTGCATTTTTCTTCACACGGGGCGGCACATTCGGGAGAGAGCGGGCAGCGCGGACGGGGGGATGCGAGGGCGAGATTCTCGCCGTATTCGACGCGGAGGCGGCGAATGATCTTTTTTATCCTCGGGATATTGTTGTTCTGCGAGACGATGAAGGAGAAGAGAGTCTCCCATGCGTCCTGCTTCAATATTGCGACGCCTCTTGCACCGTCGGCGGCGGTGCGGAACCAAGGAGAGGGGCATGCCGCGGCGAGCGAGTCGGCAATGGCGGAGAAGTCCGTCGCCAAAGCGAAGAATGGCACGGCGACCTCTTCAAGGTCCCTGTCTGAGATGTCACGGAAGAGCAGCTCGCCCGGCCGCCTTTGTCCGACGGTGATGAGGATAGTGCCAATCGGAATGAGGTAATCGGTGCCGCCGTCTGCGGCCGGGACGGGCGTATGCGAGAATATCTGACCGCACTCGAGCGTGTCGGCCAGGGAATATGAGCCGAGGCCGGAGACGGCGACGGTATGGGTGCCGTCGGCGTTTTTTATTTTTTCAATATACATTTTCGTTCTTTCCCTCTTGCAAAACTGATATTTATAGTGTATAATAATTAGTAAAGGTTTTATTTATTTTTATTTTAACATATTTCGCGCGCTTTTTCAAGAGGGAGCTTGGGGTGTGCGGAGAAATTTAACGGGAGATTGAAAAAAGTGGAGCAGATCTACACCATACCTGTCAACGAGGAGTTTGATCGCGCGGCGCAGGAGCAGACGTGCGGCTGTCCCTTCTGCCGTCTTTATAAGCGGCTGGAGGAGGACGAGCTTGAGATAATTCTCGGCGCGTCGATGATGGAGCCCGATATACGGATAAAGACGAACGAGCAGGGCTTCTGCCACAATCATTACGCGCAGATGCTGAAGCGAAAGCGCATGCTGGGCATGGGGCTGATGATGGAGAGCCACCTCGACGCGGTGGAGGCGCGACTGGACGGCAAGGGAGCCTTCGGTGCGGCGCGGAGCGCGAGCATACAGTGCCTCGGCGAATTGGAGACGAGTTGCTATGTCTGCGGGCGGATCGAAAAGAATATGCGCGCGATGATCGCGACGGCGGTCTACCTCTTCGAGTCGGAGCGCGAGTTTCGCGAGAAGCTTTCACATGTGCCGTTCTTCTGCCTGCCGCATTACAGGGCGATGACGGAATATGCATCTAAGAAGATGGGACGGCGGATGTATGCAGACTTCTTCGACGCGGTGCATGATATAGAAAAGAAATATATAAAGACATTGCGCGACGATGTGAGATGGTTCTGCAAGAAGTTCGATTACAGATACGACGAGGAGCCGTGGTACAATTCCAAGGATTCCGTTCAGAGGGCAGTTAAATTTCTATCGGGCACTATGTATGACGACGAGCAGATATAAGGGGGATTAGAAAATGATCATCGAGAAGATCGACATCAAGAGCTTTGGCCGCATAACGGATCTGACGCTCACGTTTTCGGACGGGATTAATGTAATAGAGGGCGAGAACGAGTCGGGAAAGAGCACGATTGCCGCCTTCATAAAGTACATGTTTTACGGCTTTGACACATCTACACCCACGCAGGGGGAGACGGACGAGCGCGGACGCCGCCTGAGCTGGAGCACGGGAATGTGCCAGGGAGCGATGACGGTGCGCGTCGGCGACAAGAGGTACATAATCACGCGCTCGACCGTTCCGACCTCGGACTCGGGCAGGATATCGTACAGGGAGGATTCGTCGATAATCGACACGGACACGGGCACACCCGCGTTCGGCAAGCTGGCGGCGGGAGAGGTATTCTTCGGCATTGACAGAGAGCTGTTCGACAACACGGCGTTCGTCGGGCAGGTATACGACTCGAAGATCGACGAGGGCTCGGTGAAGCAGTCGATAGAGAACATCCTCTTCTCGGGCAGTGAGCAGTTAAACAATCAGCGCGCGGCGGCGCGCGTGAGCGAGAAGATGCATGCGCTCTTGCATGAAAACAATGTCGGCGGCGCGATAATGGATCTCGAGCGCAGGCGCGAGCGGCTCGTGGAGCAGATGAAGCAGTCCGATGCGGACAACAGACAGATCCTCGCAAAGGAAAAGGAGCTGTTTGAGATAAGGACGCGCAAGGAGGCGGCGGAGAGCACATACAAGAAGTTCACCGACCTTGACGAGCGGTATAAGAACGCGATGCTCATCCAGACCTTCGACAGCCTGCACGACCTTGAGCTCGAGGCGGAGCAAAAGGCGGACGCATATTCGAAATTCATAGAGGATAACACGCGCGCGGGTTACGCGCCGGATGAAAAATATCTTGCCGACCTCGTGACGGCGCGCATGGCGGTAAACGACAGCTATCACAGCCTTACAGAGGCGTCGGACGAGTACTCCCGCCAGAAGAACGCCGCGGGAATAACGCGTGAGAGCGAGGGAATGATCGAGCTCTGCGACTCGATGAGCGGTGAGACTGTGATTGCCGCACGGGCGCGCAGCTTTATGACGGCGAAGCTCAAGGGGCTTGCGCTTGCCGCGGGGGGTGCACTGCTCGGCATTACTGCGATAGTGCTTGCGGTGCTCGCGGGCAAGGTAGGTGCGGCCGCTGCGGTCGGGGCGATCGTCGGCGGCGTTGCCGCGCTCGGCATGATGGGATATTTCGGATATGTATTCTTCAACAATAATAAGAAGCTCGCGGACATGCTCACCACATTTTCGACGGCGAGCTACGCGGAATTCAAGGCGAAGATCGAGGCCGTTGCGGAGGACAGAAAGAAGCGCGACGACATGCTCATGTCTACCGAGACTGCGCGCTTTGCCGTTGATGACGCACGCAACAATTACGAGCGGGCGAAGGGCGAGCTCAAAAACGTGATCCTCAGATGGGGCGAGGAGCCGCCGGTGAGCGAGCTCAACGTATTCCTCGATAATCTCGAGGCGAAGGTAAAGGCATATCTCGAGCAAAAGGCGGAGCTCTACGCGCAAAAGGAAAATCTCGAGCTCACCGTGCGCGACATACGTCGCACGCTCTCCGACAAGAGCGAGATAGACATAAGGGCGCAGGTCTCGCCCCTTAAGCGCAAGGCGATGGCGGGAATAAATCACGATGAGATAATTACGGGCATCTCCGAGTGCAAGGCGAAGATCGCGGCGGAGGAGAAGCTGGCATACGATGCGGAGTCCGAGCTCTTTGCACTTAAAGCGCGCGCAGGCGAGCCGGGGGATTGCTACGTCGGCATTGCCGCAGTGGACGACAAGATAGAGGAGCTGCGCAAAAGACACAAGGCTTATTACATAGCACTTAAGGCAATAGAGGGAGCGAGCGACAGCCTGAGGACCGAGATATCTCCGCGCCTCGGCGAATATTCCGCGGCGCTGCTCGGAACGATGACGGACAGAAGATACACGCAGATAGACGTGACAGACGGACTGAAGATGACATTCACCACGCCGGACGGAGAGAAGAGGTCGGTCGATTTCCTCTCCGGAGGAACGAGGGATATGACGTATATCGCGGTGAGAATGGCGCTGATAGACATGCTTTATACGGAGAAGCCGCCGGTTGTCTTCGACGAGAGCTTTGCACATCAGGACGATGTGCGCGCAAGATGCATGATGCGCGCCCTGGCCTCACTCCGCGACGACGGAATACAGAGCTTTGTATTTACATGCCATTCGAGGGAGGGTGCACTCGCACGCGAGGTCGCGTCGGATTCCGAGATATACAGACTCACGGTCGCGCAGAGCGTGTAAGGATTAATTAAAGGACAGAGGTATTTGTTATGCCGGGATTTAAGATACTTTTTATCGGAGGCTCAAGTCTTGAGCTTAATACTAATATGTATAAAATTCCCGAAGCGGGAGAAACTTTAACGGACGACGGCGGAGTTGCGTACATTCCGGGAGGGAATGCGTCGATCGCCGCGGCGGCGGCGGTGAAAATGGGTGCGGAGTCCGTGCTCTGCACCAATCTCGGAAGAGATACGCACGGGCAACAGCTGTTTTCCTATTATAAAGAGGCGGGGATAGATTCGACATTCATCAAGGCGGACAGAGAGCTGCCGAGCGGATTTGCGCTCGTTATAAAGGAGAGCAACGCACCGCCGCGGCGCGTAAGCTACCCCGGGGCGAATCTCGCGCTCACCGCGGATGCGGCGATTGAGGCGCTCGAATGCGCGCCGGACGCGGTCTACATTACTTTTGAGATACCGTATCAGGTGGCGATGACGGTGGCGCGTGTTGCGCACGACAGGGGGATCCCCGTGTTCATCGACGCATGCCCCGCATCCAAGGGCTATCAGCTCGAGGATCTTCCGCCGGTCGAGGTATTCATGCTCGACGCGGAGCAGATGTGCGAGTATACCGACGAGCGCCCGATAGGCTCTGCGGCCTCGCTGCGTGCCGCGCTCGCCCTGGCGAAGAAGACGGAGTTTAAATATCTTGTTATAAAGCAGGGCTCGCGCGGAGCCTTCGTATATGACGGAAAGCACTACAGCATGGAGGCGGCGTTAAGACTCGACAAGCCGCTCGACAGCTCCGGGGTGGATGATATTTTCTCCGCCGCGCTTGCGCTCGAATATTTGCGAAGCAAGGGAGACATCAATACCGCGGTCAAATATGCAATGGCGGCAACTGCGATCTCCGTTACGCGTCCGGGCGCGGTCTCGAGCGTTCCGAGCGACGAGGAGGTCATGGAGGTCTATAACAGCAGCTATACATAAGAGGCGCGGACGCTTCTTTTGAATGCACGGGAGCGTTTTTTATAATTTGGATCTTGATATTACGGAGATAAGATTCCCGTCATCGGACGGAATACACATGCTGTACGGCGAAATATATGCGCCGAGGAGCGGGACGGTGCACGGAGCGATCCAGCTTGCCCACGGAATGACGGATCATATAGGCAGATATCGTGAGCTTGCCGCGTATGTCACGGCGAGGGGATACGTGTTTGCCGGGCACTGTCATCTCGGGCACGGGCGGAGCGCCGCCTCGGCCGACGAGCTCGGATTCTTTGCCGAGAGGGACGGCGCGGAGCTTTTGATCCGGGATATGCATGAGATGAATCGCGTGATACGCACGCGCTTTTCCGGTATTCCCGTCGCCGTGCTCGGGCACAGCATGGGCTCGTTCATTGCCCGACTTTATGCCGTGAGGTATCCGTGCGATGCGGACGCGCTCATAATTCACGCAACGGCGGCGGGCGGGGGTGCTTTTTTTGCTCTCGCCGAGATGGCCGTCGGAGCGATGACTCTGCTTAAGGGGCGGCGGCACAGAAGCAATTTTATCCGCTCGGTGTCCACCCGTGTCAATAATTCTCCGTTCCGAGAGGAGGGGGCAAATGCATGGCTCACGCGCGACAGGGTGCGCGCACATGAGAAGCTCGGCGATCCGTATGCCTGCTTTACGTTCACTCTTTCGGCATACGGCGACCTCTTGAAATTGGTCAGGCGCTCTAACTCGCGTGCGTGGTTCAGGGAATATCCGCGTACACTGCCCACACTTATTGTGAGTGGGGGGATGGATCCGGTCGGCAATTTCGGGAAAGGGGTCGGCAAGGTATATAAAAGGCTTCTGAAAAGCGGGCACGGTGCGCTCACGCTCAGGATCTTCGACGGAGCGCGGCACGAGCTCTTCAACGAAACAAACCGCGAGGAAATATTCGCTTACATTACCGATTGGCTGGGAGGTGTGATATAATGAGATGGGCGCTTGTTCTTACCGGACCTACCGCGTCGGGAAAAACGGCACTCTCCGTCTGTGCCGCGCGGCGGCTCGGTGCGGAGATAGTTTGCATGGATTCGATGCAAATTTATAAGGACATGAATATAGGAACGGCGAAGGCGACGGAGAGCGAGCGGCAGCAGGTGCCGCACCACCTGATCGATTTTCTTCCGTTCTCCGCTCCGTACAGTGCGGAAAATTACAAAAGCGACGCGCTCGCCGCGATCGACGGCATACTCGAGCGTGGCAATGCTCCGATGCTCGTGGGAGGAACGGGGCTTTACATAGACACGCTTACGGCGAGGGGAGAAAATCTCGCGCCGAAGAGCGATAGAGAATATATAAACGAGCGTTACGCCGCGATAAAAGGCGAAAACGACGCGCACGCGCTTTGGGAGGAGCTTCGAAGAATAGATCCGCAAAGTGCGGCGGCGATACATGAGAATAATGTAAAAAGAGTGCTGCGTGCACTGGAGATATACGAGAAAAGCGGAATGACAAAGACATATTTCGACGAGCTGTCCCAAAGGGCGGAGCCGGCACTCAAGGTCGGAATGATAACCTTGGACTTCCATGACAGGGAGCTCCTTTACCGAAGAGTCAACGAAAGGGTGGACGAGATGATGTTCGCGGGACTTGTCGATGAGGTGAGCCGACTGCGGGACAGGGGGCTGTTTTCCGCCGAGCATACGGCCGCTCAGGCAATAGGATATAAGGAGATCGGAGAATACCTCGACGGCAAATGCACATATGACGAGGCTGTGGAGGAGCTCAAGCTCGCAACGAGGAGATATGCCAAGCGCCAGCTCACATGGTTCAGACACGTGCGGGACGCATACAGGCTATATGCGGACGGCGAGGACGGTAAGGTGCGCCCGTTTGACGCAATAGCCGAGGAGGCGTGTCGAGTTTTTTCGGAATTTACGAGAGAATTAAAAAAATAATATATAATAAATGAGGTAAACGTATGAAATCATCGGAATTGAAAAAGAGACTGAGCGAGGGAGCTCTTGAGAAGTATGCGCATCTCTATGCGGATACGGCAGCACAGGCGAAGAGAATGATAGCTGCGGTAGAGGAGTTTGAAAAGCTGTACGGCGCCGACAGGGATGTGGCGCTCTTCTCCGTGCCCGGAAGAAGCGAGATACTCGGAAACCACACGGACCACAACAGGGGCTGTGTTCTTGCCGGAGCGATAGATCGCGATATAATAGCCGTTGCGGCAAAAAACAGTGACGGAGTCATCAGATTCCAGTCCGAGGGCTATCCTGAGGATATCGTCGGCATCGAGGAGGCAAAGGATCCGAGCGGATTCAAGCAGGTGACCTCCCGCGCGCTCGTCGCCGGACTTGTCGGCGGATTTATAAAGAACGGCTACGGCGTCGGCGGTTACGACGCTTATTCCACGACCGAGGTGCTCAAGGGATCGGGAATATCGTCCTCCGCGGCATTTGAGGTAATGGTCGGAAACATACTTAACTATTTCTATAACGGCGGCAAGGTAGACAACAAGGAGATCGCAAAGCTCTCCCAGTATGCGGAGAATGTTTATTTCGGCAAGCCCTGCGGTCTTATGGATCAGATGGCGTGCGCCGTCGGCGGATTTGTGTACATAGATTTTTACGACAATCACGATCCTATCGTGGAGCCCATTGATTTTTCGCTCACCGACAACGGCTATTCGCTCTGCATAGTAAACACCGGCGGCAACCATGCCAACCTCGGAGACGATTATGCCTCTGTGCCCGCGGAGATGAAGTCGGTAGCCGCGGCGCTGGGACAGGATGTTCTGCGCGGCCTTGAGGAGAAGGATATCGTAAAAGCTGCCGCGGAGCTCCGCAAAAACGGCAATGACCGTGCAATCTTAAGGGCACTGCATTTCGTAAGAGAGAACAAGAGGGTGGACATGGCGCGCGACGCATTGAAGAATGCGGACCTCGATGTGTTCTTTAAAAACGTGCTCGAATCCGGAAGGTCGTCGTTCGAGTATCTTCAGAACGTATACACGACGCTCAATCCGAAGGAGCAGGGGCTTTCGCTCGCGCTTGCAATCACCGACGGCTTCCTTAAGGGAAAGAGATGTGCGTTCAGAGTTCACGGCGGTGGATTTGCGGGAACGATACAGGCGTTTGTCAAGAACGAATATGTGGATGAGTACTGCGCTCTTATGGACTCCGTGTTCGGAGAGGGAGCCGCAATGCGCCTGAGGATCCGTCCCGTCGGCGCGACTGAGCTGTTCGAGTGATTCATCGAGTCCGTTTTAAGGTACACGAGGCATGCTACAATAAGAATGTAAAACAACATTAAGGAGATCTGAAATGGCAACTAAAAAAACAGCTGCGGCGGAAAAGACCGTCACTTCCGATAAGAAGGCGACAATAGACAGCGTAATGGCGCGCATCGAGCGTGAATGCGGAAAGGGCTCGATCATGCGCCTCGGCGAAAATTCGGCGCTTAATGTTTCCGCTGTTTCGACAGGCTCGCTTTCTCTTGATTTTGCGCTCGGCGTCGGAGGAATTCCGAGGGGAAGGATCACCGAGATATACGGCCCGGAATCCTCAGGTAAGACGACGATCGCGCTTCATGTTATAGCGGAGGTGCAGAAGCAGGGCGGCGAGGCCGCATTCATAGATGCGGAGCATGCGCTCGACCCCGTGTATGCGAAAAAGCTCGGAGTGGATATAAACAACCTGCTCGTTTCACAGCCCGATTACGGTGAGCAGGCGCTCGAGATCGCGGAGACGCTGGTCAACTCCGGCGCCATTGATATAATAGTTATAGATTCGGTTGCCGCATTGGTGCCGAGGCAGGAGATCGAGGGCGATATAGGTGCATCGCACGTCGGAATTCAGGCGCGACTGATGTCTCAGGCGATGAGAATACTCTCCGGCGCGATCGCAAAGTCGAACTGCATAGTCATTTTTACGAACCAGCTGCGTGAGAAGGTCGGAGTCATGTACGGAAACCCCGAGGTTACCACGGGAGGAAAGGCGCTCAAATTCTATGCATCCGTGCGTATCGACGTGCGCCGTGTCGAGTCGCTTAAGAACGGCTCGGAGGTATACGGCTCTCACACCAAGTGCAAGATAGTCAAGAACAAGGTCGCACCGCCGTTCAAGACCGCGGAATTCGACATTCTCTACGGCTCGGGCATCTCAAAGTCGTCGGAGATCATAGATATGGCGATCCAGCTCGGCGTAATCGAGAAGAGCGGAGCATGGTTCTACTATGACGGCGACCGCCTCGGCCAGGGCAAGGAAAATGTAAGAAAGCTGATAGAGTCCGACGCGGAGCTCATGGGCAAGCTTGAGGCGCTCGTGCGTGCGAAGGTCGCGGAGGGCGACACCGCGGAGGAGGATGCGGCAGACGACGAGGAATTCGAGATCAAGGATTTCGACGAAGAGATCTGATTTGTCTTTTTCTCACCGAATTAGGATATTTACGGGCTGTTTCGTTTTCGGAACAGCCTGAATTCGCGGCTTGAGGGCATGAAAAATGAAGCTTGTTTACATAAGAGATTCAAAAAGCAAGGGATATACCGTGCTCGGAATAAATTCGGACGGTGCCACAGCGGCATATACGGTGGAGTCGTCGCTATACGCGAATATCGGCGCGCCGTTGCCGTCGGATGAAATAAGCGAGGAGCATTTCTCCGACATCGTTTATTCCGACGGGCTCTTTCGGGCGACAAAAAAGGCGCTATCGCTTCTTTCGTACTCGGACAACAGCGGTGCGACCCTGGCGGCAAAGGTGAGGCGCGCGGGATTTTCGGCCGAGATAGCGGAGGCGTGCGTCGAGGATATGATGAGGCACGGATATATAAACGAGCAGCGTCAGCTGGAGCGCTTGATCGCCGCGGAGGTGAATTTTAAGCTCTGCGGAAGGGCGAAGCTTATACCGAAGCTAATGGCAAAGGGATATAAGAGGTGCGATATAGAGGCCGTGACGGACAGGCTTATCGAGTCGGGAGAGATAGATTTCGACAGGGTGCGCGCGGAGCTTATACAAAAAAAGCTCGGGGACAGTCCCGAGGACGGTGACGTGCGCGCGCTTTTGTACAAAAGCGGCTTTTACGCCGATTAAGGGCTATGCTGGATATGGAGTATAGGATCGTTTATTCAAAAAGAAGGACCGTGAGCATAAGGGTCACGGACAGCGGCGTGGAGGTCCGTTCGCCTTACGGAGTGAAAAAGGAAGACCTCGACAGGATCGTCGAAAAGCATGCCAACTGGATAGAAAGGACCGAAAAGCGGGTGCGGAGCGAGCAGTCGTTCTGGGACTCGATGAGCGATGAGCAGATAAAGGAGCTGAAGACTCTGGCGCGCGAGGTCCTGACCAAAAAGACGGAGATGTATTCGAATATTATGGGATTGAAGTACGGACGCATAAGCATAACATCGGCAAAAAAGCGCTTCGGCTCATGCTCCTCAAGGGGAGATATATCGTATTCGTACCGCCTCATGGCATATCCCGACCGCGCCGTCGACTATGTCGTCGTGCACGAGCTCTGCCACATTGTCCACATGGATCACTCGGCGCAGTTTTATGCGATGATCGAGCGCATCCTCCCGGATTACAGAGAGCGCCGCGCGCTCTTGAAGGCAAAATAATTTGACACGGGCGGGGCTTGTGACATTAAATTTAAACAAAAATGATAAGGAATGAAAAAATGCAGAAGGTTGACAGTTTTACCCAAGGGCTGCGTGACGGCGCCTCGATCGGCCTCGGATATCTTTCGGTTGCCTTTGCCTTCGGAATAATCGGCGTCGGCTCGGGGCTTTCCGTTGCCGAGGTCGTAATGATATCGATGCTGAACGTAACGTCAGCGGGGCAGCTCGCTGCCGTTCCGATCCTGGCGAGCCTCGGAAGCATAGTGGAGCTGGTGCTGACGCAGCTCGTAATTAATGCGAGATACGCCCTGATGTCCGTTTCTCTCTCGCAGAAGCTGGATGGGGATGTCGGAACCAAGGAGCGGCTCGTTATCGGATTTTGTAACACGGATGAGGTGTTTGCGGTTGCGAGCAGCAAGGGTATGCCCCTCGGAAGAAAGTATTTGTTCGGATTGATAATTCCTCCATATGTCGGCTGGAGCCTTGGGACGCTGCTCGGCGCCGTGCTCGGAAATGTTTTGCCGGATATACTTACAGACGCGCTCGGAATTGCGCTTTATGCCATGTTCATCGCGATAGTGATCCCCGCGGCGCGCGGCGACCGACGCACGGGACTGTGTGTTCTGATCTCCGCCGCTCTTTCATGCGGATTTTATTATATTCCGCTTCTTAAAAGGATCCCGTCCGGCTTCACAGTCATAATTATTGCGGTCGCGGTTTCCGCTGCTTTCGCGCTCGTTTGTCCGATGGAGGACGGGGAGGTGAATGACAATGCCTGATATGAAATTTCTTGTCCTGCTTTTGTCCATGGCGCTTGTGACCTACTTGTTGCGTGCACTGCCGCTCATATTTATCAAGAAGCAGATACAAAGCAGATTTATACGGTCTTTTCTTTATTATGTTCCGTATTCCGTTCTGACCGTCATGACATTTCCGGCGGTGCTTTATTCAACGGGGCATATTCTTTCCGCCGCCGTCGGCGTTGCGGTCGCACTTGTTCTTTCGTATTTCAAAAAGCCGCTTTTGCCCGTTGCGCTTGCCGCATGCGGAGCGGTGTTTATTGCGGAGCTCGCGATCCTTTATATATGACAGCATAACAAAAAACGCGGTAACTCGGTACCCGTGTGATATTATTCGCCCGAAAAAGCTCTCCGAAATCCCTCGGAGCGGCCTTCAGACGAAATATCGCCGTGCATGAGTCACTGCGTTTTTTTATTTATTTCCGATCCTCGGCGCCGCGGCGAACTATCTCGATCTGCTCGGGGGCGGAGATCTCGACCTCCGGCTCGCCATCGGTCCTTGTGACCGATATCTCTATATCTCCGCAAGGGGTGGGAAATTTGCCCTTGAACCAGCCGAGGCCCGCGAGGCACGGATCGACTGCGATCCTTTTGCACCCCGGCTCAAGGATCTTGATCCCGAGCAGGTATTCCGCGATCCACGGCAGAGGTCCCGTCGCCCAACCGTGTGCAAGGCTCCGTCTATAGCCCTTGTAGCAGTGGGCGCCGCCCTCGGCATATATATTTTTGAATCCATCGGTGGGGGGCATGTCGATTTTCAGGGGCGGGACTTCACCCTCGACCTCCGCAAGATCGAAGTTCTCGAAGAATGTCGTTGCACCGAGATCGAGCATGGCGCCCCAATATTTTTTCACGGTGGCGAGGGCGTGAGATGTCATTTTGCATTCGGAGAGTGCACAGATAAGATAATAACCGTAAAAGACGGATATGCCGTGCTCCGTGTCCTTAATTAAAGCCTCGCACACGCTGTCGGGGCTCTTTTGCCCTGCGAGCACCTGCATTGCGATTGCCTGCTTGTTGACTGACCAGAGCTTCTGTGACCTGAGCTTCTTCGCATATGAGTCGAGCATTGACGCCGCGGCCTCCAGCTCCTCGGTGCCTATGGCGCGGCAGAGATAGGCTCCCTTCTCGAATGCCATAAGAGCCAGCGCGCAGAATGCCGCGTTCTTTGCGGAGTTGTTGTCATGCATCGACCAATCGAGAAAATTGTCGAGCCCCGCAAACGTACCGTCGCCGCACATGCTCTTTGCAAAGCGGGAGAGTATATCGAGTATGCATGCGATGTTCTCACCGAGGAAATCCTTATCGGCGGAGTACATGTAAAGGTCATGCTGGATAACGATCCACCAGAGCGAATAGGAGGGGAACCCGTTCATCCACGCGTTCTTCGGCGTAGTGTCTCTGACGAAGCGGAGCGTGCGGCGCACGCAGTCCGTGTCGCCGAACAGGGCAAGGGCACAGCGCACCTCGGGGTGCATATCTCCCGCCCAAGAGAGGCGGTCGCGCTTTATTCCGTCGAGGAGCATGTCCTGCATATTGAGGTGCAGCGTCCTTGCGCAGACGCGCCATATTTCATTTAATTTTTTGTCGCTCGACTCGAAGCTCGCGCGCCACTCGAGGTCGGCGTGATCGGCACGAGCGAAAAGCCCGACGATCTCCAACGCTCCGTTCACGGCGGACAGGCATACGAATCTGAAGCCCGTGCGTCCGTATTCGATGGAGCCGAGGGACGGGACGGCGAGGACCGTGTCACGCACGGAATGGTCGTTGCACGAGCCGCATTCGCCTATGGCGGAGAGCGCCTCCGCCGCGGATTCACCGAAGCAGACGCGAATGGAGCTGCCCGTGCTTTTGTGAAAAACAAGCTTGATGCCGCCCGAGATCTCCTCGCCGAAATCGACAAGGAGGACGGCGCCGTCCGCGAGCCTGCAGACGGAGCGCGGGGTAAGGACGGGATCGAAGAGCCCTCCCTTGGATATGGCGGCGGGGTTTTCAACCCCGTTTTTGATTATAAATTTTTTTGCGGGGAGATAGCTGTGGGTGATATTATCCGTTTTTACATTAGTATTTTTAAAAAGCACGGCTTTTCTCCTTTTTTATGATAATTTTTATGATAATATGAAGAAAACAGGCTGTAAGACCTGCTTTCATCTTAAATATTTTGAGAGTAGATACGCATAGCCGTCCCCGTATCGTAAACGAGGATATCGCGCGGCATGGGCAGGATCCTCGCGATGACGTAAAAATCACCTGCCGCACCGGAAAGATTGATAACGGAGATAAGGTAAAATACGGGGGAAAGCGAGTCCGCGAGCACGGCGGTCAGAACGCCGAGTACAATGCCGAGGATGACGACCGGGGCGAGGGCTATAACGGTGTATGCAAATTTGGAAAAGTAAAAATCGGCTTTTGTATATGCGAAAAATCCCTTAAATCCGAACGACGGCCTTTTGCATCCGAAGAAGATTATGAACAGGGCGTGCGTGAGCTCGTGCAGGACCGTGTAGACGACGGAGCCCGCGACGATCAGCGCGGCATCGATGAGCAGGGTCTTATAATCCGCGGAGGCAATATTCTTTACAAGGTATATCATGAAGGGGACGAGCATTGCCACAGCGATGATGAACGAGATAACATTGACGGTGATAAAGCTGCGCCTGTTTCCGCTCATGTCGATCGAGAAAACCTCGGAATATCCGTCGGGGAGGGTGCGCGTGCTCTTCATCTTCATACGCCGAAGGTCATGTCGCCGTATGTCGGCATCGGCCACGCCTCGCGCGCGGTGAGAGTCTCCATTTTATCGACCGTGCGGCGCAGAGCGTCCATGCGCGGAATGACGGAGCTCATGTAGTAGAACGCCGCCTCCTCATCACAGCTCTTACCGGCCGCCGCGCTCTGAACGCGCTCAAGCTCGGTGTATGCCGTGTACGTTTTGGAGAGAAGGGCGGACAGCTGCTCGATGATCGATTCTTCACAGAGGCAGTCGATACCCTTGAGCGCCGTGCGCTTGGCATTCACACCCTCGCAGAGCTCGCCGACGTATTTTGAAACGGCAGGGATTATGTCGCGCGCCGTCATCTCGAGCATGGTCTTCGCCTCTATGCTCTTGATCTTGCGGTAGCTCTCAAAGAAGATCTCGCGGCGGGAGCGCATTTCGGTCTCGTTCATAACTCCGAATTTGGAGAAGAGCGCGATATTCTTGTCATCTGTGAAGTGCGAATATGCCTCGGGCGAGCACTTGAAGTTGGAGAGTCCGCGGCGCTCCGCCTCCTTCTCCCACTCCTTGGAATACGAGTTGCCGGAGAAGAGAATGCGTCTGTGCGCCTTAAGATTCTCCGCAATAAGGGTGTCGAGCGCCTTGTCGAAGTCGGCTGCGCCCTCAAGCTCGTCGGCAAAATCGGAGAACGACTTCGCGACTGCGGTGTTGAGCACGATGTTGGCCAAGGCTATGTTCTGCGATGAGCCGACCATTCTGAATTCGAATTTGTTGCCCGTGAAGGCAAAGGGAGAGGTGCGGTTTCTGTCCGTCGTGTCGCGTCTTATGGACGGGATGGCATGGGTGCCGAGGGACATGTATTTCGCTGTCTTCTTTGAATATTCGGAGCCCTCGATGATGGAATTTACGATTGTGTCGAGCTCATCGCCGAGGAAGATCGAGATTATTGCCGGCGGTGCCTCGTTTCCGCCGAGGCGGCAGTCATTGCCCGCAGTCGCCGTCGAGATGCGGAGCAGATCCTGATATTCGTCGACCGCCTTGATCACGGCCGTGAGGACGAGGAGAAATTGCTTGTTCTCTGCGGGGAGCTTGCCGGGCTTGAGAAGATTTTTGCCCGTGTCGGTGCTGAGGGACCAGTTGTTGTGCTTTCCCGAGCCGTTTATACCGTCAAACGGCTTCTCCGCGAGCAGGCAGGTCATGCCGTATTTCGGCGCGAGCTTCTTCATGTATTCCATCATGATGAGGTTCTGGTCGGTCGCGATATTCGTCGTATTGAAGATCGGCGCAAGCTCGTGCTGTGCGGGCGCGGTCTCGTTGTGCTTCGTCTTCGCACTTATTCCGAGGCACCAAAGCTCGCGGTCGAGCTCCTGCATAAACGCGTTTACGCGGGCGGGGAACGCGCCGAAATAATGGTCGTCAAGCTCCTGGCCCTTTACGGCGGGGGCGCCGAAAAGCGTTCTGCCGCAATAAAACAGATCGCGCCGTGCCTTGAAATCCGCCTCGTCGATGAGGAAGTATTCCTGCTCTGCGCCGACGGTTGTCACGATGCGCTCTGTCTGTGTGTCGCCGAAGAGGCGGACGATCCTGAGTCCGGCATCGTTTATGGCATCCATGGAGCGGAGCAGAGGAGTCTTGGTGTCGAGTGCCTCACCGCCGTATGAGCAGAACGCTGTGGGAATGTAGAGCGAGCCGTCCTTGATGAACGCATATGAGGCGGGGTCCCATGCGGTATATCCGCGCGCCTCGAACGTGGCACGCAGTCCGCCGGAGGGAAACGATGACGCGTCGGGCTCGCCTTTTATAAGCTCCTTGCCCGAAAATTCCATTATTGCCTTGCCGTTTTCGACGGGGGTAAGAAAGGCCTCGTGCTTCTCCGCCGTCACGCCGGTAAGAGGCTGGAACCAATGGGTGAAGTGCGTTGCACCGTGCTCGATCGCCCAGTCCTTCATTGCGCTTGCAACGATGTCGGCGATGCTCGCGTCGATTTCCTTGCCCATTGCGATGGTGTTGAGCAGGGATCTGTATACCTCCTTCGGCAGCCTTTCTCTCATCACGTCCTCGTTAAAGACACGCGAGGCAAATATATCCGGAATTCTTTCTCTCGTTTCCATTGTTTTATGCGTCCTTTCCCTTTTTCACTTTTATATGATGTATTTTAACATAAATTTATGTGAATGTCAATTTATTTTTAAATAAAATATCTTCTTTTATTTTTGCTTGACATTTATATCTTTTAATGCTATAATGTTTTAAGCGACAGCGAATAATAAACGTAAGGATATTTGAACGTGACATACATAACACTTGACCTCGAGTGGAATCAGGCGTATGCGCAAAAGGCGCTTGCCGTTCAGCGGCAGCTCTCGTGCCGCCTGCGCGGAGAGGTCATTCAAATAGGCGCGGTCAAGCTTGATAAGAACCTGCGGCCGTGCGGCTCGTATCAGGTCATCGTAAAGCCGAAATTTTATAAAAAGCTCCACAGGCACGTTTCGCAGCTGACGGGCATAACCCAGGAGCAGATGGACATGGGCATCCCCCTCACCGAGGCGGCGGCGCGCTTCAAAAAATGGTGCGGCAAGGACTTTGCATTTTTGACATGGGGTCCCGATGACATTCCGATGCTCAAGGAGAATTTTCATGCGCACGGAATAGATAATGCATGGCTCGACAGCGTTTACGATCTGCAGCGCATATATGCCTCGGAGGTGGAGCATGCTTCAAAGCAACGCTCGCTCGAATATGTAATGGAGTATTTTCAGATACCCCAGAATCTCCCGGCGCACGACGCGCTGAACGACGCTTATTTTACGGCGCTCGTGGCGGCGAGACTCGATGTCGACGAAGGCGTGAAAAAATACGATCAGGGCCGCGGGGATCATCTTGTCGACAAGGTGATCGGCGATGCGGACGCGGGCGACGACGGCTACGTTACGATAAACGAGATGCTCGACGACACGCAGGTAAAGGCGCCGATTTGCCCCATATGCGGCAAGACCCTTGAATCGAAGGGAAAGACATTGCATTCGAAGGGACAAAGGTATACGTTCTATCTCGGCTGTGCCAAGGACGGCGATATGCTCGAAATACTCAAGCTCCACAGAAATTTCAACGACACATGGCGTGCGCGCTGTGTCATAAAATCCGCCTCGGACGAGGAAATCGAGGAATATAAAAAGGGACTCGAGCGCTCGAATATAAGGCGCAAGGCTACACGCGGTAAGTCGCGGAAGCGCAGACCGATGCCGCCGAGGAGCGAATAAAAACGGGAATAAAATAAAAAGCAAGACCTTTCGCACGAGTGGAGAGGTCTTGCTTTTTTTGCCGCGATCCGCGCGGCGGGTTGTCGGATATTCGCTTTAATTATAAGCTTTTATATCACCGCGCTTTGAAATGCGATGGCTTTTCCTATTATTTTAATGCTTTCAAGCTCGGAGCCGACATAGACGAGCGGAGCGTAGCGCGGGTTCTCGGGCGAGAGAACGAGCTTGCCCTCGTCGGGATAAAAATAAACACGCTTGAGAGTTGCCTCGTCGTTTATGATGACTGCCGCGATGTCGCCGTTGTCGACGCTCGACTGTGCTCGGATGAATACAGTATCGCCGTCGAAGATGCGCGCTCCAGTCATAGAGTCACCGATCGCACGGAGGCAGAAATCGGCATCGAGCCGTGCGTCCGCCGCTGCGTAGCTCCCGTGCTCCTCCTCCGCATATATCGGATGCCCGCAGGCGATCTTGGCGAGCAGGGGGAGCTTTTTTACCGCGAGGGGCACGGTGTTTCTGTACGTCGGGCCCTGTCTGTCGCTCCAGCCCATGAGTGCACTCGGCGTTGTGCCGAGAGCCGCGGCGAGCCGCTCGACCTTTTCGGGCGGGATGTTGTTTATAACGCCGTTTTCGTATCTGTGTATCGTCTGCTTGCTCGTCCCCACCTTTGCGGCAAGCTCGTCGAGCGTGATGTTCCTCTGCTTTCTGAGCTCGCGCAGTTTGTTTGCTTCCATAATTCTCTCCCGTTCGACGTCAGCTCTCGGCTGTCGTCTTTTTTTCTTATATTTTAACATATTGTCACCTGATATGCAATAGTTTTGTCGAAAATAATTGTTTACTTTTCGGAAAAATCACTTGACAAGTGACAAATGGTATGGTATTATAGTCACGTAACAAGTTACTTTATGCCCCAAAAGTCACTTAATATGCGTTTTTTGAAAAAATAACGGAGGGAGAAAATGAAAGGGACGTTAAAATTTCGGCAAGCGGAGCCGCTGCTTTTTTATCGCAGTCCTGAAAAAATAAGAGAGGACATACGCGAGGTGACCTTCAAAATAAACGAGGCAACGGAGCTGCTCAATGTACGCGAGCTGCTCATGAATATGATCACCGAGCTCGCCGAGGGGGAGCCGCAGAGATGGGCAAGGGAGCTCGAGGAGCTTGCACGCGAGGCGCGCGACGGCCTTGAGGAGCTGAGGCGCTTTGACGCACTGCTGAGCGATCTTATTTCCGAATGGAGGGAAGTGAAATGCGCGATAGAGGGGAAGTAGGTCGAATGTCCGGGACGCTCGATGCTGCGGTCGCGGCGCTGTGTGCAGATTTTGCAAGGCGGGAGGCGCTTATCGCAGAGGGCAGCGTGTCGGTCAGGACGAGGGCAGAACTGCGTTACATTAATTATATAATAATCAACGCCGCGGCGGAGATCGCCGATGCGCGGTACGTCCGTGTTTTTATAGACGAGATAGGCTCACGCACGGGATACGCGTATTCCGCGGTCGACGGGATGAGCGAAATAACGTACAAAAAGCAAAAGAGCGATATAAAGCTTCGCATCGCGCAAAAGCTCCATCTTTGCGATTGATTTTCGGAGCGGATACGCTACTGTGACAAAATACGACGACGGCGTTGTGATAGAATATATGCGAAGCGGGCGCGGTGATGCCCGAAAAGCAAAAGGAAGTGAAAATATGACGGAAGATGTTGTTATTAGCGAAAACGGTAAAAAGCTCACCGCCGCACTGAAATGCGAGCTTGACCACTATTCCGCAAAGCGGATAAGAGAGCGGATCGATCCTGCGATATTCAGATATCGCCCACAGATGCTTATTCTCGATTTCTCGGAGGTTAGGTTTATGGACAGCTCGGGGATCGGGCTCATAATAGGAAGGACGGAGGTCGCCGCCGCGGTCGGAGCCACGGTGCGTCTGCTCGGGCTCTCCGACGGACTTATGAAGCTCGTAAGGCTGTCCGGACTTGAAAAAATATCCGGACTCACAATTACAAGGTAGGAATAAGATATGAAGAGAATAATAAATGAAATGAAGCTGCGTCTCCCCGCGATCGGCGTGAACGAGGCGGTCGCGCGCTCGTGCATTTCCGCGTTTGTGGCGGCGCTTAATCCGACGGTGGAGGAGGTCGGCGATCTCAGGCTCGCTGTGAGCGAGGCGGTGACGAACTGTATAGTTCACGCATACCGCGACACATCCGATGCTACGCACGCGAATATTTACATATCCGTCCGTCTTTACGACACGCGCGAGGTCTCGGTCGAGATATCGGACAACGGCTGCGGAATAGAGAACGTCGCCCTCGCAAGAGAGCCGATGTATACGAGCGATAAGGGCGGAGAGAGATGCGGAATGGGCTTTCTCGTGATGGAGAGCTTTACAGACAGCTTGAATGTAAAATCAGCACCGGGTAAGGGCACGACCGTTCTTATGAGAAAAATCTTCAAGCCTTGATTCCGATGCTGAGGTGAAATGGAAAAGCTCGAAGAAAAGAATCCGGATTATAAAAGAAATCTTGAGCTTCTGCGCCGCTACCGAGAGGGAGACGCGGAGGCGGGAGAGGAGCTCGTGCAGCTTAACATGCCGCTCGTCTACAGCATAGCCGCGAGGTTTTACGGCAGGGCAGAGGCGGACGATCTCACCGAATGCGGAACGGTGGGACTGGTGAAGGCGATGCGCACATTCGATTTTTCACGGGAATGTGCCTTCTCCACCTATGCGGTCCCGCTTATATTCGGCGAGATACGCCGCTTTCTGCGTGATGACGGGCCGATAAAGATTTCGAGGGAGGAGAAGAGGCTCGGTGCCGCGCTCGTGCGGGAGCGGGAGATGAGGATGCAGAGCGGCGAGGACACCAGCCTTGAGGCTATTTCGAGGGCGGTGGGCGTAAGCGCGCAGGATGCCGCCTCCGCGCTTTTTTCTCAGGCGCCGATACGCTCGCTCGACGAGAGGATATACGACGGTGACGATGCGACGACGCTCGGCTCCGTGATCTCCGACGACGGGGAGGAGGAGCGGAATTTCGACAGGCTTGCATTGAGAATGGCGGTCGACGAGCTGTCCGAATTGCATCGCCGCATCGTTATACTGCGCTATTTTAAGGATCTGTCGCAGGTGCGCGTTGCCGAGCTACTCGGGCTCTCGCAGGTAAAGGTGTCGCGCGAGGAGAAGAAGATCATGGCGCTTTTGCGCAAAAAGCTTGATTTTTCCTGATGCGTAGCACAAATGTTAATAAATTGTGAAATAATAAAAAAACACTTGATTTTCCGATTGACATAGTATAAAATATAACCTGTAAAGATTAGCACTCACAGCAATCGAGTGCTAAAATAAGTTTTAGGAGGAATTATTAAAATGACATTAAGACCGTTGCTTGACAAGGTTGTGCTTAAAAAAGAAGAGGCTGCCGAAACGACGAAGGCGGGGATAATTCTCCCTGGCTCCGCACAGGAGAAGCCGCAGGTTTCCGTTATAGTTGCCGTAGGTCCCGGCGGGATCGTCGACGGCAAGGAGGTGGTCATGACGCTCGAGGCAGGTGAGAAGGTCATAACCGGAAAATATACGGGAACAGAGGTTAAGCTCGACGGAGTTGAATACACTATCGTCAGCCAGTCAGACATCCTCGCTGTTGTGGAATAATTTATTTGAAAAAGGAGAAAAGAGAAAATGGCAAAGGAAATTCTTTACGGCATTGCGGCGAGAGCCGCTCTTCTTCGCGGAGTCGATAAGCTCGCCGACACTGTTAAAATAACACTCGGCCCTAAGGGCAGAAACGTAGTTTTGGACAAGAAATTCGGCGCGCCGCTCATCACCAACGACGGTGTTACGATCGCCAAGGAGATAGAGCTTGACGACGCGGCGGAGAACATGGGCGCACAGCTCGTGCGCGAGGTCGCAACTAAGACGAACGACGCCGCAGGTGACGGAACCACGACGGCGACCCTCCTTGCACAGGCGCTCATCCACGAGGGTATGAAGAACGTGACGGCGGGAGCAAATCCCATAATACTCCGCAAGGGTATCTTTAAGGCCGTCGATGCTGCCGTTGCAGAGCTGACGAAGCAGTCGAAGAAGGTCTCCGGAACGGAGGACATCGCGAGAGTCGGTGCCGTTTCCGCCAGTGACGAGAGCATAGGAAAGCTTATCGCGGACGCGATGGAGAAGGTGACTGCCGACGGAGTTATCACCGTCGAGGAGTCCAAGAGTGCGGAGACGTACAGCGAGGTCGTTGAGGGAATGCAGTTCGACCGCGGATATCTCTCGCCCTACATGGCGACGGACACGGATAAGATGGAGGCTGTGCTCGACGATTGCCTTATACTTATCACTGATAAGAAGATATCCAACATTCAGGAGATACTTCCGCTCCTCGAGCAGATTGTTCAGTCCGGTAAGAAGCTGCTCATAGTTGCCGAGGATGTAGAGGGCGAGGCACTTACGACCCTCGTGCTCAACAAGCTCCGCGGCACCTTCACCGTCGTTGCGGTCAAGGCGCCCGGATTCGGCGACAGACGTAAGGAGATGCTCCGCGATATCGCGATCCTTACGGGCGGCGAGG
>CAZQII010000003.1:0-50552 GCA_964593825.1 uncultured Ruminococcus sp.
CATATCTCCTATACTTCGTTATACCTATTATACCCTTATTATACCCCTTTGTCAATAGGGTATAATGAATTTGTGGGTATAAGCAAAAAATTACACAGTGAGGTACTATGTCGGAGAATAACCGAGGCAAAGATTTTTTTGAAGCTCGAACAAAAAAGAGCCGAACCCCCTTGCAACCCACGGGGCTTCGGCTCTTTTGATCATCTGTTATCTTCCTTTGAATTAAGTATCGTGATTTATTCCGACTCTCTCCGAAATATCCATGATCGAGTACAGAAATTTGGCTACGGGTGTCAATGTTGTCAGTGTCGGGTCGCCTTCTCTTATTCGCATCGTCCGCCTTATTTCCTTCGGAATAACGACGCGTCCGAGATCGTCTATCCTTCTTACTATTCCGGTCGCCTTCATATATATATAAATCTCCTTTATTGCTATTTTACAGTAATATTGTTTGTACCGAGGAAATTTTTATGTAATGAAAAAATTGGAACAGCCGGTTCCCTTTTGTTTTTTCGCATAAAAAGAGAGCCGATATTCGGCTCTCTTTAATTAAAATCTATTCCAAAGCTGTCCGAGGCGCGTTTTATATTCTCAAGCAAGCCGTCACCCGACAGCCGCTCGCACGCGCGCGCAAAGTTTTTATACGCCTTTTTGTCGACCGAATGTATATCGCTTCCGAGCGCGACCACATCCCCGCGGGAAAGCCACTCCTTTATGTGACGCGGCAGGAAAATGTGAGAAAAGGCGTCGGCGTTCAGCTGGATCTTTGCCCCGCATTCCAAAAGCGAATTTATATCATCCGAGTCGTATCTGTCCGCATGCGCAAGGACGACCTTAAAGCCGTTTTTGACCAATCTGTATACGGATTTTCGGTATTCATTCTTAAATACCGAAAAAGGCAGCTCGAGCAAAATTATGTCGGTCCCCTGAATGCAAAGCCCCGCAAGCCCCTCCATTCTTTCTATCTCGTCGCATATCAGCACCTCGGCACCGAGGGCGACGGCGGGAAGCCCCTGCCCCCTCGCGGCACTTAAGCGCGCCCATGCATCGTTTCGGCGAGCCAAGAAGCCGTCGACATTGTGCTTGTGCGGATAAAAATGCGAGGTTGCCACTATGCGCGAAACTCCGTGGGAATATGCCAATTCGAGCTGACGGACGGACTCCTCCGTCGAAGAGGAGCCGTGATCCGCATTAGGCAAAATATGAGAATGAAAATCTATGATATCGATTTCTTTTTTCATATATTTCTCTCCTCCGGGATCCGGTATACGGCATTTCAATTATTTTATGATCTGTCGGATTACTTTATTCTGTAGCCTGTGCGGAGTATTTACCGATCACGATGCGACCGAGCTCTGATCGGGTCGGATCACTTCTTTGACCGGTGCGAATTTGTCTCTTCACCGTACAGATAATTGCTGTAACGGTGAGAATACTTTTTGTACTTATAGCTGTTCTTCAAATTGACGGAATCGAGAACTATTCCGAAGATTTCGGCGTTGACCGAGGAAAGCGTGCTTATCGCATCGGAGAGGCCGTTGATATCGGAATAATCCGCGCGTGCCACAATGAGATATCCGTTGATCTTATCATTCAAGATGATGGCATCGCTGACAACATTGATCGGCGGAGTGTCGAAAATGATGTAATCGTACTCGCTCTCAAGCTCGCTTATCAGATTACGCATCTGCTTGGAGTTCAATATTCCCGCGGGATTCAGAGATTCGCCGCCAGAGATAAGGATCGAAAGACGTGAATTTTCGACCTTTTTAATATTGGGCGTTTTGTCAAGACCTAAAAGGTATTCCGTAAGTCCGGTCTCCTCGGCATCTATGCCGGGGATCAGCTGCGCCATTCTCGATTTTCTCAGATCGCAGTCAACTAAAAGTATGCGTTGCTCGTCCAGATGCTGTGCGAGCGTGAGTGCGAAATTAATGGAAACAGAGGTCTTTCCCTCGCCCGAATAGGCGCTGGTCACACATATCTTTTTGCATTTATCCTCTATCGGAAGATAGAGAATGTTCGTGCAAAGCGTTCTGTATGCTTCGAGAACGGCAAAAGGTGTTTTGTCGTTTATAATGCGGCACGCATCGTTCTCAACAGTGTCGTGCGACCGACCCTTGCCGGATTTCTTAAACTTGATCTTCATTAGAACCTCCGTACGTATAACGATCTGTTCCGTTGCTTATGGACTGATACGGGATAACACCGATGACCGGAATATCGAAATTATCCTCGATCTTCTTCTTATCGTGTATCGTAACATCCATAACGGCGACCACAAGAACAACGACGGCGGAAAGAATCGCGCCGACAAAAAATGCTATAACGGTATTTCTGAGTGTGTTCTTGCTGTTTGCGCCGGTGGCAACATGCGGTGCGCTTATATTTACGATCTCCGCTATGCTCGATGCGGACTGCGAAAGAGACTCAATCTCCTCCCTCAGACATTCGTCGACGGTGCTCGCAATATTAAATGCAGTGTTCCTATCGTCGCATGTTATAGAAAAGGTGAACGTCTGACTGTCCGTATTGCCGGAAAAGCTGAACATGGATGTAAAATCCGACTTTGTTATATTTAAATTACATGCGGGATCGTCATTTATCCGTCTGACGCAAGTCTCGGAAAAGGAATCACCCTCAACCAAGCTCTTATACTTGGTAATGGTGTTCTTGGTAATTTGTGCCTCGTAAATTTGTGAATTCAGCGACGTGCTGCTGTCACAGAAAACGAGATAAGTGGACGACGATGTATACGTATCCTTCTTTGTAAACGAGACCGTAAACAGTGCGGCGGCGCACACAGCGGCAACCAGCAGTATGAGCCAAAGCTTGGGTATCAGAATATCAACGTAGTCTTTAATTGTGCGTTCTTTCTTTTGTTGCTTCTCCATTTATTATTAACCTCCTGCCAAGAAAAGACATAACACGACTTGATTTTAGACAAATATATGCGCCGCTAAAATGCGGCGGCGCATATATAAGCAATTATTGAATAATTATTACTCAGCAAGAGAGGCTGTCAAGACCCATTTTGCATAAAGCTTAACAACGCCTTTACCGTAGTTGATCTCTTTTACCAGAGAATCGGATGAGAACGTGGGATTGGTATACCAGCCCATGAACGTATATCCGGCATTCTCGGGAGTATATTTGCTAAGATCGAGCTTGGTGTTTGTAAGTCCGACAACAGGCTCAAAGCCCTCGCTCCATTCACCGTCACCGAGATCGTAGGAGATCCACGTAGTGCATGTTGCGTCATTATCGGGTGTCCAGTATACATGATCCTCGCACTCGCATCCGTCCGCGCAGAATATGCACACATCCGCACAGTTATACGCCTTGTAGATATCGCCGGTGTATTTGAGCGACATCCTGTAGGTCGTGCTCGACATATTGTCACGGCTGTTAAGATAAGCGGGTACGGCATAGGTTATACCGTTCACGACCTTGGTGCTGTAATTGATGCCCTCGACACCGTACTGAAGAAGATTGCGATAATAGGAAACGCTGTTTATCGCATAAATGACGCGCATTGCGCGCTCCGCATACTCGGCGTTACCTGTAATTGCAAATGCGCTCGAGAGCACATCGGCCTTCGTTGCGACGGGAGTGGAGGTGATGACTGTATAGCAGTCGTTCTGAGCGGAAACGATATCGCCGTAGTAGCCCTCGATGTCCGTTTTGATGAACTCGTTAAGGCTCGCCTCGATATCGGACTCCGAGCATCCGGGATAACGTGCGCTGTAAACTTCCCTGAATTTTGCGGCAAGAGCATCGATGTCCGCGGCGCTCTTACAATCCTTTGCCATATGGCTCAGAGAAAAATCTATCGCGATTGCCTTGTTGATAAGGCTGTAGGTGTAATTTCCGTATACATGGTTGTTGGGGATCGCATACAGAACGGACTCGCCATCAACCTCGTCCTCAATGCCGTAAGCAACATTAAGAAGCTCGCCGATCTGCTTTTTCAGCGTTCCGTAGCTGTAAGAGGTCGATTCGATAAGCGGCGCGACATTTACAAGCACACCCATTCTCTTGAGCTCGCTGTAAAGCTCCTCGCTGTTTACGAGAACGACGGAAACCTTATTGCTCTCCTCGGTGCCTACGTTCCTGTGAGCGTTTATAACGGTATTCCTATACTCGCTGGCCGAAATGTAATGCATCGTAACAGCGGTGTTATAATCGCTTTTGAACATATCGTTCATTTTATTTCCTACCGTGAGATTAGCCGCGTTTGCCGAACCGTCGCCGCCGATTATGTAAAAATCGACAGTAACCGTGTCTTCCTTCTCCGGTATTTCAAGATCAAAATCATCCAAAGCATCTTCAGCCTGCGAAAGGATATCGTCGTTACATGAAACAAGCAGCATGCACATCGAAGCGATCGCAAGTATCAGACATATAATTCTCTTCATTATGTAAAAAGACCTCCAAAAAGATTAGCTTACTGTAATATTTTACACTATAACTTTGCAAAAGTCAAGCGATTTTATATTAATTCAAATATTTAACAAATTCTTAGTCATACTATACAAAAACCGCTTTTGCTTTTTGTGTAAGTTGACTGTCAGTTAGCGAGATAATCCTTGAGAGTTTTGGATCTCGAGGGGTGGCGCAGCTTTCTTAACGCCTTTGCCTCGATCTGTCTTATACGCTCACGCGTGATGTCAAATTTCTTTCCGACCTCCTCGAGCGTTCTCGGTCTTCCGTCCTCGAGGCCGAAGCGGAGCTTTATCACCTGCTCCTCGCGCGGCGTCAGGGTGTGAAGTATGTTGCAGAGCTGCTCGCGCAAAAGGGCGTACGACGCGCTGTCCGAGGGGGCGGGAGACTCGTTGTCCTCGACGAAATCGCCGAGATGGCTGTCCTCCTCCTCGCCTATGGGAGTTTCGAGCGAAACGGGATCCTGAGCGATCTTCATTATTTCCCTGACCTTTTCCGGCGTCATGCCGAGCTTCTCCGCAATCTCATCCGTAGTGGGCTCGCGTCCGAATTCCTGCAGGAGCTGGCGTGCGGTCCTTGAGACCTTATGGATCGTTTCGACCATATGGACGGGGATCCTTATCGTTCTCGCCTGATCGGCGATGGCTCTCGTGATCGCCTGTCTTATCCACCATGTGGCATAGGTGGAAAACTTATATCCCTTACTGTAATCGAACTTTTCCACCGCCTTCATAAGGCCGAGGTTGCCCTCTTGGATGAGGTCGAGGAAGTACATGCCCTTTCCCACGTGGCGCTTGGCTATGCTTACGACAAGACGCAAATTCGCCTCGATGAGCTCGTTTTTCGCCTCTTCGTTTCCGAGCGTTATCTGCTCTGCGAGGTAGAGCTCGCGCTCTGGGGTGAGGAGCGGAATCTTTCCTATTTCCTTAAGATACATGCGGACGGGATCGTCGATCGTGACAACGCCCTCAAGAAGCTTGTCCATATTTTCAACGGATTTTGCGTCCTGCTCGATCTCCTTCATGTCATCGTTTTCGAGCTCGTCGGGTGAAACGGAATCGATGTCCACCTGCGTCAGATCGAAATTGATATCCTCGAGCGCCGCAACAAGGTGCGACTCGCCGATAACACCCGTTCCTCTTGAATCGATATACTCATTTACGTCAATTTTATCTCTGCTCATTTTTTATACCTTCCTTTTAAGTTACTTAATTATCGCGCTTTTTTGCCAAAAGCTCGTTAAGCCCTTCATATGTATTGGTCTTGGATGCCTTTTTTTTGCTAACCGCCTGCTTGAGATTATTAATGCTCTCCTCGAGGATCTTATCCCCGTTGTCGGTAAATTCCGCGCGTGCCATGCGCATTCGCGTGATCCTGCCCGTCTCGCTCGGGGTAAACACCTCGTCAAAGCTCGGCAGAGCCGTGTCCACGGGAGAATATGCATCCTTGAGAAAAGCAAATATCCTCCTGTTCAGATCCGTGAAGAAATCGTCCTCGCACAAAAGTCCGTTCTCGAAAACCTGCTTACGATTGCTCGGCATATATAGAAGCAAGCCAAGCACGGTTTCTTCGTTTTTCGCAATGGCAGGTGCCTTGACGAAATCGGGATTTGTGCGGTCGGTGAACCCTTCGCTTTGGCGCACCAGCCTCTTTGATTCCTCCTTTTTGAAATTGGAGGCCCGCTTGGCTATGATCCTGTCGACATCGTTCTTCAGGCTCTTTATGTCAACGGAAAACTCGGCCGCGATCTCTCTCATATAAATATCGCGTTCTGCCGCCGAATAAACCGCAGAAATTAAGTTTTCGATCTCTTTCAGCGCCTTGATCTTATCCTGCGGCAAATTAATGTCATAGCGTGAGAGCACGTTTTCGACATTATATTCGAATTCGCTCTTTGCTCCCTCGATAAGCTGCATGAACTTATCCTTGCCGTACGTTTTTATGTACTCGTCGGGATCCTTGGAGTCCGGGATCTTCAGCACGCTCACATCCATGCCGACGTCGCCGAGGATCCTCAATGCTCTGTCCGCGGCTTTTCTTCCCGCCTCGTCGGAATCGTAGGAGATCACGACCTTTTTCGTATATCTGCTCATCATCCGCGCCTGCTCCGACGTGATGGCCGTTCCGAGCGTGGCGACCGCATTCGTTATTCCCGCGGAATGCAGCGCTATGACATCCATATATCCCTCGCAAAGCACCAGCGTTTCCCCGCAGGACATACGGGCGAAATTAAGCGCGAAGAGATTTCTGGATTTTTTAAAGACCGGAGTGTCTGAGGAGTTTTTGTATTTCGGCTTCGAATCGTCCATTACTCGCCCGCCGAAGGCGATGACACTGCCGGAGACATCGATTATCGGGAACATTACGCGGTTCCTGAATGTATCGTAATATGTGCCTCTGTCGTTTTTTGCACATAAAAAGCCCTCGACAAGCTCATCGTAGCCGTAACCGAGCTTCCTCATATAGTTTGAAAAGGCGTTGAAGCTGTTCGGCGCAAATCCGAGTCCGAAATGCTTGAGCGTTGCGACGGAGAGTCCTCTTTTTTCCGTGAAATAAGCCAGCGCCGCCTTGGCATCGGCATCTTCGGAAAACAGGCACTTGTGGAAGAACCTTGCGGCGTCGGTATTCATTTTTAAAAACCGCGATTTATCGACCCTTTTCTCCTCATAGCCGCGTGCACCAGACGCCGGGATCGTGATCCCCGCGCGCTTTGCCAAAAATTCGACCGCATCGACATAATCGAGATGCTCCATCTGCTTCACGAACGTTACGGCATCGCCCCCGATTCCGCATCCGAAGCAGTAAAAGCTGTTGTCGGACGGATATACGACGAAGGACGGCGTTTTTTCGCTGTGAAACGGGCAAAGCCCCTTTAGGTTTGAGCCGGCTCTCTTGAGAGAAACATAGCTTCCAATAAGAGATTCTATATCATTGCGAAGAAGTATTTCATCTATGATCTCCTTGCTGATCACCTGCGGATTCTCCTCCTTTCATACAAAATTAAAGCAATCTTGGGCGGCAAATCCGCCTTATTTAACTCTTGATCATTCATAATATACGACAAAAAACTCAAAAAACACTTTTTTGAGCTTTGTTTTTATTTAAAAATCGTATTTTTCGCCCAAGGATGCTATATCGATCCTTGCAGCTGTAATCTGCGTGAGCTCGTCGCACAGCTTTGCATACTCCGACGAGCGCACACTGCCGCATATAATAACATCGTTGCCGTATTCGGTATCGGCGATCCTGAAGCCGTATTTACCGAGAGCGCCGCCAAGACGCTGATAGTCGGAATAGCTTACGCCGATCTTCATTTGAGTATACATATCGTATGTTATTATTTGTGCGGCCTTCAATGCACCGACGGCGGCGGCGGTATATGCGTGGACGAGTCCGCCCGTGCCGAGGAGCGTGCCGCCGAAATACCGCGTGACAACGACGACAACGTCCGTGCACGAATTTTTTCTTATGGTATCGAGCACGGGCATGCCCGCCGTGCCCTGCGGCTCTCTGTCATCCGTAAAGCGCGCGGTAAAATTTTCACGCAGGTTATATGCGTACACATGGTGCTTTGCATCGGGATATTTCTTTTTGCGGGAGTCTATGAACATCAGAGCCTCGGCCTCGGAGCTTACGGCATTTGCCTCTCCGATAAACACAGATCTCCGATCCTCATATTCAAAGCACCCGTAGCCCAACACCGTGGTATAAGAATCAGACATATCGATTTCCGTTCTGCCGCATTATATGCGGCGATGCAAGTAGTTTTTTGTGTTACGGTATCATCCGAATATAATTACGCACTATGCTTCGGTGATATATCTTTTATACATTCCGAGCCCCTTCGAATCGAGCGTTGCCGTTACGTAAATACCATCATCGGAATACTCGACCGAATCGACGCTGTACGAATTGTAGATCGCACTCACCGCGGACTGCTCCGCATACGGAACGACCAGGACGACCCTTTTCTTCTTTCTGCTTATAACATCCTCGATGACACGGATCAGTCCGTCGATGCCCGCACCGGTCAGCGCGGAAATAAAGACGGAGTCCGTATCCTTCGTGCACGGAACCGTGTCAAGCGCATCGCTTTTGTTATAAGCATATATTATCGGCTTATCCGCGGCGTCGAGCTGCTCGATGATCTCATGAGTTACGCGCAGATGCTCGGAGAGCTCGGGATCGGTCGCATCCGCAACGATCAAAAGCACATCCGCATATCTAACCTCATCCAGCGTGGATTTGAACGCCTTCACGAGATGATGCGGAAGCTTACGTATAAATCCGACCGTATCGGTTATAAGCACGCTCTCGCCGGACGGGAGCACAGTCTTTCTCGTCGTCGGATCGAGCGTGGCGAAGAGCTTGTCCTCCGAGAGGACACCTGCATCGGTCAGAGTATTTAAAAGAGTCGATTTTCCGGAGTTGGTATAGCCTACGACGGCGAGCTTTACGATACCGCTCTTATCGCGGCTCGCGCGCATCACGGCGCGATTCTGCTCCATTTCGTTAAGTCGGTGCTCGAGGGTGTCGATCCGCTCCTTCAGATGCCGCCTGTCGGTTTCGAGCTTAGATTCACCCGGTCCCCTCGATCCTATACCGCCGCCCTGGCGCGAAAGATCCGCTCCCTTGCCTATAAGGCGCGGCGCAGAGTACTTCAGCTGTGCAAGCTCTACCTGCAGCTTTCCGTCCCCACTCACGGCATGCTTTGCGAAAATATCGAGTATCAGCATGCTTCGGTCTATTACAGACGGTCCGTCAAGATCGTTTTCGAGATTTCTGATCTGCGCGGGAGTGAGCTCGAAATCAAAAACAACAAGCTCCGCGCCGCCGTTACGGCAAAGCTCGCGGATCTCGTCCACCTTGCCGCTTCCTATACAGGTGCGCGGCTCGAAGCTCTCCTTGACCTGAATGACCTTCGCTATGCATGCTCCGCCCGCCGTGTCAAGCAGCCGTTCAAGCTCGTCGAGCGAGCGCTCGCACTCGTCAAACTCAGATGTGCGCGCGCAAATGCTGACCAGAACGGCATTTATAATATTACTGTCAGTCATTTTTCCTCCAATACAGAAAAAGAGCGCAGCGACGTCACACAATAGGACAGTCCTACGCTCATTTTCGATGCAATGATTACTTGTTGTTTACCATTGCAAGACGCTTCTTGAACTTGTCAACACGTCCGCCTGCATCTACAAACTTCTGCTTACCTGTGTAGAAGGGATGGCACTTGGAGCAAATTTCGACGTTCATATCACCCTTAACGGAGTGAGTCTTTACGGTCTCGCCGCAAGCGCACTTTATAGTAGCTTCTTTGTATTCGGGATGCAATCCTGCCTTCATCTTAACACCTCACAATAACATTTTAATTTCTAATCCGTTTAATTATAACACACATTTCTCTTTTTTGCAATAGCTTTTTCGAAAAAAGTCAAATTTTTTCCTCGATTTTTTTGCGCAATCTTATCATTATCTTTTTTTCCAGACGCGAAATATAGCTTTGCGATATACCGAGCGCGTCCGCGACCTCCTTTTGCGTCATCTCCTCCCCGCCGCAAAGGCCGAAGCGCATTTCGATTATCACTCTTTCGCGATGATCGAGCTCTCCCACCGCGGCTATTAAAATGCTCCGCTCCTCGTCGTCCTCCATTTTCTTGGAGACGCTGTCGCTCTCACCGCCGAGGATGTCGGAGAGGAGGAGCTCGTTTCCGTCATAATCTACGCTCAGCGGCTCGTCAAAGGATATTTCCCTCCTCTTTGACGAATGCTTACGGATGAACATCAGGATTTCGTTTTCGATACAGCGCGAGGCATATGTCGCAAGCTTTATGTTCTTTTCGCTGTTAAAGGTGGAGACGGCCTTCATGAGCCCCACCGTTCCTATCGAGATAAGCTCCTCTATACCGACGCCCGTGTTTTCAAATCTCTTGGCTATATATACCACGAGCCTTAAATTATGCTCGATCAGCGTCACCCGAGCCTCCTCGCCCTCTATTCTTTCTATGAGCGCTTCCTCCTCCTCGGAGGTCAACGGCGGCGGAAGCGTGTCGCTGCCGTTTATGTAAAAAACACCCTTGTTGCGAAAGCGTATAAAATACAGCTTGCTTTTTATTTTCCGAAAGATCAACCTCAAATTACAAAACATCGTCAATTGCGGCGGCGGGCATGAGTGCCTCGTATCCGTCGTATGTACCCCCTTCGTTATCCGCGGCTATCACCGCGTCTATTATGTGCTTTGCGGAATCGCCCCCTCCGCCAAGGATCTTAATGCCGTCCGGCCTTACACCTACGATTATTTTTCTGCCGCCGAGCGACGATGCGGGAATCAGCGATATGCGACTTAAAAATCTCCGCTCCGCGTCCGTAAGCTCCGACGGATCGGTCGGAAAGGCGCGGTCGAGCCTTTTTGCGACACACGCTTTTATGAGGATGACCGGCTTCTTTGACATATCGGTCAAAAAATTCCCCGTGTCGACGAGCGCCTCGACGGATTCGATCATTCCGAAAAGCGATATTTCCAATGTTACGGTCCTTGCGCTTGCGGTATGCGAGAAAAACAGTATCACAAGTTTAAACAGCGCGATCGATAAAAGCACGGTCAGAGCTAAAATAATGAGTCGCCTGTTCGGCTCGGCAATGCCCTCCCCGTACGACGGCCGAGAATCGAAATACCTGCTAAGAAATCCGTATGCGAATTCTACAAGACCGCCGATAAGCAATTGCAAGATTGCAAATATAAAGGTGAGCTTTATTCTCCTGTAAATCGAGATCCCCCGGGCAGCAAGGATCGCCGTCAAAGAAAAGTACAAAAGCGAAAGAAGGAGCTCAAAGACGGGACCGCTGCCGTAAAGCACGTTTACAAGAGCGAGCACCGCTCCTATCGCGGAGAGGGACAGTATGCGTCGGAGCGACGACGGAATCCTCGAGAGCGACACGGCAAAAAATAGTGCAAGAGTATCAACCGTGAAATTTATTAAAAAATAAACGTCCGCATAAAAGACCAAGCTATCACCTCCCGCATTAAATAATATCACACCGCGGGCGAATATGTTGTCGCAAAATAGCAACGGAAAAATCTTTTAAAAAAAGCCTCGGTGCATTAGCACCGAGGCTTCGAAAAACGCAAATATGATCAGATCTTTTCAACCGCATCGGCGGCTTTTTCCATAAAATCTCCCTCAAAAAGCTCTATAACGCCCTTGTCGCAAAGAGAAGCAAGCGACGGATCTATCGGCAGCTGTGCAAGCACCTCGGTGCCGTATTTTTGAGCGAGCTCGTTTATGTGACTCTCTCCGTAGGGTCTTATGACCTTTCCGCAATCGGGACAAAGGATATAGCTGTAATTTTCCACAAGGCCGAGGACCTTTATATCCATCATTTCGGCCATGCTTACCGCCTTTGCGACGATCATGGAAACAAGCTCCTGCGGGCTGGTCACAATAATTATACCGTCGAGCGGAAGACTTTGGAATACCGTGAGGGGGACATCTCCCGTTCCGGGAGGCATGTCGACGAACATGTAGTCGACGTCATTCCATACCACCTCGCTCCAAAACTGCTTTACGGTTCCGGCGATCACGGGTCCGCGCCAAACAACGGGCTTGGTCTCCTCATCCACAAGAAGGTTGAGGCTCATGATCTCTATTCCCGTCTTCGTCACGGGAGGTATCATTCCGAGCTCCGTGCCCGAGACGCATCCGCACTGCATTCCGAATGATTTGGGAATCGACGGACCGGTAATATCCGCATCGAGGATAGCCGTCTTATAGCCTCTTCTCTGCATCGTCACCGCGAGCATCGAGGTGACCAAGGACTTTCCGACTCCGCCCTTACCGCTTACAACACCTATAACGTGCTTTACATTGCTCGCCTTGTTCTGCGGCACGAGGAGTGATTCCTTCGAGCACTTTTCGCTGCAATTAGAGCAATCATGTGAACATTCTGCCATAATTTATCTCCGTTAAAAATTATATTGACTCAATTTTAATACCGTCGGCGTCTGTCGTAAGATGCATGCCGATCGGCTTTTGCTCCGCGCTGTCTATAAGGAGCTCGGCTATCTTATCCTCTACATTCTTTTCAATGAAGCGACGCATATTGCGGGCTCCGAACTTCTCGGAATAAGACTTATCCGCTATATAAGCGGGGACCTCGCTCGAATACGAAAGACGCATGCCGCTCTCTGCCAGATGATCCGTCAGCTTTCCGAGCATTATCCTCGCGATGGATGCAAGATCGCTCCTGTCAAGATGTCTGAATGCGATGATCTCGTCGATCCTGTTTATGAACTCGGGTCTTAAAAATGTCGAAAGCGAGCGATCGACGCGCTCCTTGTCCTGAAGGACTCTGTTTTCGGCAAATCCCGAAACCGAGCTTGAGGATTCGCTGCCGGCGTTCGTCGTCATTATTATTATCGTGTTTTCGAAATTGACCTGACGTCCCTGCGCATCGGTGATATGACCGTCGTCGAGCACCTGAAGAAGAACATTCAAGACGTCCGGATGCGCCTTTTCTATCTCATCGAAGAGAATCACGGAATACGGACGGCGGCGGATCTTCTCCGTCAGCTGACCTGCCTCGTCGTATCCCACATAGCCGGGAGGCGCGCCGACAATGCGCGAGACGGAATGCTTTTCCATAAATTCCGACATATCAAGCCTTATCAATGCCTCGGGCTGCTTAAACAGATCCTCCGCAAGCACCTTGACGAGCTCCGTTTTTCCGACTCCGGTGGGACCGGCGAATATCATTGAAACAGGACCTCGCCTGTAAGATGCGCCGGAGCGCTTACGCTTCACCGCCCGAACGACAGCGTCGACCGCCTCGTCCTGACCTATTATCCTCGAGCGTATCCTCTCGGAGAGGCCCTTGAGCTCACCGATCTCGCCGAGCGAGAGCTCAGATGCTGGGATGCCCGTCCATATCTCTATGACATTCAAAAGATCTGCGGGTGTAAGAGAGAGCGAGCTTATCACGGGGACAAGCGCCTCTTGCTTTTTCTCGATATTGAGCCGCTCTGCCTTCAATTCGGCAAGCCTCTTGTAATTATCGTCCGTCTGCCCCTCCGGCTTTTCGACAAGAGCCTCAACATCGGACTCCGTCTTATCGAGCTCGGCAAGCTTTTTTTCGTTTCTTCTGTGCTCGTTAAGCTCCGGGGAGGAAAGCGACTTTTTAGAAGCCGCCTCATCGATGAGGTCGATGGCCTTGTCGGGCAAGAATCTGTCATTTATATAGCGCTCGGAGAGGATCGCCGCCAGCCTTGCGACGGAATCGTCGATCGTCACTCCGTGGAACTGCTCGTAATACTTTTTTATTCCTCTGATTATATTGACCGTCTCTTCGATCGAGGGCTCCTCGATCTTGACGGGCTGGAAGCGGCGCTCAAGCGCGCTGTCCTTCTCGATATATTTACGGTATTCCTTCAATGTCGTCGAGCCGATGACGCGGATCTCGCCCCTCGAAAGCGCGGGCTTTAAAAGGTTCGCCGCACTCATGCTCCCGTCGGAGGTCTCACCTGCGCCGGCGATATTGTGCACCTCGTCGATCATCAGTATGATATTTCCCGCGGCCTTGATTTCCTTCAAAAGCGCGAGTATCCTCGACTCGAACTGACCGCGGAACTGAGTCCCCGCGACCAAGGATGTCAGATCAAGCTGCCAGATCTCAAATCCGCACAGCGCCTCCGGCACCCGCTCCTCGACGATACGCCATGCGAGCTCCTCGGCAATAGCGGTCTTACCGACGCCGGGCTCACCTATAAGACACGGGTTGTTCTTTTGGCGGCGGCAAAGGATCTGAATCATTCTGTCGATCTCCCTGTCGCGGCCGACTATTCTGTCGATCTTGCCCTCAAGAGCCTTTTTATTCAGGTTGGTGCAATATGTCGAGAGGTTCTTTTTCTGAGCCTCCTTCGCCTGCGGTGCGCCCTTTTGCGCATTTTTCTTACCGTCGCCCTGCTTAAACGGCGGCTTGCCGAAGATCTCATTCAGGTTGAGCGTCGGAACATGTCCGTCGACCGAACCGTCGTCTCCCTCCTGCGCCTCGGGCAGATTCGAGCCGATAAAGCTAAGCATTCCGTCGATCTCATCCTCGCTCACACCCATGCTTTTTATCATATCGTTAACGGGCTTTATACCGAGCTCGGACGCGCAGACGAGGCACAGTCCCTCATCGATTTTTTTATCGTTTTCAACTCTTGTAATAAAAACCATCGCAGGTCTTTTTTTACATCTTGAGCAAAGTTGCATTTTCATTTATAACTTTATTACGCCTTTTCTGTTTTAAAATCCGAAAAATAATGTCCACGCGCTCTTTATCGCGTCGTAAACGAATCCGCCCGTGAACTCCGCAAAGAATTTAACATCCTTAAGCAGATCGAGCTTGACCAAGAAGCCGAACACGTTCGCCACGACGGTTGCGATAACAAAGAACACAAGCAATCCGAGGACCGCGCCGAGCACCCTGGAGATGTACTTCAAAAAGCCGATATTGAGGATTAGGTTAAGAAGCCCGAAGGCAATGCTGAGCAAAAGCTTTCCGAGCAAGTACGCGACAAAAAACGTGATTATCACGGAAAGGATCAAAAATACCGGCTCGAGAATATTCGATATGATCTCGACCGAATCGGTGGCAAGAGTCTCCTTTGTTATCCCTATCATTCTGAAGAACAGCGGGACCTCATCCTTGTCGGCGCACATTTTTATTATCTGCTCGCTGCATTTTCCGAGCAACGGCTCCTTTATTGCAGGGAGCACGACCGAGGTCGAAAGAGAAACCGCGGCGACCGACGCAATGACAAACGAAGATAAAAGCTTGAACGGCTTCGCGATGACCTTAACGACACCGAATCTCGCGCCGTAGATAAATCCGAAGCATATTATCGCAATAAGGACGATATCGAAAACGACATTCGACCAGATTATAGAATCCATATTTACAGGCTCCTTTCAAAGCTACGTGTAAAATTATACTATATAATGAGCGTAAAGTCAATAATCCCCTTTAAAATATTTATTTTTTAACATTTTCCTCTCCGAAGATCTCACCGAGCCGAGCGATGAGAGCGTCGCTCCCCGAAGCGGTAATTCCCTTCATCGCTTTATACTTTTTCTCGCTCTCGTCGTAAAACACGATCGGTACCCTTCCCGGATTCAGTGCGGAAAGGCGCATGACCGACGCGATCCTTTTATCCGCCATATTCGGAACCTTTATATATATGCGCTGTGCGGCGGTCTCTTTTGCTTTTTGAGAGGATACGTATTCGGAATTTGTCTTTAAGGGTCTTGCACCGGAGAGCAGGATCCTTGCGGCCTCGCCGTCCTCGGCAAGCGCCTGTCCCTCTATGGCAACGGCACTGTCGGAGATGAGCAGCGATGAATACTCTCTGTACTGCTTTGCGAAAACGATCACATCTATCTCGCCGTATTTGTCGTCGAGAGTTATAAAGGCCATTGTATCTCCGCTCTTTGTCAGCTTTGTCCGCTTTGCCGTTATGATACCCGCGACCCTTACCTTGCACCTGTCGGTGTATTTATGATTCTCGGCAGCTTGTGCATCCTCGTCGAGGTCCGAGATGATATCTATGCTCCTGTCCGGTGCAAGCTGCTCGATCTCCCTCGAATAATTGTCGAGCATGTGACCGGAGAAATACATTCCGGAGCTCTCACGCTCGAGCAAGAGCAGCTCCCTGAACGAGAACTCATCCACCTGCGGATATTCGTAGGCGGATCTTATGTCGGACGACGGAGAGAGCGCGGAAAAGAAATCGATCTGTCCGGAAACATTGTTCCTTGCCCTGTCGTGCTCCGCCTCGATAATAGACTCGTATACCCGTATAAGCGCGCTCCTCGGAACGCCGAGCGAATCGAAAACGCCGCACTTTATAAACGACTCGAGCGTCCTTTTGTTAATATCGGCCCCCGACATCCTCGAGACGAATTCGTCGAATGAGGTAAACGGGCCGTGCATATTTCTCTCTTTTACAACGGCATCGGTAAAGCTGCGTCCGACATTCTTGATTGCAAGAAGGCCAAAGCGGATATTACCGTCCGAAACGGAAAAATCGGAGCAGCTTTTATTTATATCGGGCGGCAAAACGCGGACGCCGTTCTTCTGCGCATCCGTAATATATTCCCTCAGCTTTTGAGTGTTGTCGAGCACGCTTGTCAGCAATGCCGCAAAATATTCCGCCGGATAGTGCGCCTTCAAATATGCCGTTCTGTATGAAATGATGCCGTATGCCGTCGCGTGGCTCTTGTTGAATGCGTATTTTGCAAAGCCGAGCATATCCTCAAATATTTTTTCCGCGGCTGTGCGTTCTATACCGCGCTGTGCGCATCCGAGAACGAAATTCTCGCGCTCCGCCTTCATTGCCTCGGTCTTCTTCTTCGCCATTGCACGGCGCACGATATCGGCGCGTGCATACGAATAGCCAGCCAGGACTCTGAAGATCTGCATGACCTGCTCCTGATATACTATGCATCCGTAGGTCACGTCAAGGATCTCGCGGAGCGCATCCACCGTATAGACCGTGCTCTCCTTGCCGTGCTTTCTCGCGATAAAGAGATCGATAGAATCCATGGGGCCGGGGCGATAAAGAGCGATACATGCGATAACATCCTCGATGGCCGAGGGACGGAGCTTTGAGAGCACCTGCTTCATTCCGCCGGACTCAAGCTGGAAAACTCCGTCCGTGCGAGCATCGCACAGCAGTCTGAACGTCTCGGCATCGTCAAGCGGAATATCGCATATGTCGAAGCTGCCGGTGCGCTCTGCGATCGCACGCTCCGTGTCATGGATCACGGTGAGATATCTCAAACCGAGAAAATCGAACTTCACGAGTCCGAGCGCGGCATCGGTATTCATGTCAAACTGCGTCACAACGCCCGTTCCGCTGTATGACAGCGGAACATACTCATATGTCGGGCGCTCCGTGATTACGACTCCGGCGGCATGCGTGGATGCATGGCGCGGCATACCCTCAAGCGCACGGCTGAGATCTATGAGCCTTGCGGCATCGGGATCGCTTTTGTACACTTCTCCGAGATCCTTTGTTGCAAGTGCGGAATCGAGTGTGACCGAGATGTCTCGCGGTATGAGCTTTGCGATTTGATCGACTCTGCCGTACGGCATTCCGATGGCGCGTCCCACATCTCTCACGGCGGCGCGCGCAGCAAGCGTTCCAAAGGTCACGATCTGGGCAACTCTGTCCTCACCGTACCTGCGCTTAACGTATTCGATCACTTCTTCTCTTCTGTTATAGCAAAAATCTATATCGAAATCGGGCATCGATATTCTTTCCGGATTCAAAAAGCGCTCAAAAAGAAGATCGAACGCAATCGGATCGACATCGGTGATGCCGATGCAAAAGGCGACAAGGCTGCCCGCGCCCGAGCCCCTGCCCGGTCCGACGGGAATGTCCGCGCGCTTTGCGTAAGAGACGAAATCGCTGACGATCAAAAAGTACGCGTTGAACCCCATTTTGTCAATAACGGAAAGCTCGTACTCGATACGCGAAATATATTCGTCCTCCGTATGACCGACGAGGTCGAATCTGTTCTTCCGCTTTTTTTCATCAAAGCCGCGATAGGCATCTATCCTTAATTTTTCTTTGTGCGACGATCCGTCCTCCGGCTTAAAGTCGGGCAGATGGAGCTTGTTGAATTCAAAATCGAAATTGCACTTCTCGGCGATTTTGACGCTGTTCTCCACCGCGCCCTTAAATGACGAGAAGAGGACGCGCATCTCCTCGCTCGTCTTGAAATAAAATTCATCGGTCTCAAAGCCCAAGGGGCGACCGTCCGTTATCACGCTGTTTGTCTGAATGCACATGAGGGTCGCCTGTATCTCGGCATCGGAGCGCTCGAGATAATGGACGTCGTTGGTCGCGACCATGGGTATGCCGAGCTTTTCCGAAATGAGCTTAATGCCGTAAGCGACCTTGCGCTCCTCGTCGAGGCCGTGATTCTGCACCTCAAGATAAAAATCGTCGCCGAATATCTCTCGCATCTCGATCGCATATGCCTCGGCCTCCGCCATGCTTCCCGCGATTATCAATTGAGGTATCCTGCCCGCAACGCATCCGGAAAGCGCGATAAGCCCCTCAGAGCATGTGCGTATAAGATCCATATCCACGCGCGGCTTGGAATAAAATCCGTCGATAAAGCTTTTTGAGACCATGTAACAAAGATTTTTGTAACCTATGTCGTTCTTACAGAGCAATATCAGGTGATTACCCGACATATCCGTGCGCTCTCTGTCAAGTCGCGAGCGCGGAGCGACATATACCTCGCATCCGATTATCGGCTTTATTCCCTTTGCCTTAAGCGCGTTGTAAAATTCGACCGCACCGTACATCACGCCGTGGTCCGTTATGGCAACGGCACTCTGACCGCATTCAAGAGCCTTGTCGGCTATTTTCGATATTCTTGCAGCTCCGTCGAGAAGGCTGTATTCCGTATGCAAATGCAGATGTACAAAGTCTGCCATAATAAACGTCCCCTTTGATCAATCCTTCAATTTTTCGAGAAGCTCTTTGCCGATCTGCTCGATCTTGCTCAACCTGTGCGACAGTCCCGGCTTTGAGATCGACGGCGTAAACTTTGCCGCAAGCTGAGAGAGAGACAGCGAGTTGTATTCCAGCCTCAGCCGCGCCGTTACGGCAAGCTCCTCGGGCAATGCGCCGAGCAGTCCCGCGGCATCAAGCGCGGAAATGACCGCGATCTGGCGCATGGCGGTATTAACCGCCTTATCTATGTTATTGGTCTCGCAGTTTGCCACTCTGTTCGCATCATTGCGCAATTCGCTCTTTATTTTCGAATTCATTATCGAAAATGCTGTGGAATTCATTGATGCAAGACCGAAAAAATCCTCTATTGTCGCGCTGTTCTTGGTATATAAGATATCATGTCCGTCCTTGCGTATCCTTTTCAGTTCTATTCCGTTTTCGGCAAGGAAGGCGGAATAGCGCTCGACGCTGTCCTCCGAGAAGGAGAACTCGAGTGAATATTGCTTTTGCGGATCGGCGACTCTGCCGCTGACGAGAAAGGCTCCGCGCAAAAACGACGCCTTGCACATTCCGCAGTGCGGAGTATACATCAGTCCGTCGCCGTTTTTGATTTTCAAAATAAATTTCTCGGCAGAATGGGATTTAAATCTGATTTTCTTGCCTCTGCCGCCGCATTTGTCGGAAACGGTGAGCACATCCTTCGTATATATTTCGGAAATCAGTGCCATCAGGAATTCACGCACATCGGCGTTTGCCGTCCGAATCTCAACGTACCCGTCGGCGGAAGAGGTCGCCTTTGCGGCGAGCGCACCGCAGATCAATGCCATCCTGCAGCATGAATTTTTGTATTGAGCCGAAATCAATTCGCTCTTTTGTTCCTCGCAAAACGACATTTAAAAACCTCCGAGATCAAGCGAGATATTCTATTTCCTCCGTGAGGATCACTCCGTATTTATTAAAGACCGCGCTCTTAGCCAATTCGACAATAGCCTTGTAATCCAACGCCGTCGCACCGCCGACATTTACGATAAATCCCGCATGCTTTTCCGAGATCATGGCGCCGCCGATGCGATACCCCTTTAATCCGCATCCGTCGATCAGGGCGGCCGCACTGCGACCGTCACATCTTTTGAATACACTGCCGAGAGACGGTAAGGCTACGGGCTGTGTATTTCTGCGCCGCTCGGCATAATGCGACATTTTTTCGAATATATCGCTCGGCGCGGCCTTTTTATAAGCGAAATTCGCCGAGACAACGGTCAAGCGCTCCTCTGACAAGCGGCTGTGCCTGTAAGAAAAGCGGAGATCATCCGCCGGAATAATACGAACCGCACGCGCCGCCGCATCTATCGCGCGGACACTCACGAGGACATCCGAGATCTCCCGTCCGTATGCGCCCGCATTCATGTAAACGGCGCCACCCACGCTGCCCGGGATCCCCGCAAGCTCCTCAAGCGAAGAAAAGCCGTTTTCGGCAAGGTATGATGCGAGCGACGGCAGGGATACTCCGCAATCGGCGCTCACAAGCTCGTTTTCTACATGTATCTCTCTAATTCCGTCCGTGCGGATCAAAAGACCCGAGAAGCGGCCGTCCGGCGGAAGAATATTGCTCATCCTTCCGACAGTCCTATACGGTATACCGCAGTCGGTCGCCGCGAAAACGGTGCCGATCATCTCCTCCGCGCTTTTCGGATAAGCGACCAAAGCGCATACACCGCCTATTTGTGCATATGAGATGTCCTTAAACGGCACATCCGATACAGCTTTTATTTTCGATTTTTTTAATACGTCTTGAAATTCCGATAACGATAATTTCAAATTATATTATTTTTTCTCCGATCGGTGTCAGTTGTAATTGGATCTTTCATTGAGCATATCGCATGCGGCGGCGCGCTGCGCATCTGTTATATCAAGGCCGCCGAGTATCCGCGAAAGCTCGTTTATACGTCCGTCACGGTCGAGCAGAACGACCGATGTTTCCGTCGCCTGACCGTCGTCGCTCTTTTTGATCAAAAAGTGTTCGTCCGCGAGGGACGCGATCTGCGCACTGTGCGTCACGCAAAAGATCTGCATGCTTTTTGACAGCGAAAGCATTTTTATTCCTATTTTTCTCGCAGTCTTTCCGGAGACGCCGGCATCTATTTCATCGAATATAACGGTAAGGGTGCCATCCTTGTCGGCGATGACGCCCTTAAGCGCAAGCATGATGCGCGCAAGCTCACCTCCGGAGGCCACCTTTGAGATCGACTGGGGAGCGGCGCCGCTGTTTGCGCCTATCAAAAACTCCGCTTTATCGAATCCCGTCCCGTCGAGCACATGCTCCGAGTTTTTATATTCCTCTCTTACCGAGGCAAGGAACGAGACCTTGGGCATGTCGAGGAACTCGAGTATCTCCTTCACTCCGCGCTCAAGAGTCTTCGATGCCGCAGTGCGTCTTTCGTGCAGACGGGCGGCGATGGCTTCCGCCTCGGAATAAAGGCGCTTTTCCTCTTCTGCCATTGTTTTTATAAGGCTTTCCGAATTATTAAGCGATTCAAGCTCGTTTTCCGCGTTTTCGAGAAATGCGAGCACATCCTCAACCGTCGCTCCGTATTTTCTCTTCAGTCTCGAGAGCTTATCGAGCCGCGACTCGATCCTGTTCAGCGATTCGGTCGGATCGTCCTCTCCGTCCATGACAGCCAGGACCTCCTCCGCGATCTCATCCGATTCGTAGAGAAAATTTCTCAGCCGCTCCGCGTATTCCGCGCACTCGGGGATTATATCCGAGATCTGCATGAGTGCGCCGATGCTTCGGTCAAGCAAATAAGTAACACTGCCCTTTTCGCTTCCCTTCAGCGCCTTGAATACAAAATCCGCATGGCGGTTTATTTTTTCCCTGTGCTTGAGCTTAAGCTTCTTATCAATCAACTCCTCTTCCTCTCCGGACTTCGGTGAGACTGAGGTTATGTCCTTTATCTGATATGCGAGGATCTCCTTAAGACGCTCGCGCTCCTTATCCTGCTCCTCGAGCTTCGCTCTTTTCGTGCGCACCTCGCAAAGCTTTGAATAAACGGTCTTATATTCCTCCAAAAGCTCCGTGCAATCCGCATAGGTGTCGAGGAGCTCGAGCTGACGGTGCTCATCGGTCAGGTCGCGCGTGTCGCTCTGCCCGTGTATACTGACGAGCAAGGGAGTCACGGCCTTGAGCACGGCCATACTGACCGTACGTCCGTTTATCTTTATCTGCGATCTGCCGTCACGGCCGACGCTCCTCTGTATGAGCAGATTGCCGTCCTCGTCGGCGCAAACGCCGACCTGCCCGATTGCCTCCGATACCGCGGCGGAGAGCGACGTGAAAAGACCGCTCACCATAAGTCCGTCGGTCCCGTGTCTTATGAGCTCCTTATCCGCCTTTGCCCCGAGGAGGAGATTAACGCTGTCGATAATAATTGATTTTCCCGCGCCGGTCTCACCCGTCATTGCAATAAAGCCCGAGGAAAAATCGATGTCGACGGATCTTATCACCGCAACGTTTTCAATGTGTAAGGATGAAAGCATTTTCTGTCGCCCTTTCCGTCAAAAGCCGAAGGCGTCTTTAAGACTTCTCTCGGCGGTGTGTGCATCCGAAACAGTCTTTATCACAAGAAGAACTGTGTCGTCACCCGCGACGCTTCCTATTATCTTATCTATCTCGAGCGAGTCAATGCATACCGCGACGGCATTTGCCATGCCTGCAAGCGTCTTCACTACTATTATATTCTCCGCCGCTTCTATTTTTACTATCGAATCGGTGAGCGCCGCATTGACCGCGGGAGCGGAATCGGTCTTTTTCAGATCCGGAAGAACATATTTATACGTACCGCGCTCGGTGATCCCCTTTGCCAATTGCAGCTGTCTTATATCGCGGGAGACGGTGGTTTGCGTCGTTTCTATCCCCGCCTCAAGGAGTCTTTGTATAAGAGTTTCCTGAGTATCTATATCGTACTGCTCGACAAGCTCCAGTATCTTTCTCTGTCTTGCGTTTTTCATCACTTGATGTCCTCCAGAATTCTCATTTTTTTAAACAGTGTGGCAAACATATTGCTGTCGGAGAATGAAAGCATCCTCAGTCTTTCCTTCGCCGCGCGAATGATGCAGCTCTCCCCCTTCGCCATGGTGGCAAAGCTCCTGCCGTCTATGCTTATCCTCAGATTTTGCTCGCATATATTTTTAACCGTGATCGCCTCTCCAGAATCGAAAACAATGGAGCGGTTAAAAAACGAGTGCGGACAAACGGGGGTTATAAGCATGGAATTGACATTGTGAGCAACTATCGGTCCGCCCGCGGAGAGCGAATACGCGGTAGAGCCCGCGGGAGTCGAAACAATTATACTGTCCGCCCTGTATTTTACTCCGTCACCGAGGGCACTTTCGACCGTGAAATCCGCAATTCCCAAATAACCGTCATGCGAAATGACGACATCGTTGACGGCCAGGCTATCCGCCCTCTTTACCGTCCCGCCCGTTGCGACGAGCTCGGCGGAGAGAAGAAGCATTTCGTTAATCTTATATTCTGCGGTGAGAAGCCTGTCAAAGGCGTCGAGATTGTCGGGCTCCACCTCGGAGAGATATCCGACCTTCCCGAGATTGACGCCTATGATAGGCGCGCCGTATGTGACGGCGTACTTGGAGGCGTCTATAACCGAGCCGTCGCCGCCGACGACAACTATAAGCTCCGCGTCGCGCGGAAATTCCGAATATACCGCAGCCTCGGGCAGTCCGATCCCGTAAGAGGAGTCGATATACGGTCTTATGCCTATCGAAGATAATTTCTTTATAAGCGCTTTCGTTACGAAAAGCTCCGCGTCCTTTTTCGGATTGGGAATTATAACTGCATTTTTCATTGCTTTACCTCATCTTAAAGTGAACAAGATATTCGGTATTTCCGTCGCCGCCCTTGATGGGAGATTCGATCGAACCGAGTGTAAGGAAGCCCTGCGACTCGGCAAAAGTAATAACCTTTTCGAGCGCCATTGTACGCAAGGAGTCGCTCTTGACGATGCCGCCCTTTCCGATCCCGGCGCGCCCCACCTCAAATTGCGGCTTTACAAGGCAAATAAAATCGCCCCCCGGTGCAAGAACCGCCCTCACAGCCGGTATTATATATGTTGCGGAAATGAAAGAAACGTCCATTACCGCAAGATCAAAGGCTCCGTCGAAATCCTCCGCGGTCATATACCTTGCATTAAATCCCTCAAGGCTCGTGACTCTGTCATCGTCCCTCAGCGACCGAACGAGCTGGGAGCTTCCCGAATCGACGCAGACGACATGGCTCGCACCGCTTTTCAAAAGGCAGTCAGTAAATCCGCCGCTGGATGCCCCGATGTCTATGCATCTCTTGTCCGCCGCCGCGACACAAAAGGCGTCGAGCGCCGCCTCGAGCTTCAGTCCTCCGCGGCTCACATATTTTTTTGTGCTCCCGCTTATCTCCACCGAGTCGCTGTCGGACACGTCGAAGGACGGCTTTGTGACCGTTTTACCGTTTACCGACACGCATCCCTCGGTGACAAGAGACTTTGCCTCCGTGCGGCTCGATGCAAGTCCGCGCTCAAAAACGGAAACGTCAATCCTCATTTTGCAATGCCCCGAACGGCATATCGGTGACGGTGCCGTCGACCCCCTCGGTCAGAATGCGGACTCTTTCCTCTGCCTTCTCGAGCCTTTGATTGCAGATCCCGACGAGTCTCATCGCCTCCTCAAAGGTGCTTATCGATTCATCGAGTGTGAGCTCCGCCGATTCAAGCGAACGTACGCTTTCTTCAAGCCTTGCAAACGCGTCCTCGAACTTCATTTCTTTTTTGACTGCCATTATCAGTTGACCTCTTTTTCGATAATTTTCGCTTTCAATTTACCGTCCGCCATTCTGACGGTCACGGTGTCTCCGATCTCGATGTCGCTTACACGCCGCACGCATGCACCGTCCGCCTCGACCACGGAATATCCCCGCGCCAGCACGGACAGCGGGTTTAAGGCATTCAAGCCCTCGACATTGAGCATAAGTCCGTTTCTTTTGCTCGCTATACGCAATGTGCAAAGCTCGGATGCACGCCTGATTAGATCCGAAACGTCCTTTTTCTTTTCTTTGTAAAAGAGCTCCGGCCGCTTCAATATCGCTTTGTCAGAGGCGGCATTCAGACGCTCGCGCCTTGTGGCAATGCTCTTTTTCAATGCGGAGGCCGCACGCTCCGCTAAGGAGTCGATGCGCATAAGCAGCTCCGCGGAATCGGGCACGGCCAGCTCCGCCGCGGCGGACGGCGTCGGAGCGCGCATATCCGAAACAAAATCGCAGACGGTAAAATCCGTCTCATGCCCGACGGCGGAAATGATCGGCACCGAATGCGCATATATCCTTCTTGCCAGCGCCTCAGAATTAAAGGGCCAAAGATCCTCGATCGATCCGCCGCCTCTTCCTATTATTATTACGTCGACAAGCCTGCTGTCATCAAAATAATCTAGCGCCCTTATGAGCTCACCCTCCGCATTATCCCCCTGCACGAGCGAGGGATATAAATATACGCGAGCATACGGAAACCTGCGCTCTGTTATATTTATGATATCGCGCACGGCGGCTCCCGTCGGAGATGTTATGATTCCTATCGCCTCGGGAAAACGGGGGATCGCCTTTTTATGCTCCGGCGAAAAAAGCCCCTCCTCCGCGAGCTTGTGCTTAAGAAGCTCGTATTTTTCATAAAGCTCGCCTATACCGTCCCGAAGCATGGATGTCACATACAGCTGATATACTCCGCCCTGCGGATATACGGACACGGAGCCGTGAGCCTTTACCCGCATTCCGTTTTTGGGTATCATTTTCAGATTTGCGGCATGCGAGCGAAACATGACGGCCTTGATCTGTCCGCCGCCGTCCTTAAGTGAAAAATAAAAATGCCCGCTTCCGTGACATACAAAATTCGATATTTCACCGCACACGGTCACAGAGGTCAAGCATCTGTCGTTATCTAAAACGGTCTTTACATAGCCGTTGAGCTCGCTTACGGTAAATTCGGCGGCTCTTCTCTCGCGCAGGGATGAAATATCCATCGGCTGTTAAGGATTCCTTTCAATGATTATTTTCTTCGTCGTATGCCTTCTTTGCGAGGACGGCAATCCCGACAGCATTGTCGCACGAAAGCTCCGGCTCCGCAAAGGCGGCATCGAATCTCGCGCCGAGCCTCTTACGTATTATCGAATTCGACATAACTCCGCCGGCGAAGACGAGCGGCTCGTCCCCGTAAGTCTTGCGATAATTTTCGCAAACGGAAAGTATCGCATCGGAAAGATAGTCGAGAATGAACGCGGAGGTCAGCTCGACATTCTTCGTTTCGTCATACAGGCGTACGGCAATATTCTCAAGACCCGATAAATTGACCTCGGTATCGCACACGTGCGGCTTTTTCCTCGGAATGCGCGCAGTGTTGGCGAGCGCCGCCTTTTCTATATATTTTCCGCATGGGAACAGAAAGCCCATATAAACTCCGAGCCTGTCTATTACCTGCCCGGCATTCAGATCCCTTGTTCCTCCGGCGCTCTCGCAAGCAAAGCCGCCCTTGACCGCCCTTGCACGCACGAGCTCGGTCGTTCCGCCGGAAATATGAAAGGCCCCGAAGCTGTCGGGGATCTCTCTGCCCGCGGAATACAGCGCCGCCATGATATGACCGCACTGATGAGAAAATTCATACATCGGTGCCCCGCACCCGAGCGCCGCGGCATGCGCCGCAGAAGCACCGGCAAGGAAGCACGGCATATACGACCCCTCGCGGTTTCTCGGCCTTGTGCTGACTCCGACCGCCATAACGGTGCCGCCGGAAATAATATCCCTCGCTCTGTCAAGCAAGAGCGGCAGCGCCCTCGTATGCTCGAAAAGCGCATCGGACTGTCTGAGTCCTCTTTCCCCCGGCTTCACCGGTAAGAGCTGCTTAAGGTTGGCTGCGAGATTGCCGTCCGAATCGATCAGGGCGACCGAGGTGGTATAATTGCTCGTATCTATACCCAAAAAATATTTCGAGCTCATTTTCTTTCAAGAAACTCGGCTGCGGCATTCAAAACGCCGTTGACGAACATATATGCCTTCTCGTCATCGTACTTCTTCGAGAGCTCGATGGCCTCGTTTATCGAAACTCGTGCAGGAATATCGTCCATAAACATAAGCTCATATACGGCCAATCTCAAAAGTGCCTTCGAGGTCATGGATATTCTATCCTTATTCCAGCCCTGAAGATTTTTCTCTACTGTGCCGTCTATTAAAGTCAAATTCTCATATGTGCCGAAGAAGACCTTTTTCACGTATTCGTCGCACTCGAGCGCACGGTACGAGACCGCCTTTTCATATATCTCCTGTGCCGTTTCATCCGTCTTGCATCCCAACTCGAAAAGGAGTATAAATGCATTTTCTCTCGCTGTCTTTCTGTTCATTGATCATCTCTCCAAGGATTATAATATTTTATATTAATATAATTATACCTTTATTTTCGGTAAAAGTCAACCGATTTTGAATAAAATCAAATATTTTTGAATTTTTATGCGAAGAATATATTTCTTATCCGTTTTTTCGACTTATCACTTGAAAAAGCCCGCGGAATGTGTTATTATATTGTAGTAAAATATTATCGTGAAGGGAGTTTTTTTATGAAGCTCGTTGAAAAAACCTTTTTAAAGGGCGGCTGTTATTCCTTTCTCATCGCGCTTGCGTTGCTCGTCATTTCGCACGCAATGGGGATCGACGAATACGGAAATTACAGCATAGTCCTGAATTTGAAGCTCTATTCGGTCTGCATGGCATGCGGATTTGCCGCAGCGGCCGTGGATCTTATATTCGAAACAAGGCTCGACCCCATTTTTAAGAGGCTCATCCATTTTATCGTTTTGCTCGGCGGATTTGTCGCAATTTTCGCCACATCGAAATCCGGCAGTCAGAGCATCGCGACAAAGATACTTGTCGGCGTCATCGTCTTCACGTTCTGCTACGTCGTGCTCTTCCTCCTGGTCTTCTCTGTCAAAAAGCTCGTCGCATTTATTGAGAAAAAGCACGGCATCGCAAAAGGCGCGGACAGCACGTCATATACTCCACGGTACAAGAAATGAAGATCATACGGTTTAATGTCGGAGACATCCTTGTGATGAAAAAAAAGCACCCCTGCTCCTCTTACGAGTTCAGGGTAATGCGCATCGGAACTGATGTGCGCATCGTTTGCGTCGGATGCGGACGAGACATCACACTGGGCAGAGAGACACTTGAAAAATCCATAAAGCAAGTGAAGCCCGCGGAATGAAACGGAGAAAATATGTTTTACTATTTAAACGGAACTCTTGAAGTTAGGGAAGCCAACCTTTGCGTTATAGACTGCGGCGGCGTGGGATATAAATTGACCGTCAGCCTTACCACCTCGGAGATGCTGGCGCAGAAGCTCGGCAAAAGCGTAAAGCTCTACACCCACCTCTCCGTAAAGGAGGACGGCATGGAGCTCTTCGGCTTTGCGAGCCTTGAGGAGCACGAGTGCTTTAACCTCTTGACGGGCGTCAGCGGCGTCGGTCCGAAGGCGGCGATAAACATACTGTCGGTCATGACGCCGGACAGGCTGTCGCTCGCAATATGCACGGAGGACGTAAAAGCTATCTCAAAGGCACAGAACGTCGGCGCGAAAACCGCGGCAAGGATCGTTTTGGAGCTGAAGGACAAGATCTCGAAGGACACAATGACGACCTCCCCGTCTCCGACCGGTGCAGCACCGAGGAGCGATATTCCGGTGCAAAGCGGAGCCGTTGCCGAAGCGGCAGAGGCCCTCACCGTCCTCGGATACGATAAAAGCGCGGCGCTCGGTGCGCTGAGCGGCATTGATCCCACGCTCGACTCCGCGGCAATGATAAGAGCCGCCCTGAAAAAGCTTGCAAAATAAGTCGAAAAGGATTCTGAAATATGGTTGAAGAAGTAAACGAGTTCGATTTTGAAAACCGAATAATCTCGGGAGAATATAACGAAGAGCAGGACGCCGATGTCGAAAATCCGCTGCGCCCGAAGCTGCTCGAGGACTATGTGGGACAGACCGTTGCGAAATCGAACCTGAAGGTTTATATCGAGAGTGCGAAGCTCAGGGGCGAGGCACTCGACCACGTTCTCCTCTACGGCCCTCCCGGCCTCGGAAAGACTACGCTCTCGGGAATCATCGCAAACGAAATGGGCGTAAACATACGCACGACATCCGGCCCCGCGATCGAAAAGCAGGGCGACCTTGCGGCGATACTCACTAACCTGAACAAGGGCGACGTCCTGTTCATAGACGAAATACACCGACTTTCGCATGCAGTAGAGGAGATCCTCTACCCCGCCATGGAGGATTATTCGCTGGATATAATCATCGGAAAAGGACCGAGCGCACGCTCGATTCGACTCCCCATCCCGCACTTCACCCTCATAGGTGCGACCACGCGCGCAGGTCAGCTGACCTCCCCGCTCCGTGACAGATTCGGCGTCCTCTTAAAGCTTGAGCTGTACACGGTCGAGGAGCTGACGTCCATCGCAAAGCGCTCTGCGAAAATATTGAATATCGCAATAACCGACGACGGTGCGCGGCAGATCGCGTCGCGCTCACGCGGGACACCGCGAATCGCAAACCGACTTTTAAAGAGAGTGCGCGATTTCGCACTTGTAAAGGGCGACGGCGAGATCACATCGGAAATTGCCGATTTTGCTCTCCGATCGCTTGAGATCGACGAGCTCGGCCTTGATAACACGGACAGAAAAATGCTCGAGGCCATAATAAAATTCTATTCCGGCGGCCCTGTGGGACTTGAGACCCTGGCGGCAACTATCGGAGAGGAGGCCGTTACGATCGAGGACGTTTACGAGCCGTATCTCATGCAGATCGGATTCCTTTCTCGTACTCCGCGCGGACGGTGCGCGACAAAGCCGGCATACGATCATTTGAAGATCAGCTATTCCGACTGTGCAAAGACTCCGTCGGAGCAAAAAAGCTTTTTCGAGGAGTAATAAAAAACGAAGCAAGTGGGGTACCGTACGGCTCCTTGCTTCGTTTTATTTATTCCCGATTCAGCGCAATGCGTCTATTGCCGCGCGTCTGTCCTTTGCCTTAAACACCGAGCTGCCGGCGACAAGCACGTTGGCGCCCGCCGCCTTGACCTGTGCGGCGTTCTCCGGCTTTATTCCGCCATCGACCTGGATGTCGATATTAAGTCCGCGCTTTTCCGCTTCTGCCCTGAGTTTTTTCACCTTTTCCAAGGTTTCCGGTATAAGAGCCTGTCCTCCGTAACCGGGCTCGACCGTCATGACGAGTATCATATCGCAGGAGTCGAGATAAGGATAGACTGTTTCTATCGGAGTGTTCGGCTTTACGGAAACTGCCGCTTTTTTTCCTTTGCTTTTGATAATTTCAATACAGCCCTTAATATCGTCCGTAGCTTCCGCATGGAATGTCACTATGTCGGCACCCGCATCGATAAAGCGCGCTATGTATTTTTCCGGCTCATCTATCATCAGATGCACATCGAACGCCATCGCACTCTTTTTGCGCAGAGCCTCTACAATGGGCAATCCGAACGAGATATTGGTCACGAACCGTCCGTCCATAACATCAAGATGCACCATATCGGCTCCCGCACGCTCGATGTCATCAACCTCTTCGCCGAGTCTCGTAAAATCACATGCGAGGACGGAGGGAGAAATTTTGATCATAATATACCTCACTTATATTTTATTATTAATATTAATATAATCACATATATTATAGTATAGAATAAAATAATATAGATAAAATTACGCGATCCGCCGCCGTGCGCCGACAATAAAGTTCATGGATGTTTGAAGCTTCGCACGCGGCAGTTGCGAGTAATTTTACGAAGGCGAAGAAATTCGCCTTTTTTTACTGCTCCTTTACAAGCAAAGCGACGCAATGCGCGGCGGCGCCCTCCCCGCTTCCGGTAAATCCGAGATGCTCCTCGGTCGTTGCCTTGACATTCACTCGCTCGGGTAATACATTTAAGGCAAAAGCGATGTTCGCCTTCATCCTTTCGATATACGGGGCGATTTTCGGCCTTTGCAGAATGACCGTGGCGTCAATATTGGAAACAGAATATCCCTGCTCCCGCATGATGCCCGCCACTCTCGTCAAAAGATGCATGCTTGAAATATCCAAGAACTCATCCGACGTGTCCGGAAAATGCCGTCCGATATCACCGAGGCCGAGCGCACCGAGCACGGCGTCCATGACTGCATGAAGCAAGACATCCGCGTCCGAATGTCCGAGCAAACCCACGGAATGCGGAATTTCGACACCGCCTATGATCAGGCGCCTTCCTTCGACAAGCTTGTGCACATCGTATCCGTGACCTATTCTGAAATCATTCATCTAAATAACCCCTTTGAATCAAAAACTCCGCATATTCAATATCCCTGCGTGTGGTGATCTTGAAATTGTACCGATCCGTCACAACGGGATAAACGGGAACTCCGCTCAATTCGAGAAGCATATTGTCGTCTGTCACTTCCTCCGCGGAAAATGCCGCGAGCGCCGACTTATACAGATCCCTGTCGAAGATCTGCGGCGTTTGAGCGAGCAAAAGACCGTCACGCGGAACGGTTTTCACTATCATTCCGCCCGCGTCCGTCGCCTTGACCGTGTCGGTAACGGGAGCGGCAGCACTCGCGGCGCGGTGCTCGTAGGCCGCCCTGCAGACAAGATCTATCAGCTCAGGCGAGATGACACAGCGCGCCGCATCGTGAACGGCAACAAACCGCGCGCGGTCCGACACAGCGCCGAATCCGCGCTCCGCCGATTCTCTGCGTGTTGCTCCGCCGAGCACGATGTGCTTGACCTTTTTGAATTCGGAGAGCTCGCATCCTGCAAACTCCGTCTCCCCGTCGCGGCAGACGACGATTATCTCATCTATCTCCTCCGCGCTTTCAAAGGCCGAGACGGAACGGTAAAGCACGCTCTTTCCGCATATGATCATTTTCTGCTTGGTCACATCGGAGTGCATCCTCGACCCCATCCCCGCCGCAAGGATCACGGCGGAGGTAATTTGTTTTTCTCTCATGAAACGGTCACTTTCTGTAATAAACGAAATGGGCGGTCAGCGTTCTTATTTTCCCGTCTTCAAGCAGATTCGGCCCCTTGATGATAACGCCGTCGCCGCTCATAAGATAGCTCGCATCCATCTCGCCGACATCGCAGACAAACAGACGATCGCCCGACGAATCGATTATAAACTTACCGTCCTTAAGACAGAGCGCTCCTCCGCGCCCCACCACATCCTCGTTTCCGTCGTTGTGCTCGGTCACATACTTAATTACCTGACCGTGTAATTCGCGTGCGCGGGCAAGGCGGTACGAGTAGCTGTCCGTTTTTTTGTTTTTACCGAATAACTTTTTGATTAACGACATTGCCGAACCTCCGTTTTATATTATAATTTTATCATAAAACGGCGCAAAATGGAAGAGCTTTTTTATCTTTTTAAGGATTTTAAAAAAATTTTTATTTTTTTGAGACTTTTTTTGGAAAAACTATTGCATTTTTCATTTTTTTGTATTATAATAGTAGCAAAGTGGGTTGAAGTGGAGCATTGTGATCAAAAAAACCGCTTCATGCCCCGATCGAAACGCAAATTTGCCGAAAGGAGGTAAGATATGTCTTTTGTCGGTTCGTATACTCATTCGCTCGATGCGAAAAAGCGTGTGTTCATTCCTTCAAAATTCAGAGAAGAGCTTGGCGATGTTTTTTACATCACGAGAAAATTCGATTCTTACCTTTCGGTGTACACATCTGACGAATGGGAAGCCTTTGTTGATAAAATCGAACGACTGCCGGAATCGGATGCGGAAGAGATCCAGGACTTTATTCTCGGTGCTGCTCAGAAATGCACCCCCGACGCAAGCGGAAGGATAATATTGGACGAGAAGCTTGCCGCTCATGCGGGGATTGAAAAGAACATTGTTTTTGTCGGAGCGGGACGTCAGATAAGAATTTGGTCCGAGGAGCTTTGGAACGAGCGCGAAAAGAAGCGCGACTTCGGAAAAATGCGCGAAATCATGCGCCAGTACGGACTTTGATTCATTCAATCTAAAGGAGACCCGAATATATGTCGGAAACGACTTTTTCACATATGTCGGTGTTGCTGAACGAATGCATAGATTCGTTAAATATACGTGACGGCTACACCTATATTGATGCAACCGCCGGCGGAGGCGGCCATTCCCTCGAAATCGCGAAGCGATTGGGAGACGGCGCGCGCCTCATTGCCTTCGACCGTGATAAAAATGCAATAAACGCGGCAAGAGAGAGACTGCGCGATTATTCGGATAAAGTAATATTTATAAATGATAATTTTTCTTCGATAGGACGAGTCCTCGAGGAATACAGGGTGGACAGGCTCGGCGGTGTCCTTGCCGATCTCGGCTGCAGCTCCCACCAATTCGACACGCCGGAGCGCGGATTCAGCTACATGCACGATGCTCCGCTCGATATGAGGATGGACACGGATGCTCCGCTGTCGGCCTACGAGGTCGTAAACGAATACTCCGCGGAGAGACTGAAAAAAATAATATACGATTACGGCGAGGAGCGCTTTGCTCCGCGCATTGCCGCAAAGATTGCTGAATGCCGCATGACGGCACCGATCAAAACGACGCTCGAGCTTTCCGAGATCATAAAGTCGGTCATCCCCCCCGCTGCAAGAACGGGCGGACCTCATCCGGCAAAGAGAACGTTTCAGGCGATAAGGATCGAGGTCAACTCCGAGCTCGACGCGATCGAGCCGCTGATCCGCACCGCAGGTGCCGCGCTTGAAAAAAGCGGAAGGATCGCCGTAATATCGTTCCACTCATTGGAAGACAGAATAGTCAAGCAAACATACAAAAGCATGTCCGAGGGGTGCACGTGCCCGAAGGACTTCCCCGTTTGCATATGCGGCAACAAGCCTATAATTAAAGAAATTACGAAAAAGCCCATTCTCCCGAGTGAGGCGGAATTAAACGAAAATCCCCGCTCAAGAAGCGCAAAGCTCAGAGTGGCGGAGAAATTATAAAAGGAGAAATAAAAAGATGATTTCCACGACAGCATACGACCACCTGTATGAAAACCTTAAAAATAGATTTACCGTAGAAAACGATAGCCTGGAATGCACGCTCGGAGAATATATGCTTGCAAAAGCACGCGAGGCGTCTTCCGTTTCTTCCCTTCCCGTAGCCGTTAACGATTACAGCGGAAGCAGAAAGGTCATCCATGAGATAGTTACATATGTCAACGAAAAGCTCACGATCAAAAAGGCCCCCGCGAAGGACAAGACAATGCGTGCCTTCCCCCTGAGGACCTCGCTTGCATCACTTATGTCTGCGCTTTTGGTCTGCACGCTCGTCGTTACATACGGCTTCATCGGCGGCACCGATCTTTCCGGCGAGTCCGAATCGGCAAGCGCAAGGTATGAGGCACAGGACGCGGATGTTTACGACGCGGAACCTACCGTTACATACAGCACATCCGAGACACTTTCCGCTTAATTTTATTCAGTTTATATTTTAATTTCCTTTCATATTTTTATTTTGGCAGCAATAAGATATAGCGATGGCCTATTTGCGAGGGTCGTCGCTATATTTTTTTGTTACGGAGAATTTTATTTTAATGAACGGAAGTACCTTGGAAAAGGATATTATGAAAAGGTTGTGTAAAAAGAGGCTGATCGCCGTTGGCCTGCTCTTTTGCATCCTGCTCGGATATCTAATCGTCAATTTATTTTATCTGCAATATGTAAAGCACGATTATTATAAACAAAAAACGTACGATCAGATAACGACATCCTCGCTTTTAAAGGCGGAGCGAGGTAAGATCTACGACTCGAGCCTGAACATCCTCGCAACGGACGAAACCGTCTGGAGGATATTCGTTTCCTCCCGCGAAATAAAGAAGGCTGAGAAAAACGGGCGCACGGATTGCGCGGGGCTGATTGCCGCGGGACTCGCCGAGATCCTAAATCTCAATGAAAATACGATTCTCGCAAAGATCACAAATACCAACAGACTCGACGTGACTGTAAAGCGCTCCGTCGAGGAGGCGGAATATCTGAAGGTGCTCGATTTCATTATCGAAAACAGCCTTGAGGAGCTTGTGTTTACGGAGGCGCAAACATCGCGCTACTACCCGTCACAAACGCTCGCGGCACATGTGCTCGGATTTACGGGAAGCGAAAACAACGGACTTTTCGGTCTCGAATACTATTACAACAGCACTCTGAACGGTAAGGACGGCTACTACCTGTACGCTAAGGACGCAAACGGCAACACCCTGCCCACCGATTACTCCGAGATATCCCCCGCCACAAGCGGAAATTCGATCGTCACCACACTGGATTCATACCTGCAAAGAGAGCTTGAATCACAGCTCGAGACAATAAGAATAAATCATGAGGTCAACAACAGAGTTACAGGCATCGTAATGGACACATCCACCGGCGCCATCCTCGCGATGGCGACATCATCGCCCTTCGACCCGAACGAGCCATTTGTCCTCGACTCGGAATCAAGCAAAAGGCTTTCCGCCTCGGGCTTTACGGAAGGAAGCGAGGAATACATTAAATATAAGAACGAGCTTTTGCAGGAAATGTGGTCGAATAAGGCCGTAAGCCAGCTGTACGAGCCCGGATCTACATTCAAGATCGTTACCGTATGCGCCGCATTGGATTCGGGCGCCGCAAAGATAACAGACACCTTTTCATGCAAGGGTTATCACGAGGTCGGCGGCTGGAGGATAAAATGCCATAAGGTCACGGGGCACGGCTCGAGCTTTTCTCTTGCTTACGGACTTCAAATGTCGTGCAACCCGACCATGATGACCGTTGCGGAGCGGCTCGGAGCGGAGGCGTTTTATTCATATGTCGGAAAATTCGGATATTTTGAGAAGACGGGCATAGACCTGCCCGGAGAGGCATCGACTATTTTTCACAAGCTCGAAAATATAGGATCGACGGAGCTGGCGACGGCATCATTCGGACAAAGATTCAAGGTTTCGGTAATAAATCAGCTCACGGCAATCTCCGCGGTGGCAAACGGCGGAGCTCTTGTTACTCCCTACCTCGTGCAAAAAGTGATCGACAGCAACGGCAACACGGTCTCAGAGCATGAAACGCAGATCAGGGCTCAGGTCGTAAGCAAGGAGGTCGCCGACACCGTCGCAAAGGTCCTTGAGGAGGGCGTCAGCGGCGACGGAGGAGCGAAGAACGCGCATGTGTTCGGTTACAGCGTTGCAGCAAAAACGGGAACCTCGCAAAAATTCGACGTGCTTGACGAAAACGGAAATTCTTATCTCAGGATCGCCTCGACCGTGGCCTTCACGACCGGATATGAAAGAAACATTTCGATGATAATAGTCGTCGACGAGCCTATGTCGAGCGTAAAATACGGCAGCGTCGTTGCGGCACCGTACGTTTCGGCCTTTCTCGAAAAGGCGCTGCCCTACCTCGAATACAAGTCGACCGAGGAGGAGCTGTACTCCGATGTCAAAAGCTACACGGGAATGAGCGTTTCGTCGGCCGTAAGCGCACTAAAGGCAGACGGGATAGAATATAAAATAGTGGGAAACGGAGCATCCGTCATCTCTCAAATGCCCGCCGTCGGTGACAGAATAAACACAAAGCTCTCGAGAGTCTATCTTTATACGGAGAATGTCACGGAGGACATCATCATGCCCTCGCTGATAGGACTCGACGCGGCGGAGGCAAACCGGATCGCCACGAATCTCGGGCTGAACATTCAAATACTCGGAGCCCTCACTGATTTCAGTGCACCGCTGACGGTCTCGGAACAGTCGATAGCCGAGGGAGAAAAAATAAAGCGCGGGCAAGTTCTTATACTCAGGCTGATCTCCACCGCCTTTGAAGATTAGGAGGATCTATGTATATCGAAAACATACTTAAAAGCGACGAATACACCTGCCTGTCCGATGTAAGCCGCCTCGAATTCAAGAAAATTACATATAAAATGAGCGAGGCGGATTCCGACAGTGTTTATTTTCACCTCGGAAATACCGCTCCTTCGTCAAATGATTTCAATGAAATTCCCGTCGCCGTCGTGATAAGCGCAGATGCCGAGGCATCGGACGGTGATCTCACCGTGCTTACGGCAAAAAACATAAGGCGCCTGCTCTCTTATGCATATTTCAGATATGTCGGAGTCGACATCGGCGAGCTGAAATTCATCGGCGTCACCGGAACGAACGGGAAAACGACCACCGCGACCATGATAAAAAGAATACTTGAGGCCGAGGGTAAAAAAACAGGCTTTATCGGAACGGGCAAAATTGAAAGCGTCGGTAAAATGCTGACCGATCTCACTTACTCGATGACGACCCCGGATCCCGATATTCTGTACCCGGCGCTTGCCGTAATGAAAAATGACGGATGCGAATATATTGTAATGGAGGTGTCGAGCCACGCCCTGGCACTGGAGAAGCTGGCTCCGATAAGCTTCGAGGCCTCCGTTTTCACGAATCTGTCGCACGAGCACCTGGATTTTCATCAGAATATGCAGAATTATTACCGTGCGAAAATGCGCCTCTTTGAGCAAAGCAAGATCGGTATTTTCAATATTGACGACGCTTACGTCCGCCGCGCATTTGCGGAATGCAAATGTAAGAAAACGAGTGTCGGCGTGCTTTGGAGCGCGGATACCGTGGCGAAGGAGCCAGAGATGCGCGGACTTTCGGGCTCGTCATATTTATATCGGGCGCGCGATTTTATATTCAGAATGAATTTACCTCTTGCAGGTGCATATAATATATACAACTCCCTGTGCGCGATCACCGCGGCCGTTACCGTCGGATGCCGCCCGTGCATTGCAAAGCGCGCACTCGAAGAAATGCGATCTCCGACAGGAAGATTTGAGGTCATCGAGAGCGACATCACCGTTATAATCGATTATGCGCACACTCCTATGGCGATAGAGAATATGCTGAAAACCGTGAATTCGTGCAAAAACGCGGGGCAGAAGCTAATTTGCATATTCGGATGCGGCGGAGTGCGCGACAAAAAGAAGCGCCCTATAATGGGACACATTGCAGAGACGCTCGCCGACTTTGCGGTTATAACCGAGGATAATTCTCGCTCGGAGGACAGGGATCGTATCATAAACGATATACTGTCGGGTATAAGTGACAGCAGTAAGATCGCGGTTATTCCGTCGCGCAGGCTCGCGATAGAAAACACCTTGCTGAACGCTCCTGCATCCTCGGTCATCGCCATACTCGGCAAGGGAGCCGAAAAATACAATATCGATAGCACCGGAGCTCACCCCTTCGATGAGCACGAAATAATTGCCGAGACACTGAAGAAAAGGAAGCGGGAACGGTGCAATGAAGGCGAAGCTTGAGATCTCTTTGAGCGCGGACGAGGTTGCAAAGGCCGTCGGCGGTGTATATAACGGAAAAAATACAAGAATAACCTTCATATGCACGGACTCGCGCGAGCTCGAGGAGGGCGGCCTGTTTTTCGCCATAGGCAAAGCGGAGGAATACGTCGCCGGAGTGATCGGTCTCGACGGATGCTGCACCGTGAGCAGCACGTGCCACGATGCCATATCTGTCGATGACGTGGAATATGCCCTGCTTTTGCTCGCAAAATATTATAAGGAAAAGCTTCCGAGGCTTAAGCTCACCGCGGCGATCACCGGGAGCGTCGGAAAAACCTGCGTTAAGGATTATACCGCGGCAATATTTGCGACAAGATATAAGACTCATAAAACAGCCGGTAATTTCAATAACGGCATCGGACTTCCCTTGACCGTTTTTTCGGCGCCGAGGGACACCGAGGTCCTCGTTCTCGAGCTCGGAATGAATCATTTCGGAGAGATAAAGCGTCTGTCCGAGGCGGTATGCCCCGACATTGCGGCAATCACCTGTATAGGGAGCGCCCACATAGGAAATCTCGGCTCGCGCGAGGGGATCGCAAGGGCGAAGCTCGAAATCCTTTGCGGCATGAGCGAAAACGCCCGTACGGTGATTCCGAGGGACGAGCCGCTCCTCGCATCCGTCCCGCATGCGATAACGGTGGGAAGCGGCGGCGACGTATACCCCGAAATAAGCAAGCAAAGCGAGCGCATGACCTGCTTCAAAATAGTAAGCGGAGGCTGTAAAAGCTGCCTAATCCGTTTTCCGTTCGGCGGAGCGTATTTGGCTGAAAATATGGCCTTTGCGTCCGCGATCGCCCTTGCTTCTGGATTGGATATGTCGAATGTAAACGATGCAGTACGCAACATATCCGCATTTATTCCAAGGCAGAAATATATAATGGTCGGAAATATAACGGTGCTGGACGACAGCTATAATGCCTCGCTTGAATCATACGTCGCCTCACTCGGCCTCCTTTCCCTCCACCGCGGTGTCAAAAGCGCCGTCATCGGAGATATACTGGAGCTCGGAGAAAAGAGCGAGCAGATCCACCGCCGCGTCGGCGCACTTTGCGCCGAGCTCGGAATTGACAAAATCTATCCGTTCGGCAGATTCTCTCCGTTTGTGAAAAGCGGCGCGGAAGAAGCGGGCTTTGATCCTCGGGCGATCTTCGCCAACGGGTGCGCCGCCGATCACGGAAAGACCGCCGTGAAAATTATAAACAACGCCGCCCAATGTGAGACCGTGCTCATAAAAGGCTCACACGCGGTACATACGGAAAAAATCATAGAGTGCATGAAAATGATCGAGGGAGATAAAAATGCTTTTTAACACGCCGACAGTTTTTGTCGTGATCTTCATATTTACATTGATTTCAACCGCGCTGACCGTCGCACGGCTGATACCCGTTTTTTCAAAAAGCGCAAAGCAGCCGATATACGAGGGCGGCCCGGTCTGGCACATGAAAAAAAGCGGAACACCGACGATGGGCGGCATAGGCTTTGTCATTCCGGTCACGCTCGCGGGGCTGATATTCTGTATTCCTCTGCACCGCTCCGGGAACGAGGGCGCCGCCGTCGAGCTTTTCCTGTCAACGCTTTTCGCCCTTACAAATGCCGTGATCGGATTTATCGACGACACAACAAAGCTACGCCATAAGGAAAACCGCGGCCTTTCCGCCAAGGAAAAATTTTTTCTGCAGCTTGCCGCCGTGATCATCTTCCTCGCCGCCCGCTCGCTCCTGCTCGGTACTGACACGCGCCTCGCCTTTCGCTTCGGCGGAATTGAGCTCGGCGCATTTTATTACCTTCTGACAGCCTTTATCCTCCTCGGAATAATCAACTGCGCAAATTTGACGGACGGGATCGACGGGCTCGCCGCCGGAGTTGCCTTTGCCGCATCGATCTCGATATTCTACGTATCCTATCTGAGGTCGCCGAGCGGTGCGATTCTTACCGCCGCATTGGCGGGAGGCACGGTGGGCTTTATGCTGTTCAATATTCACCCGGCAAAAATATTCATGGGTGACACGGGATCTCTTTTTCTCGGGGCGGTCATCGCATCCGCCGCGCTCAGCGCGGGCGATCCCGTCACCGTGGTGGGAACCGGCGGCGTCTACGTCATCGAGGGCACGAGCGTTGTCATCCAGGTCGCCGTATATAAGCTGTGCGGCAAGCGGGTCTTCAAAATGGCACCCCTGCACCATCACCTGGAAAAAAGCGGCTGGAGCGAAAACAAAATCTGCATCTGCGCCATTATTCTGACATTGATCCTTTCGGTATTGACATTCGCCGCCACAGCCGTATGATAAAAAGGAGCGCTTCCGTAAGGAAGACCGTTTCAAGATCGTTCAAAACAGATGCCGCATCCTCTCGGCCCGACCTTGTTTATTTGACCGCGGTGCTTCTGCTTGCCGCCGTCGGCTCCCTCGCCGTATTCAGCGCCGGGCACGCCTACGCCGCATTCAGATACGGAGACAGCCTTTACTTTGTAAAAAAGCAATCCGTGTGGCTATTGCTCGGCATTGCGATCATGATCGTTACGTCAAGGATAAGCATCGGATTTGTTAAGCTCATAACGCCGTTTTTGTACGGAATCACGCTCATACTTTTGATCATGGTCCTTGCGATAGGGTTCGTCGGCAACGGCGCACAGCGTTGGATCTCCATAGGTCCGATCACCGTCCAGCCGTCGGAGATCTGCAAGCTCGTTCTCGTTTTGATGCTGGCAAAATACTTTTCCGACAACGAGGACAGGATCGCGCACCGCTCGAGCAACAGGTATATCGCAATTTACGGAACGCTGATCCCGTTTTTGATAATACTCATTCCGATAATACTCGTAATGCTGCAAAAGCATCTCTCATGTATAATCATACTCGGCACAATAGGCATACTCGTAATTTTCATCTCCGGTGCGGATCCGAAATATCTGTACGCCGTGCTCATCGCGGGGGTCATCGCGGTGACTGCGCTCGCGCTGTTCACCGATTACACAAAGGAGCGCATCACCGTCTGGCGAGATCCGGAGGCATACAGCCTGACCGGAGGATGGCAAACTCTGCAAGGGCTTATGGCGATAGGAAGCGGCGGCATATTCGGCGTCGGTATAGGAAAAAGCGTGCTGAAGCACTGCTACGTGTCCGAGCCGGCAAACGACATGATATTTGCCATTCTTTGCGAGGAATGCGGATTTGTCGGTGCGGTGGCAGTATTACTGCTCTTCGCCTTCGTCTGTGCACGGGGATTTATCATAGGAGCACGCTCGTCGGACACGTTTTCCCGCATTGCGGCATGCGGAATAAGCATCAAGACCGCGGTGCAGGTCCTGCTTAATGTCGCTGTCGTCACAAATACGATACCGAACACGGGGATATCGCTTCCGTTTTTCAGCTATGGCGGCTCCTCCCTGCTGATGATGTTTCTCGAGGTGGGAATAATCCTTTCCGTTTCGAGAAATTCTAAAATTAAAAAATGATCGGACTCGGCACGCGATCCTCCGTGCACCGCATCCTCGGGGCAATAATCGTGCGCACCGAAATTTCATAACGCTTTGTGCGGCCGCCGTGCGGGCGGCAGAATGGAGAATATTATGCGCTTACTTCTTGCGGGCGGCGGAACAGGCGGCCACATTAATCCGGCGATCGCCGTCGCCGAGGCAATGAAAAGAAGACACGGGGATATCGAGATCGCCTTTGTCGGCCGCGAGGGCGGCGACGAGAACAATGCAGTTACCTCACGCGGCTTTAAGCTCTATACCTTACGGATCCGCGGACTATCGCGCAAGCTGTCCGCCGATGCCGTGAAAAGTGCGCTTCTCGCTCTGAGATCGCTTAAAGGAGCATCGGAGATAATAAACGAATTCAAGCCCGATGCCGTGATCGCGACGGGCGGATACGTTTCATGGCCGATATTAAAGCGCAGTATAAGCGCGGGGATCCCGACGTTCTTGCACGAATCGAATATATATCCCGGGCTTGTAACGAGAATGCTCGGCGAAAAATGCGATCTGCTTTTACTTAACTCCGCGGAAAGCCTAAAATATCTGAAAAAGGTCAAAAATTACAAGGTCGTCGGCAATCCGCTCAGAGAGGATTTCTTCAAGCAGACAAAAAGGGACGCGCGCGGCACTCTCGGAATAAGCGGAGACTGTACATTCATCGTCTCCTTCGGCGGGAGCCTCGGCTCCGAACGACTGAACGAGGTGATCGCAGAGGTCATGAACGGATACACGGAAGATATGAATATACGGCATTTACACGCCTGTGGAACACGCTATTTCGAAAAAATAAAGGAGAGCGACCCGAGACTGACGTGCGGCGGAAAATGCAAGATCGTGCCCTATATAAACAATATGCCGACCGCCCTCACCGCCGCGGATATCGTCATCTCGCGCTCCGGCGCAATGACGCTGTCGGAGATAGCAAAGGCGGGCGCGGCGGCGATATTGATACCTTCTCCGAATGTCGCCGACGACCACCAAAGAAAAAATGCACAGACTCTCGCAAATGCCGACGCCGCACTGATGATACCCGAAAGCGAGCTTACCGCAGACGCTCTCGGAAAAAGAATCCGCGAGATCATATCGGACCGCAATTTAAAGACAGCGCTTTCAACGAATGTGAAAGGCTTTTACGTCCCCGACTCCGCCGTAAAAATATCCGAACAAATCGAAAGTGCCGTTGCAAATGCAAAAAATTCTGCCGATGAATAACCTCACTTAACTCGCTTTTGTGTTAATAATATATTTATTATTTCGGTTTAAACGCCTCGATTTGAAGCAAAACACGGCATTTTTTGCACGAAATTCGGCATTTTTGCGCTTTTTTCGAGCAAAGCGATATACATCTGCCTTAAAATAACATTAACTTTTAAAGTTTTTATTTACAGAACTGTAAAATAATATTTTTATTTTAAAAATCTCTTGCTTTTAAATAAAAATATTGTATAATATTTATAGATGATTATTTTCGGGAACTGTTCCCTATTCATAAATAAAGTGAGGATTTTAAAATGGAATTCGATTTTGAACCTGTATACGACAGTGGTGTAAATATAAAAGTCATCGGCGTAGGCGGCGGCGGAAACAACGCGGTCAATCGCATGATCTCCACAAATATCCGCGGCGTTGAGTTTATCGCAGTCAACACAGACAGCCAGATACTTAAATCATCCTGCGCGGCAAAGAAGATCGTTATCGGCGAAAAGATCACAAAGGGTCTCGGAGCCGGTGCTACTCCGGATGTCGGAAAGCGCAGCGCGGAGGAGTCCATTGACGCCCTCAAGGAAGTTATCAGAGGTGCGGATATGGTGTTCATTACCGCGGGCATGGGCGGCGGAACCGGTACAGGTGCGGCTCCCGTCATCGCCAAGGTGGCAAAGGAGCTCGACATACTCACGGTCGGAATAGTTACCAAGCCCTTCGCGTTCGAGGGACGCAAGCGTATGGCTCAGGCAGAGGAAGGAATCGCGGAGCTCTCCAAGTACGTTGACTCGCTCATCGTGATCCCCAACGAAAGACTCAAGCAGATCGAAGATACGCATATCACGCTTACAAACGCATTTGAAATCGCGGACGATGTTTTGCGCCGCGGAGTTCAGTCCGTTTCCGAGCTCATTAACATCCCCGGCCTTATCAACCTCGACTTTGCCGACGTGACGACCATCATGAAGAACGCGGGCAACGCGCACATGGGTGTCGGTGTTGCAAAGGGTACAGACAAGGCTCAGCTCGCTGCCATGGCGGCAATCACCTCTCCCCTGCTTGAAACGAGCATCGCAGGTGCGACCGGCGTCCTTGTATGCGTGACCGCATCGCAGGACATCGAGCTCGAGGAGGTCGAGGCGGCGTGCGCAATGATCCACGACGAGGTTCATCCCGATGCGCAAAACATATTCGGCGTTAATCTCGATCCCTCCATGGATGACGAGATCAGAGTCACGATCATCGCAACAGGATTCAATAAGGCACAGAGCGCGGACGACGATGCACATGCAGAGCGCGTGATCGAGCGCCCCGCAGAGAAGCCCGTGAGAACACCCGAGCCCGCTCCCGTAAGAGAGTCGGCGCCCGTGAGAGAGCCTGCCTTTTCGGCACCTCGCACAAGGCTCACCGAATCCGAGATCGATAAAATCCTTGCAGTAGACGATCAGGTGCCCGCCCCCGCTCCCGAGGTGCGTGAGGCTCAGCCCGCACCGGAAGCACCCACAACGGCACGCGACATCTACAACGATTACGATGCAGAATTCAAGACCATAAGAAGAATACATAAGAAATAATATCTTTCAAAACAGACGGTACGCAATAACGCGTGCCGTCTGTTTTTTTCTTTGCGTCCGAGGCGATTGTACAAATAACATCCGAAGCTTGTGCTCACAGTCTCTACACAATTCCGTTGTCGATAAAACCGCACTTTTTGAGGCTGTATACTTTTCCGAGATGCGTTTTCACGTTCAAAACGCGCATTTTGAGCCGTTTTATCGACATTATAACGGAATTGTGTAGTTTCGCTTGCAGAGTTTTCAACATTGTTTCGGTGCCTGGTTTTGTGAATTGACATTTTTGAACGCTCCTTCGGCACTGCTTCGGAATAGTGTATTTTTTTGTTTTTGCCGCAAAAAAAGAAAAACCGCACTTTCGAGCGCGGCATAAAAAGCACACACCGAAAATGCGATTTATCTTAAATCGACGCTTTGAAATAAACAACCGTCGCAACTGCGATTCCGAGCACCATAGCTCCGAGAAGCACGATAGCGATCACCTTTGTCGCCGCACCGGTCTTCTTACTGTTTTGATTTTTCATTTTATCTTCCCTTTATTATTTATTTTTATCTGCATAATATTTAAACAGCATGGAGGTAACATTCTTGTTCCCCGCCCTTCCCTTCGAGGGGATTATGTTGTTCACGCGTGAAAGCCCCTTTGCGACGCAGTCGATGGCATCCTGCGGCTTTGTGACATTGATGCCGAGGACCTTCTGCATCATAATGTCGATGCCGAAGAGCTCCGCACCACCGCCGGTCAGCACTATGCCGTTCTCGAATATTTTGCCGACGATCTCGTACGGTATCTTTTTAACGACATCCGCAACCGCGGAGAGCAAGGTATGTAAAGGCTCCTCAAAGACACCCACGATGTCCTCGGTCGTCACCGACATTCTGACCTTGTTTCCCGTAAGGGAGAGTGTGCCCTCTATGTCTATGCTCGCGTTTTCCCTGCCCTGCCAAACGGCACCGAGCTTCTCCTTTATTGCCCTTGCGACAGATAAAGAAACGCTGACATCGCCTTGATCGTAAATATACTGCTTTACCGCCTTATCGAAATCCTCGCCGCCGATCATCGATCTGCCGTTCAGGATCACCTCACCGCCATGGAGCACGGCAATCTCCGTGCATGACGCGCCGACATTAACGGACACCGCGCTTATTCCCGGCGAATATCCAGCACCGATTAGAGCGGCAACAGGGCGGCTAACGGCAAAGCCCTCTTTTACCCCCGCCTCTGTCAAAAGCGCGAAAAGCTCCTTTTCCTGCTTAATATGGAAATCCGACGGAACTCCGACGACGCATCTGATCTTTTCGACCGGCATGATCGCGCCGATCGCATTGTTGATAATGCCCTGCGTGATCTTAGAATCAAAGAGCAATCCGTTTTTGAAGGGCCGCACGAGCATGGCATCTGGATTATCTCCGCCCTCGCCGAGCATTGCGGCGTTTCCGACCGAAATTACGGCACGCGTATTCTTATTGACAAGCGCGACCGAGGGCTCTCTGTATATGCCCGCAGTGACGTCGCTCAGAGTTATATTCGCATAACCCAAATCTAAGCCGATCTTTGTTACCATGCCGTTATCCTTTCATTTTTTATCGGAAACTAATCTCTTACAGTACATTATACTATATTTTGTGAAAAAATTCAAGTATTTTTTCAATTTATATCAACAATAATCAAAAATTCTGTTTTTGAGCGTCGTGTATCTGAGGCACTCTCTGTTATTGTCCACCATTCTCGCGGCAACATCACCCCTGCCGACGAGGACCACCATTTTTTTCGCCCTCGTAACGGCGGTGTACAAAAGATTTCTCGTAAGCAGCATGGGCGCGCAGGAATACATCGGGATTATCACGACGGGATATTCACTGCCCTGGCTCTTATGCACCGTTATTGCATATGCGAGATCGAGCTCATCTATTATATCGAATCCGTACCTCGCGAGCCTGTCGTCGAATCTTACGTACAGGCATCCGCCCGCCGTATCGATGCAGTCGACCGTTCCTATATCGCCGTTGAAAACGCCCGTTCCTATTTCGTCCGCCCTTTCCCACTCGACCTCATAGTCGTTCACGGTCTGCATTACCTTATCGCCCTCGCGCAGGACAATGCCGCGGCTTGTCTTTTCCTTTTTGAATTTTGCCGCAGGATTCATCCGCTCTTGAAGTATACGGTTGAGCGCCTCTATGCCTGCGGTACCCTTTTTGGACGGTGTGATCACCTGGATCTTGTTTTTTATACCGTCGCCGTATGCCCTCGGCAGCCTTTCCGTAACAAGAGCGGCGACGGTGCTCGGTATATCGCTCTCGTTCTCACGCCTGACAAAGAAGAAATCGTTGTCCGTTACATTCAATATCGGCGGCTCGCCCCGATTGATCCTGTGCGCGTTGGTAATTATAAGGCTCTCGTTCGCCTGTCTGAATATCTTCGAAAGGCATACGGTCCTTATCTTCTCCGAGCCGATAAGATCCGACAGCACATTTCCCGCGCCGACGCTCGGCAGTTGATTAGAGTCGCCGATAAGTATCAGATGTGCGCCCGGGCGTACCGCCTTGAGAAGCGCGGTCATAAGCGAAAGATCCATCATCGACACCTCGTCGACTATGATCACGTTTTCGTCAAGCTGATTTCTCTCGTTTCTGGCAAAGCGATCTCTTTTGCCTCCGGGATTGCGCTCGGTTTCAAGCAGGCGGTGCACGGTGCACGCCTTCTCGCTCGTTGCCTCGCTCATTCTTTTGGCGGCTCTGCCGGTCGGAGCCGTGAGCGCGGTCTTCATTCCAAGGCTCGAGAAGATGGAGATCAGCGCCTTAATTACCGTCGTTTTTCCGGTTCCGGGTCCGCCGGTCAGAATAAAGACTCCGTTGTTGAGCGCCTCGAAGAGCGCCTCCCTTTGCTTATCCTCATAGACTATCCCGATCTTCATCTCCGTTTTTTCTATCAGAGAGGCAATATCGAGCCTTGTGAATTTTGCCGCCGTGCTCTCTATGAGCTTTATCTTTTTCGCAACGAACTCCTCATTTTCGTCCACATCGCATGTCATAATAAATTCATTCTCCGAGATGCAATATCTTGAGAGCGTGCCGTCCGCAATGACATCCGCGAGAAAATTCGAGATGCGCTCCGTCCCCACGCCGAGCACCTGCGAGGCGGCAAGAACGAGCTTGTCCCTCGGAAGGCAGGTGTGGCCGTTCACCGCCGCGTTATACGATAGGACGTATTTCAGCCCCGCCCGAAGACGCGGCTCGCACTCGGGATCAAATCCGAGCCCGCTTGCCATTTTGTCGACCTTGTCAAACGGTATTCCGTATTCGTCGGAGCATAATATGTAAGGATCATCCCTTACCGTGTTAACGGTCGCGGCACCGAGCGATTTGTACACCCTCGTTATCTCCGGCACCGCCAAAAAGCCAGAGCAAAGCATCATGACTCCGCGAATGCCGGTCTGCTCCTTGAAGGATTCCGATATGAGCACGGCCTTTTTCACCGTGATGCCGGGAACGTCCGCCAGCCAATCCGGATGGTTCTCAATGACATCGAATGTCTCCGCGCCGAAGCGATTGACTATTTTCAGCGCGGTAACGGGTCCAACCCCCTTAACGGTACGGGACGACAGGTACTGCAATATACCGTCAATCTCCTTCGGCAGAGTTTTTTCGAAGCTCTCGAAATTAAACTGCTTTCCGAAATCCTTGTGGAACGTCCACCTGCCGCGCAGGACCACGCACTCCCCCTCGAAGGCCATCGGAATAATTCCGACCGCTGTGATAAGCGAGTTCTCGGAGTCGGAGATCTCCATAACGGTGTAATCGTTTTCTTCATTTTTGTATATAATATTCTCTATCGTTCCGCTCACCGTATCCGACAGCTTGTATTGATCGTTCATGACTCCTCCTCTCCGCTTTTCTTCATTTCATTATATTTTAACATTTTTATCTTGGATATTCAAGTATATAATTTGAATTTCGGAGATTTTTTATATTTTTTCTTAAAAAATACTTGACATCGAACAGCAAATATGATATACTTGTAAAGTAAATTGCTTTACATCGTTTTGTTATGCAAAATAAGTGAACGGAGAGGCCGATATGTTCGAAAAAAATCTGCGAATGGCATATCTGCTTGATTTTTACGGCAATGTGCTTGATGAGCATACAAAATCCGTGATGGAAGCTTATTACGACGATGATCTCTCACTCGGTGAGATTGCAAGCGGCGAGGGCATCTCCCGCCAGGGAGTGCGGCATATAATCAAGCGCGGCGAGGAGCATCTGACCTTCCTCGAAGACAAGCTCGGGCTCGCATCCCGACACGAGGAGCTGAATAAATACACCGAGGGGCTTTCATTATTAAAGAAAAGGCTTTTCGAGTCCGGCGACGGTGAAGGAGAGCGCCTTTTGGAAGCGGTCATCGAACAAATAACAAGCAAAGGATTTTGATATGATGTTTCAAAGCCTTACGGAAAAGCTTTCAAATGCTTTCAAAAAATTCAAAAGCAAGGGTAAGCTTACAGCGGCGGATGTCAAGGAAGGAATGCGCGAGGTCAAGCTCGCTTTGCTTGAGGCTGATGTAAATTTCAAGGTCGTTAAGGATTTTACAAAGGCCGTCACAGACAGAGCGGTCGGCACCGAGGTGCTCGAGAGCCTTCTTCCCGCCCAGCAAATAGTCAAGATAGTAAACGAAGAGCTTATAAACCTTATGGGCTCGGAAACGCCGAAGATCAATATAAATCCCAAGCCGCCGACAGTCATTATGATGGTCGGACTTCAGGGCGCGGGAAAGACCACGCATGCCGCGAAGATCGCGAGCATGTATAAGACCAAGGGCAAGCGTCCCCTGCTCGTCGCATGTGACGTCTACCGTCCCGCGGCAATCGATCAGCTCAAGATCGTCGGAGACTCCGTCGGTGTTCCCGTCTTCTCTATGGGAACGAAGATCTCGCCCGTCGAGATCGCGAAGGCAGGCGTGGAGCACGCCAAGAAAAACGGAAACGATCTCGTGCTTATAGACACGGCCGGACGCCTGCATATAGACGAGGAGCTGATGGCGGAGCTTGTTAAAATTAAGGACTCCACGCTTCCGTCGGAGATCCTGCTCGTTGTCGATGCGATGACGGGCCAGGATGCGGTCAATGTGGCAAAAACCTTTAACGAGCTCTTGGACATCACCGGTGTCGTTCTCACAAAAATGGACGGCGACACGCGCGGCGGTGCCGCTCTCTCAGTCAAGTACATCACCGGAAAGCCGATAAAGTTCATCGGCACGGGCGAAAAGATGGACGCGATTGAGCTCTTCCACCCCGACAGAATGGCTTCGAGGATACTCGGAATGGGCGACGTCCTCTCTCTTATCGAAAAAGCGGAGGCGGCCTTCGACGAGAAGAACGCCAAAGAGCTGGAGCGCAAAATGCGCGAGCAGACCTTCACGCTCGAGGACTTTCTCGTTCAAATGCGCCAGCTCAAAAAAATGGGCAACTTGAATCAGCTGATCGGTATGATCCCCGGTGCAAATACGGGCGCACTCAAGAACGCGCAGATCGATGAGTCGCAAATGGCGAAAACCGAGGCGATGATCCTTTCAATGACAAAGGAAGAACGCCTGCACCCCGATATTATCAACGGCTCAAGAAGAAAAAGAATAAGCGCGGGCTCCGGCACGACGGTCGAGGATCTGAACAAGCTGTTGCGCCAGTTCGAGCAAATGAAAAAAATGATGAAGCAGTTCACCGGCGGCAAAAAACGCGGCTTCGCCGGAATGAAGCTTCCCTTATAAATCAGGCATTTCTAAAATAAAAATATATAAAATTTGGAGGACAAAAGAAATGGCAGTTAAAATCAGACTCAAGAGACTCGGCTCGAAGAAGAGCCCCTTCTACCGTGTGGTCGTTGCAGACGAGAAGTCGCCCCGCGACGGTAAGTTCATCGAGGAGATAGGTTACTACAACC
>CAZQII010000004.1:0-45455 GCA_964593825.1 uncultured Ruminococcus sp.
CGTTGAGTGGAGGTGCGGACCGGAGCAGAGGTCGGTATACTCGCCCTGACGGTATATCGAGATCTCCTCGCCGTCGGCAAGCTCGTTAATCCTCTCCACCTTGTAGGGCTCGTCGAGCTCTGTCATGAGCTTTATCGCTTCATCCTTGCCGAGGACGGTGCGCTCGATGACGAGGTTCTCCTTGACTATCTTCTTCATCTCGGCCTCGATGCTCTTCAGTATATCGGGCGTAAAGGAAACGGGAGCGTCAAAATCCTGGAAATATCCCGTGTCCGTCGCAGGGCCTATTGTCTGCTTCGTCTCAGGGTAGAGTCTTTTGACCGCCTGCGCCATGATGTGCGCCGCGGTGTGACGGAAGATGCGCTTTCCTTCCTCGTCCTTGAAGGTTAGAAGGCGTACGCTCGCCTCACCGTCGATAACCGCGGAAAGCTCCTTTGCCGTTCCGTCAACGCTTGCCGCAAGCACCTCGCGCGATGCGAGGCCGAGCTCACGTGCCGCCTCGTATACGGAGACCGGAGCGTCCGAAGTGAAGATTTCTCCGCTTGAAAAAATGATTTTTGCCATTTTTATATTCTCCTTATCATGTAATTACAAATAAAAAAACACTCCAAAGTCGGCATTTCGAAAAATGCTGCCTTCGGGGTGAGGACTGAATGTGTCCCGCACGGTTCCACCCGAGCGTTTAACTCATTTATTTAATTCGGCTGTCTTAAAAAAACAGAGCATGGGCGGTACTCGGTGGGGCATATCATCCGCATTCTCAGCTACCTGCGGCTCTCTGTCACGACTGCTTCCCAAGGAGCGTGTTCCAATACTGAAATGATATCATAAAAACGACGCTTTGTCAAGCCTTTTTTCCTAAAAAACATAAAATAGTCGAAATAAAGCTTTGGAGAAGCTTCCTAATAAAAGGGAAGTGCGCTTGTGTGAGAATTTTGTGAAAAAGCAACCGTAAACGCATATAATTCTATTGAAAAATCAAAGATAATGTGATATAATTCAAGTAACAGCTTGCCGCAGAGTCGCTTTTAAAGATGCAATGCGACAACAACGATTTTCACAAATTCAAGCAACAGGAGATATCTATGTTACCCGAAATCAGAAATGTAAAGCCGCTGATGTATTTTACACCTCAAAAATGGCAGACCGTTTTGCTCAGAAATTACGGACTCGTTCCGACGGAGCGGATCGCATCCGTGCTTGGCACCGATGAGCAAACGATCCTGAGTGAGGCGGCGCGCCTCGGTATAGACAGGATCCCGTTCGAGCCGAAATGGCAGAAATACGGTTATATAAGCATAATTAAAAACAATTGGCATCTGGTCCCGTACGCTCAGCTTCTGGAGCTTATCGACATGGATGAAAAAACGCTTGATTATAATTTAAAAGAAGATGATTTTCTTTTTGTAAAACTCGGCATGTTTAAGTCCTATTGCGAGGAGGTCAAGTATTCTCCTCTGTCAAAGGAGGATATCAAAAGGACGGAAAAAGCGGCGGAGCTCTTAAAGTCGGAGTTTATAGATAATTATGCCGCGCCGTTTGATTTTTATTCGACGGGAGCATGCTCCTTGAAGAAAAGCTCCGCCGCGGACAGCGAATTTGATAAGATCGTGTACAGCTATTCGATGCTTTACGGTGACACGTTTGCGCAGAGCGAGCAGATCGTCTCCGACGAAATGCTTCGTGATCTGCAGGAGGTGGGCGTTAACGGCATTTGGATGCAGGGCGTGCTCTCTAAGCTGTCTCCTTATCCGTTCGTAAAGGGGCTTGACGAGGGATATGAGCTCCGCCGCCGGAATCTGAACGCACTTATCAGCAAATGTAAGAAATACGGCATAGGCGTATACCTCTATTTTAATGAGCCGAGAGGTGTTGCCGACGATCAGCTGACTCCCGTGACGGAGGAGCTGAAGGGCAGATTCTTCGAGGGATCTTGGAGCCTTTGCACTGAGACGGCGGCTGTTAAGGAATATCTTTACGGTGCAGTAAAGGATCTTGTGACAGCGGTGCCCGAGCTCGCGGGAATCATCACCATCACAATGTCGGAGAATATGACGAATTGTCACTCCCGTTTGGATAATCCGTGTCCGCGCTGCAGGCATCTGAAGCATCAGGATGTCGTTCCCGAGATAAATAACATAATTCAGCGCGCGGTTGATGATGCAGGTGTAAAAACGAGAGTTCTGGCAAATCTTTGGTCATGGACGGAGCCGTACGGATGGTCGCCCGATGATGTTAAAGAGGGCATTGCCAATATGGATAAAAAGATAGACATCCTGTCCGTCAGCGAGATGGGGCATATAACGGCAAACGGGAAAAGAACGGAGGTCGAAGAATACGCGATAAGCAAGGTCGGCCCGTGCGAGGAGACTGTTGAAAATCTTACATATGCGAAGAGCCTCGGACATAAGATAATGGCAAAGGTGCAGATAAACAACAGCTGGGAAATGGCAGTCGTTCCTTATATTCCCGTGTTCGATCTTATAATAGAGCATATGCAAAATCTTAAGGAGCTCGGCGTCGGGGGACTGATGATGTCGTGGACGCTCGGCGGATATCCCACGGTATCTTTGGATCTCGTAAACAGTATATTCTCCGGCGGCTTTGATTACGATGAATGGCTGCACGGGCATTTTGCCGAAAATGCGGACCTTGTTAAAAGGGCGGTGAAAATGTTTTCCGACGGATTCAGATATTATCCCCATGTGATCGGAACGCTGTATTTCGGAGCGCAGGAGCTCGGACCGTCAAATTTGCTGTATCCCGAGGATACTGGGTATTCGGCGACTATGGCGACATTTGCCTTTGACGATTACAAAACATGGCGCGGAAGGTATTCCGACGAAGAATATCTCGGTCTTTTGGACAAGCTCCTTGAGAGCTGGAATGGCGGCCTCGGACTTCTCGACGGAGTTCTCGGCAATTCCGCATTCAATGAGCTGAAGCGCTTCGCCGAGGTTGTATTCGTAAATATAAAGAGCATGAGTGTGCAGTATAAATTCAATGCCGCGAGGGGAAAAGCATCCAAGGATGTCCTTGCGGGTTATCTTGCCGAGGAGCGTGATCTTGCAAGGCGGCTTTACCGTCTCGCATCGGAGGATTGCCGCATAGGATACGAGGCAAGCAATCATTACTATTTTACGCAGAACAGCTTTTTGGAGAAGCTTATCAACATTGAATATCTGACAGAGGAGCTTAAGTAAACGGTACCGCTGCTTCTTAAGCTGCGGTAAACACTGTCGGCACGGAAAATCGGGCGGCGGATCTTACGCCATCGTGGGCTGATGAGTGCAAAAAACGAAGACTCCGCCCGCTTCGAGTCGCTTTTGTATGCCTACGTAAAAAAATATTTAAATTTCGGGCAAAAAAACGCGTTTTTCGGTTGACATTTTCTTTCGGAAATGATAAAATAAATAAAAAAGAAACCGAAGAGAAAACAACCAAAACAAAAGGAGAAAAAATATGAAAGAAACAAAGATTATGCTGAGCAACGTCCAAGACATCAGGGACTTCGTTAAAATTGTGATAATGACCGATTACGAGGTCGACCTCGTTCAGGGCAGATATGTCATAGATGCAAAATCGATAATGGGCATCTTCTCGCTCGATCTTCTCTCTCCGATCACGCTCGTCGCACATACCGATTTTGCCGACGCGCTTTTCGAGAAGATAGATAAATATTTGGTAAAATAATTTGCCGAAATAAAGACGGTGAGCCACGGGTAAAAACAGGCTCACCGTCTTTTTATTTACTTCAAAAGCTTGTTGTAAAGCTCCGATTTGGACATTCCGCGGTCCTTTGCCGCCGCCTTTATGGCGTCCATGCGCTTCATGCCGGAATCAACATAGTGGGAAACATGCTCCTCCTCGGAGAGGGAGAGAAGGGGATTGCTTGACCGTGCGGTGTCTTTATCCGCGCCGTCGACGATGATGACGTATTCTCCGCGCGGCTCATGCTCGGAATAGAACGCCACCGCCTCGCCTATCGAAGAGCGTATGACCTCTTCGTTCAGCTTGGTTAATTCGCGGCAGAGTGCGATCTTGCGCTCACTGCCGAACGCCTCGGCCATATCGTCGAGCAGAGCCCTAAGCTTGTGCGGCGCCTCATAGAGGATCAGTGTGCGCTCCTCGTCCGCCAGCTGTGCGAGTCTTGCACGGCGTTCGTTTTTGTTTGCGGAGGAGAATCCCTCGAAAACGAATTTGCCGGTCGGAAGCCCCGAAACGGCCAGCGCGCTCACTGCCGCGCATGCCCCTGGAACGACAGAGACCTTGATTCCCGCCTCGGCGCACATTTTTACGATATCCTCGCCGGGGTCGCTAATTGCCGGCATGCCCGCATCGGTGACGAGCGCGCAGGATTCACCTGACAGAAGGCGGGACACTATGCGCTCTCCGCTCGCCTTTTTATTGTGCTCGAAGTAGCTCACCAGCTCCTTATGTATTCCCAAGCACATGAGCAACTTCGCGGAATTTCTCGTATCCTCCGCGGCGATGAAGTCGACCTCCGCCAGCACTTTTTTTGCCCTGTCCGAAATGTCCGCGAGGTTGCCGATTGGAGTACCGACAAGGTAAATTACGCCGCCCTCGACCCTGTTCTTTTCATTTTCCGTCATTTTTCCGTCCTTTGCTTACGCTAAAAAAATCATTCGGAAAGCTTCCGCTGTCCGTTATATATCGCATATCGTCGCTCTCGACCGTATGCTCGGCGTCGCCGTATATTATGAGCGGTCTTGTTACGTATGCGCCCTCCTTGCCGCCGCGGCGTCCCTCGACTAAGACTATCGACGGTTCGCTGCGCACATCCGCATGCACGAGGGTAATGCGCTTCGGCTCTATCCCAGCGGCCTTCATTGCCGCGATGAGATCGGCGAGCCGCGTCGGTCTGTAAACGGCATAAAAGCTTCCGCCGTATTTTAAATGCTTTTTAGCCGCCGCACAGAAATCGTATATTCCGCCGTTCATCTCGTGGCGCGCGGTGTTTTTTGTCTCGCTTCTGTTGCTTTTTCCGCTCGCGGCGGTCATGTACGGCGGATTTGTGAAGACCGCGTCGTATTGCTCGGTGACCTTGATGTGCCGCACGTCGCCGTGAATGACGCTCAGCCTTTTTTCAAGTCCGTTTATTTCGGCATTGCGTGCGATTATGTCGGTGTAGATCTCCTGTATCTCACAGCAGTCGACCGCCTCGAATTTCTCACGTGTGAGGCAGAGCAGGGAGATTATACCCGTTCCGCCGCCTATTTCAAGCGCCTTGCCGCGCGTTTTTTTTATATATCCCGCCAAGAGGAGCGCGTCCGTCCCGAAGGTCAGCCCGTCCGTCCTTTGTATCAGCTCGATCCCGTCGTTTACTCTGTCGATGCGCTCGTCGGTATTTAATCTCGGATCCTTATCCGTGGCGTTTGTTGTCATATGCTGTTTCTCTCCGATGGCCTTTGATTATAGAAAAGGCGGAGTCCTGTGCTCCGCCTTTTCAAAATGTATACCGGTATCTGGTTTTGCTTTATTATTCCTCGGCGGGAGCTGCAACGGGGCATGTATCTGCGCATGTTCCGCAGCTTACGCATTCGTCAGCATTAATAACGTACTTGCCGTCACCCTCAGATATGCAACCGGTCGGGCACGCATCAGCGCAAGCGCCGCATGCAATGCAATCATCGGAAATCTTGTATGCCATATTTAAGTACCTCCTAAAAACAGTATTTCCGCATACTATTGTAACACAATTTACAAAAAAATCAAGACTATTTTCGAAAAAAGTGAAAAAATTATTGATCGTCCGGGCAATATCGGCGGTCGACGGTGCTTTATGCCTCCGTTCCCTCGGTCTCGCCGCCCTTGTTCTTCGCCGATCTCAAGACCTTTACCTCACTTGCCTTGTAGATCTTAATCGCGTCCTTCTCCTTGTCGTTGATCTTGACCTTCAGCTCCTCCGCGAGCGGACGCACCTCGGTGACGACGCCGTCGCCGTCTGGAGTCCTGACGAGTGAGCCGTGCGCGGGAAGGCGACCGAGCGCCTCCTCGTATGTTTCGTGCTCGTATCTCAGGCAGCACATGAGTCTGCCGCATGCGCCGGAGCTCTTTGCGGAATTCAGCGCGAAGTTTTGCTCCCTCGCCATTTTGATCGAGACCTGAACAAAATCGGAGAGAAATCCGGCGCAGCAATATTTACGTCCGCAAATGCCGAGTCCGCCCATCATCTTTGCCTCGTCGCGTATTCCGATCTGACGGAGCTCGATCCTTGTGCGGAATGTGGATGCCAGATCCTTAACAAGCTCTCTGAAGTCCACTCTCGATTCGCATGTGAAATAAAATATAAGCTTTGAATTGTCAAATGTGTATTCGGCGGAAACAAGGTTCATCCCGAGCTTATGTGCTGCGATCTTTTTCTTGCAGACGATCGCCGCATCGAGCTCCATCTCTCGGTTCCTCGCATCCTTTTCGAAATCGCTGTCGGTTGCGATGCGCTTAATGCTCTTAAGCGGCGAAACGATCTCGCTCTTTGCCACGGTCTTGTTCGCGAGCTTGATGATGCCGAGCTCCGTTCCTCTCGCCGTCTCGACGATGACCCCCTGTCCGAGGCTCAGTTTAAGCGCCCCGGGAGAAAAATAATATATCTTTCCCGCTTCTCTGAAGCTGACGCCGACGATCTCCACCGTTTCGGCGGTTATGCTGATTTCTTCTTTTATGTTGCTTTCGTTTTCCATTTTTTTGCTCTTTCTTGTAGTTTAAAACAGTTTGATTCTTGCGGCGAGGCTTGAGATGACCGATGCCGTCATCGCATTTTGCGTCAGATATTCGTGCGCCTCGTTCAGTGCGCCGTAAATTTTGAACAGCCTCATGCGCGAGATCGGACGTGCGGCGTTTTCTGCATCCTCTGCGGTTTCGAAAAACAGCGTCGGCGCTTCGCCTTGCGCGTGCTTGACCTTTATCATATCCGACACCGCCGAGATCATTTCCTCGACCGATGAGATGAGCTCCGCTCTCCCCGTCGGCATATCTGACAGGGCGGAGTAAATATCTGCGAACGACGCCCGCACGTCAAGCGCCGAAACGAATTTCATCACGGCGGCGTGCCGCTCCTCGGCCTCCTCTGCCGATTTCGGGTCCAAAAGCGCCAGCGCTCTGCCGATGCAGCCGTCCGCTCTTGTAAGAACCGCGCAGAGCCGCTCGTGTGAGATCCTTGCGGGGCTTATCGCATCCGGCACCGTCCTTTTCAGATAGGTCTCGAGCTCCTCGCGCGTGAATTTCTGCATTGCAACGTACTGCGCCCTGCTTTTTATAGTGGTCAGTATCTTGTCCGACGATGAGGAGAGCAGAAAGATGATCACCCGCGGCGGCGGCTCCTCCATAACGGTCAGAAGCGCGTTCTGCGCCTGCGGTGTCAGAAGATGTGCGTCCTCGATGATGTATATCTTAAAATCGGATTCCGATGCGGTCAAAAACATGTCGGATTTAAAATCCTTAACCGTATCGACGCCTATCGTCGCTCTGTCGCTCGGCTTGCAAAGAACCTTTATATCCGTGTAGCTTCCGCTGAAAATTCTCCTGCAGGTATTACATCTGCGGCAGGGAAAGGGCAGGATGCCCGAGCCACCGTTTTCGCAGTTCAGCGCCGCGGCGATCTCGTATGCGAGCGTTTTCTTGCCCGAGCCCGGCGGGCCGTCGAGCAAAAATGCGTGCGGCAGGGTATTCGATCTTATCGCGGAGGCAAAGCGCATCTTCGCGCTGTCATTGCCGAAAACACCGGCGAAAACGTCACCCACGGCATGCATCCCCCTTCAAAAAACTTAAATCCACTATATATTTTATCATTAAAATCGGAAAAAGTCAACAAATAAACAAAATAAAAGGGAAAACTTGAAAAACCGACGCAAAAGTCATTGTATTTTTTAAAATTATGTGGTATAATTAGAAAAACAATTTTTCTCGGGTTTCATTAGCCGCGGGAGGAGTGAGGAGATTTTAAGCATGGAAAAATTCTATTTGACAACAGCCATTGCCTATGCATCGCGCAAGCCGCATTTCGGCAACACCTACGAAATAATAATGACGGATGCGTTCGCGCGCTTTCAGCGTCAGATGGGCAAGGATGTTTTCCTTTGCACCGGAACGGACGAGCACGGGCAGAAGATCGAGGAGCTTGCAAAGGCGGCGGGCATCAGCCCCAAGGCGTATGTTGACGGCGTTGCCTCGGAGATCAAGGGCATCTGGGATCTTATGAACGTAAGATACGATCATTTTATAAGAACCACCGATGATTACCATGAGGCTGCCGTAAGAAAGATATTCAAGAAATTTTACGATCAGGGCGATATTTACAAGGGATATTACGAGGGCTGGTACTGCACCCCCTGCGAATCGTTTTTCACCGAGACCCAGCTTGTTGACGGCAAGTGCCCCGATTGCGGCAGACCCGTGAGCCAGGCGAGGGAAGAGGCATATTTCTTCAAGATGTCCAAATATGTTGACCGCCTGATCGAGCATATAGACACGCATCCCGAATTTATCGAGCCCGAAAGCCGTAAGAAGGAGATGGTCAACAATTTCCTGAAGGCGGGATTGCAGGATCTCTGCGTTTCACGTACATCGTTTAAGTGGGGCGTGCCCGTCGATTTCGACACCAAGCATGTCGTTTACGTGTGGCTTGACGCACTCACAAATTATATAACCGCGATAGGATATGATCCCGACAAGTCGTTCGAGGAGCAGAGCGATGAGTTCAAGAAGTGGTGGCCCGCCGATGTTCATATAATAGGTAAGGACATACTTCGCTTCCACACGATCTATTGGCCCATATTCTTAATGGCGCTTGGACTTCCTTTGCCGAAAAAGGTCTTCGGCCATCCGTGGTTCAACTTCGGAAACGACAAGATGTCGAAGTCCAAGGGAAATGTCGTGTTTGCCGATGAGCTTGCAAAGACCTTCGGCGTCGACGGAGTGCGCTACTACGCCTTGTCCGAGATGCCTTATTCAACCGACGGCTCGATAACGTACGAGAGCGTCGTGACCAGATATAATAACGATCTTGCCAACAATCTCGGAAATCTCGTGAGCCGCACGCACGCAATGACAAAGAAATATTTCGGCGGCACCGTTCCCGTACCCGGCGAAGAAACGGAGCTTGACAGAGATCTGAAGGCAAGTGTGCAAAAGGCGATAAACGATGCGCGCGAGCTCATGGATTCGTACAGAGTCGCCGATTCGCTCGAGGCAATATTCTCGATGCTGCGCCGCGCCAATAAATATATAGACGAGACGATGCCGTGGGTCCTTGCAAAGAACGAGGAGGACAAGCCGCGCCTCGCCACCGTAATATACAATCTGCTCGAGGTAATACGCATCGGAGCCGTTTTGCTGACTCCGTACATCCCTTCGACCGCCGACGCGATTTTCTCACAGCTCGGCACGGATAAGAAGGATTATTCCACCGTTTCTGCCTTCGGCGCACTCGAATCGGGCAAGTCACTCGGCGAGGCATTCGTTCTTTTCGCAAGGATCGATGAGCAGAAATATCTCGACTCGGTCAGGGCGGAGCAGAAGGACGAGGCCGAGGCCTCCGCACCCGTACAGGAGCCGGAGCATGAGGCAGAGATAGGCATTGATGCCTTTGCCGCCGTGGAGCTCCGCGTCGCAGAGATCCTCGAGTGTGAGCCCGTTCCGAAGGCGAAGAAGCTCTTGAAGCTTAAGGTAGACCTCGGATATGAGCAGCGTCAGGTGGTCTCCGGCATTGCAAAATTCTATCAGCCCGCCGATCTGATCGGCAAGAAGGTTGTCCTCGTCGCCAATCTGAAGCCCGCGAAGCTTTGCGGAGTCGAGAGCTACGGAATGCTCCTTGCCTCGGGTGAAGAGGATGTGAAGGTCGTGTTCCTCGATCCGTCGGCGAAGAACGGAGACCGTATACACTGATGACGTATTTCGACTCGCATGCGCATTATTACGACGAGCGCTTTGATTCGGAGCTGACGGAGCCTGTCGACGCGCTTATCGATTCTCTCCTTTCGGGGACGGTGTCGCATATAGTTAATGTAGGTACATCGCCCGACACATCGAGGGCGGCGATCGCCCAGGCGAAAAGGCATGAGGGAATGTATGCGGCGGCGGGAATCCACCCGTCCGACTCGCGCTTTCTGTCAGATATCGACGCGGAACTCTCGGAAATAGAGGAAATGATAAAATGCCCGTCGAATAAGTGCGTGCTCCTCGGCGAGATCGGTCTTGACTATCATTACGACGGCACGGACAGAGAAAGGCAACTGAAATATTTTGAGGCGCAAATGCTCCTCGCCGAGGAGCTTGACATCCCCGTATGCATCCACGACCGCGGAGCGCACGAGGATGTTATGTCGGTCATAAAGCGGCATCGCGGCGTGCGCGGGATCGTGCACAGCTTTTCCGGCTCCGCGGAAATGGCAAGGGAGCTTTTGAAGCTTGATTATATGATATCGTTTTCGGGCACGCTGACATTCAAGAATGCGAGAAAGCCGAAGGAGGTCGCCGCCATCGTTCCGCATGAGCGCGCCCTTATCGAAACGGACTGCCCGTATCTCGCACCGCATCCTTTGCGCGGGAGCCTTAACCATTCGGGCAATCTCGAATATACGAATGCCGTGCTTGCCGAGATATTCGGAATGTCGTGCGAGGATTGTGCCGCCGTTACAGAGCGGAACGCAAAGCGTTTTCTCGGCATCGCTTAATGCCGTCTTTTACGGCAGCATATATACCGCGCTGTCAAAGCGGGAAAACGTGAAGGCCGCTATACCGTAAAGGAGTATGGCAGCTGATAATGCACGGGTGAGAACATTGACGAAAACATCATAAGATATTCCGTCGGCACGGTCCTTATATCAAAGGCCGCACCGTTGAAGCCAAGCTCGGCGATAAGCTCCAGCTTGGCTTTTATATTTTCCAGCGATTCGAGCAGGACGGGCCGCCCCTTGAACGTAAAGCCGCAAAGCCCGGATCCCGGGTCGGTCTTTATTCCTCCAGACCTCTCCGCCAGCTCGAGCGCAACGCCGCGCGGAATGTATTCGCCGTCCGCGTATGCCTCAGACGGGATGTAGACCATCGACTTTGAGCTCTCCGCATTTTTAGCGAAGTCGGACAGCGCCGCGCGTTCTCCGTTGGCATAGGGCGGGGCATCCTTGCCGACGTGATTTCCGTACATAAATACACTCCCGTCCGCAAGCTCCGCGACATCGGGCGAGAGCGCTTCATCCGTCTCCGTGAAGAGCACAAGATCGCATCCGATCATTTTTTTGCGCAGTTCCATCAGAAATTCCGAGAAATCGGATGCAAAATTTCGGGCAGAATTATAAGAAGACAGCGTTATGCCGCAATATCCGCCGGCCTTTGCCGCATTGACAAGCTTGGATGTCAGTGCGCTCCTTTTCTCCGCGCTCCGATAAATGTCGCCGCTCTCGCCGTCATACACGCGCATGAGCACGACCTTTCCCGCCGCCTTTGCCGCCGCGACGGCGCTCTCCGCGTCAAACAGGCGCATCAGCTCGCCGCACGAGAGCTTGTATTCACCAACTGTCAGATAGGTTATGTACGGCATGACGTGCCTCAGGGCGGACATCGGGGTGTCGGGGTATAAATATCCGTTTGCGGCGGCGCTCCCGTATTGCGGCACGGGATATTTTATCGCCAGCTCTTGCCCGCCGCGCAATTCCGAGCCGATGAGCGACGGGTTGTTCATTGCGAGGGTCTGCGGCTTTATTCCGAATCGATATGCAACGGCACTGACGCTGTCGCCGCCGTGTGCGGTGTATGTGCGCGTCGGACGAAGGATAAGCAGCTCGCGCCCGACGCACGGCGTGTCACCGATGCCGCTGTTGTTCTCTCTTATCCGCTCCTCGGATATTTCGTATTCTTCCGCGATCGTTTTAATGCTTTCACCTTTTTTCACGCTGTGTATTTTCAATTTGCTGTTTTTCTCCTTTGAAATATAAATATCTTATCCATTATATCACCAAAAGCCTGAAAAAGCCGTCGAATAAAACAGCCTTTCTTCGCATGTAGGTAAATTTATCTTATATCTTGACTTATTTTTTTTGCTATGATATAATTAAGTAGATCAAATCGGCGCCCCTTGCTTGCGCGTCGGAACGGAGTTTAATTAAATATGAAGATCAAAAACGGATTTGTAATAGAAAAGGTCGGCGACGACTATCTTGCCGTCGCGGTGGGAAGCAGGGCGGACGAATTTGCCGGACTCGTCAGGATGAATTCCACGGGCGCCTTTCTTTGGAAGTTGATAGACGGACAGGACAGAACCAAGGAGGAGCTGCTTTCTGCGGTTTTGAACGAGTACGATGTCGATGAATCCATTGCGCGGGCCGATATAGATAATTTTGAAAGGCAGCTTGCCGACGGCGGCATCCTCGAATGAGCGATGGAATGATCGAGTCCGAGCTTGAGCAGCACGGATATTACGCCTCGAATACCCTCGGAACAAGCATGCGCCCGCTTTTCAAAACGCACAGGGACATGATAATAGTGAAGCGACCTGATTCATCGCTCAAAAAGTACGATGTTGCGCTTTATGTCATAGGAGGCGGCAGGTATATCCTGCACAGGGTCGTCGGTGTAAGAGATGATGTATATCTTATCAGGGGCGACAATACGTTCGCTGTTGAAAGGGTACCGAAGAGCGCGGTCATCGGTGTGCTCGTGAAATTCAACAGAAAAGGGAAGACGCACACCGTCGACGAGCTTTCGTATAAGATATATTCCCGCGTTTGGAATTTCATTTATCCCGTACGCTTTGTTCTGCAAAAGGTGCGGCGGCTCCTTGGCCGTATCTACCGTCGGCTGTTTAAACGGAGGCGGACGTAAAGCGGGGAGTGCGGGGCATCGCGAATGAAATGACCGCACCGCGGCCGTTTTCGCTTTCTTAGCTTTTTATGTGCCGTATAAGCATTATATTCGCTCCGCGTGCTCGGTGTGCGCAGAGTTAAGCGTAAAATTAAGGATCCCACGAAGGTCGGGGTGCCGCGGTTATGCGGTATCTTCCGAGAAATGCGGGATCCTTTTTCTTTTACCTATTCTCGCGCTTATCCTTAAGGATCCGCACGTTTCTCTCCACCCTGTGCTTATCGAGAGGATACCAAAGCCAAAGGATGACGGTGAGCAGTCCGAAGCCGAGCGCGGGAATAAGCGTGGAAATATTGAATATTCCGTTGAGCACGGCGGGATCGAACGCTGTCGCGTCACTGTATCCGATAAGAGTAAGCAGTCCTCCCGTGAGACCCGCCGCCGCGGCCTGCCCGAGCTTTCTTGCAAAGGAATACAGTGCATATATCGATCCGTCCTCGCGTATCCCGTTCTTCACCTCGGCGTCGTCTATGACATCGGTGATGAGCGCCCATGTCACCATTGAGAAGATGCCGAGGCCGAGCCATGCCGCAAAGCTCAGCGCAACGTAGACCCAGACATTGCTCGGTCTGATGAAAAACAAAGCGAGGCATACCCCTGCGGCCATCAAGGTCGACAGAGCGCTTATTTCCGCCTTTCCTATCCTTGCCGACAGCGGCTTTGCCACAGCGGCGGCGATCGTCATGGCGACGAGCATAGAGACAGTGGATACGGACATTGCCGCGGAATCGTTATAATAATTTGGATATATATAGTTCGCCATGCCCTGAAGCGTCAGTTGGGAGAGCAGCATTACCACAGATGCACAGATGACAGATATCAGCGCGCGGTTTTTAAGCGCGTTTTTGAAAAGGTGACCTATCCCGCCGTATTCCGCCCCCTCCGACTGCTTGGGAATGATCCGTTCGGTCGTAAGATAATAGCAAAGGAGATATGCAATGACGCAGAGCACGGAGAGCACGCCGGCCACCGCGGTGAACGCCTCGCCCCTCATGACCGTAACCGTGACGCCGTTTCTCTCGGCCTTTTCATATACCAGCAGGGGGATGCCCGCGCCTATAACCGCACCGGCGAGAGATGCACCCATGGAGCGCCATGTGGACAGTGACTGCCTGTCCTGCGGCTCTGCCGATATGGCCGATGCCATAGAGCCGTAGGGAATATTGATCGATGTGTAAAATACGGAGCCCCAGAGAATGTACGTCACCGTGAGCCATATCACCTTGAACGGCGTGCTCATGTCGGCAAGCGAGCTTTGATATATCAGAAACGACGAGATCGCGACGGGTGCGCACATTCGCCTGATCCAAGGCTTAAATTTTCCGACGGGCGTCGGACTCGCACGGTCGCAGATGCGCCCCATGGCAACATCGGTGAATGCGTCAACAAAGCGTGCCGCCATCATGACCGCACCGACGATCGCGGCGCTGATTCCCATAACATCAGTGTAGAATTTCAAAAGGAAGCTTGATGAGAGGATAAACGTAAAATCGTTGCCGAAGTCGCCGAAGAGATAGCCGATCTTGTCTTTGATTCCGAACGGCCTTTGCGTTTTTTTGCCCGTTTTCGGTCTGCTTTTCATATATTTCTCCGTTAATTATTTGGTTTTTTGAATTATGCAGGCGCAATTTTTGCAATATTATGCGCAATAATTAACATTGACAAAGAAAATGACGCGTGCTAAAATTATTATGGATCGCATGCTCGGTTTTTAATCATCGGTTTTGAATTGATTAAAAAAAGCCGAGAGGTGCATAATAATAAAAAGAATTAACGGGGGAAAGATATGAAGCTTTCGTTTCGGTGGTACGGTGAGAGCGATCCTGTGCCGCTTAAATATATACGCCAGATTTCCGGCATGCGCTCGGTAGTGAGCGCGGTATACGACGTGCGCCCGGGAGAGGTGTGGAGCTGTGACAGCTTGGCTAAGATCAAAAATGACTGCGAGGAGGCGGGACTCGTATTTGACGTTGTGGAGTCCGTCCCGGTGCACGAGCATATAAAGCTCGGATGCTCGGATGCGGCGGCTCTGACGGAAAATTATTGCGAAAATATCCGCCGCTGTGCAAAATACGGAGTGAAATGCATAACGTACAATTTCATGCCCGTGTTCGATTGGACGCGCACTCAGCTCGATAAGGAGGCGCCCGACGGCTCGTGCGCGCTCGTCATGTACCGCGAGCAGCTGAAGGGACTTGACCCCCTTCGCGACGATATACATCTTCCGGGCTGGGATGCCAGCTATTCGCAGGACGAGGTGCGTGACCTTATCGCCGCTTATACCGAGCTCGGCGAGGAGGGCCTTTGGCATAATCTTGAGGTGTTCTTGAAGAAAATAATTCCCGTCGCAGAGGACTGCGGCATCAGAATGGCGATCCACCCAGACGATCCGCCGTATTCCGTATTCGGCATTCCGAGGATCATAACGAGTGAGGAAAATATAGATCGCATGCTGGCGATAGTCGATTCGCCCGCAAACAGTCTGTGCCTTTGTACGGGATCACTCGGATGCGTGCGCACGAATGACACGGTGAAAATGACGGAGAAATATGCGGCGCGCGACAGAATAGCGTTTATGCACATGCGAAACGTCCTCATCCTCGATGACGGAAGCTTCGAGGAATGCGGCCACCTGTCGAAAAGCGGCAGCATAGATATGTATGAAATAACCAAGGCGCTCGTTAAGCACGGATTCGACGGTTATGTAAGGCCCGATCACGGAAGAATGATATGGGGCGAGCGCGGCAAGCCCGGATACGGTCTTTATGACAGGGCGCTCGGAGCGGCGTATATCAACGGTCTGTTCGAGGCGTGCGAAAAATCCTTAAAAAACAAATAATGAGGGGGAAAAGATCATGCAGAAGAATGTTTTGAATACGGATCTCACCGGCAAGGTCGCGGTCATCACCGGTGCGGGCGGAGTCCTTTGCGGCGCGTTTGCAAGAACGCTGGCGCGTGCGGGTGCCTCCTGTGCACTCCTGGACATCAATATCGAGGCTGCAGGCAAGGTCGCCGAGCAGATCCGCGCCGAGGGCGGAGCAGCCGAGGCTTACAGGTGCGATGTGCTTGACAAGGCGGCGTGCTACGAGGTTGCCGATAAGGTCGAGGCCGCGCTCGGTAAGTGCGACATACTCATAAACGGCGCGGGCGGAAACAATCCCGGTGCAACGACCGATAAGGAATATTTCGAAAACGGCGATATAGATTCCGAGACAAAGTCGTTTTTCGACCTCGATGAGTCGCGCGTGGGCTTTGTGTTTAATTTGAATTTTCTTGGCACGCTCATTCCGACCCAGGCGTTTGCGCGGCAGATGGTCGGCAGACCGGGGTGCAATATCATAAATATAAGCAGCATGAATGCCTACACTCCGTTGACCAAGATCCCCGCTTACTCGGGTGCGAAGGCGGCGGTCTCCAATTTCACGCAATGGCTCGCGGTTCATTTCAGCCGCGTCGGTATCCGCGTAAATGCGATAGCTCCCGGATTTATTTCCACCGCGCAAAACGCATCGCTCCTTTGGAATCCCGACGGAACCCCGACGGCAAGGACGGGGAAGATCCTTGCGGCAACTCCGCTCGGCAGATTCGGAGAGAGCACGGAGCTTGACGGCGGACTCCTCTTCCTTCTCAACAATGAGGCGGCAAGCTTTATCACCGGCGTTGTTCTTCCGATCGACGGTGGCTTCTCCGCATATTCCGGAGTTTGACGGCACAAAACGCCGCTCCCATGACTCCGTTTACGGCATATAAAGAAATATTCCGCAGTCGAAATTTACGGACTGCGGAATATTTTTGCCTTTTATCAAAAACAGATACCAATCGATTACAAATATTTGTTTAGAGTAAATCTTGCAAGCCTGATATGCTTTCTTTCCACTGTATATGACATAGCGAGCTCACCGTCGCCGAAAAACTGCACGAAAGGATAAAAACAGCTCGTATGCATTTTTGCTTGCAGTACGGTTTCGCTTTTGGTAATGTCTTCGGTATCGATTTTGACGATTCCAATGTGCTCGCGGTCAATAGGCGCATGAAACAGATATAGGGAACCGTTATAAAAGATAAAATCGCCTCTGGATTGGCAATCTTGAATTTCAATCGGTATTTCCCAAGATTGAGATGCAAGGTCATATACGGTCAAAAATCCGCATTTGTTGGTATCCTGCTGACGGACGAAATAATAGACCTTATCGCCGAGCACATATGTGGCGTTTTCCCATTTGGAATCGTTAATGAAATCGGGTTGTGAAACATATTCCCATGTTATGAGATCGCAGCTTTTGATTATACATGTGAAATCTCCGCTGTAAAGTCCTGAGTAGCAATATTTTTTTCCGTTTTCCGTGCGATAAGATTGCTTTTGCATAATTCCGATATCGGAGTACATCTTCTTACATGGAATACCGTTTTCGGCGAGAGCGGATCGAATACCGCTTACAGAAAGGTCGTTTACGGTTTTTCCTACTTGAAATTTATTTACGCCGATTTCGCCCATCGTTTTCGTTGAGATTGTAAACGGACAGTAGAAGCGATAGTAGTTTCCGTCATCCGTGCGCGCGGTCCACAAAACAAAAAGCGTGTCATCGTCCTTTTGCATGAAAATACTGTCATAAACCATATCCACGGTTTTTTCACCAACCTTGTCACCGGTAGTCTGAAGGTCCAAAAACACCTTATCGTCAATATTGTTTATGTCGGCATAAACAAATCGGGCTGTTTGATTTCGGGGATCCTCCGACGGCTCCTTTGTATTGGCGTAATACGTCATATAAACCGTATTGTCTATTACCTTAAAGGTAGATACGTGCGCCATTTTATCGCCTTCTTTTTCAAAATCGGAAACAAAGCAATCGGCTATTTCCTGTGCAAAGATATCGCCCTTCTTAATAATTTCATCCGACACATCCGCAGTTATTGTTCTTGAAACATCTGTAATCGGTGCGCCATCCGAGATGATCAATTCCTTTTCGGTAAGGCAATCGGCGGAAAATACATTTTTCGTCATTTTTTTATTTCTCCATTTGATTAAAAAATTAAATAAAAATACCAAGATCGACAGTACGGAAACAGATTCGTTCACGCACCCTATGTAAGAGCCTATATGAATATCATATATGAGAAACGACGTGCAAACGGGAATTGATAAAAGCTTCGTGAGGAACGGATTGTCGATCCAAAGCAAAACCGTTACAAGAGCCGATGCGGCTATTGGGAGTATGTTGAATGCCGAATAAAAAGTTCTCAGTCCCAGTCCGAAGTTAACGGCGATAAACAAAACAGGCCAAACGATCAGATTTGCCCACCTGTGCTTTTTTTGCTGAACAAAGACCAGTTCTCTGAAAATACCGACAAGGTTGGGGATCGCACCTGCCACGCCTCCTATGCACAGGTAGTGACCCACCCAACAAATGTCGGCGGTGAGCTTGGAACAGAGTATTCCTTTTCGCGTTTTTTGTTGATATACGGAAAAAAGAGCGATCATGGCTCCGATTCCGAAAATCAGTGACGTGATTTTCATTTTTAAAAATTCCTTATTGAAAAATATTAAGAAATACAGTATAATTATTATATTGGAAAAATAAAGCGAAATCAATCGCTTATATTGGGCAAAATCAATGCTATCTTGCTTTTTTTGGAGAGGTGAATAAAATGATGGGCACACGCCATGAGGAATACGAGCAGTTTACCGACGGATTACCGTTTGTGTTACATACAGATCTGAAAAGGAGCAGTATCAATCGAAGCGAAGATAATAATTGGCATGAAAATTTGGAAATACAGCTTTGCACCGAGGGATGCGGAACGGTCCTGCTGAACGGAGAACGTATTTCATTCAACAAAAACGATATTGTTGCGGTGAATTCAAATGTTCTTCATCATACGGGAACAGACACTGAGCTTACATACAGCTGCCTTATTGTAAGCACCGATTTTTGCAAGCAAGTGGGCCTAGATCCGAATTTCATATTTTTCGAGTCGCTTATTCAAAGCACCGTCCTTGTTAAGCTGTTTGAAGATTTAGTGAGCATTTATTCAAATACCGCAGACCTATGCCGTGCGGCAAGATTGAATAAAACCGTGCTTGAAATATTGATCGAGCTTGCTGAGCGTCATATGTCATTGAAAAACGCAAGAGTATGTGACATAAGAAAATTCGAAACCGTGAAAAAGGCCGTCACATATATCAGAGATAATTACACAAGAAGGCTCATAATAGATGAAATATCGAGGGCTGTTTTATACGATAAATATGCATTATGCAGAGAATTCAAAAGGCTTACAGGACAAACGATTATCGAAAATCTAAACAACTATCGATGCGTTAAGGCAATTGAGCTTTTATCCGAAGGATATACCGTTGCTCAAACCGCGAATTTGTGCGGCTTTGTTAACCTGTCTTTTTTTACTAAAACATTTAAAAAATATGTCGGCAAGCTTCCGTCGGAGTATAAAAAATAGAATAGGATATCTAAACCGAAAATAAATGAGCTCGGGAAATTTGCCGAGCTCATTCGCAGGTTATTCGGTATTTAAGAATTTGGGTTCGCCTTGGCATTCGTTCTTTCGTTTTTTTAGCAGAGCTTTTATGCAAGCGGATCACATAAAAACAGAACCGAAAGGATCCCGATGACCACACCGAGCCATTGCTTTTTCGAAAGCCTTTCCTTAAACAGCACTACCGCCGCCAACGTAGTCAGCACAAGGCCTCCGCCGTTAACGATAGGGAAAAACACCGCGCTGTCCATGACACCCGAAAGATAGAGATTTAATTTGTTGTTGACAGCTACGCAGACTCCGCTTGCGAGCATTATAGCAAGAGAAAGCCAAAGCTGCTTTTTATTTTTAACGGACCTTTCGCTTGCATCGGAAGATCGCCCGTTACGCATACTCGAAAATACGGTGAAGATCAGGCAAAGGACCGCCGATGAAACAAAAGCAATGATCAGAAACGCGTTGAGCTCATCGCGGCAGTCGGAGCTTTGATGCACCTTTTGCATAACTCCGATTCCTCCGGTCGCGGCAAAGGCGCTCAGGCAGAGAAGAAGCCATTTTATATTCGCCCTTTTATCATTTCCGCCGTCCTTTGCGGCAAGCACAAAGCTTGCAAGCATCAGCACGATGCCCACGGCCTGCGCCCAAGCCAGGCTTTCGTCGAAGAGCAGTACACCCGACAGGGCGGATATCAATGTGGAGAAGGATATGATGACCGAGGTGTAAGACATGGGCCCGACCTGCAGAGCGGCTATATTTGTGACTCCTTGAAGGGCTGTTGCCGCACCGAAAACCGTGCCGAGTATCGCGGTAAAGGCGGACACCGAGCCGATGCCGCCCCAAAAAAGCAGGATGACAGCGGCACTCAGGTTGCCGACGGCGTTGAAGATCAAGCCGCCCGAGGCTCCCGCAGGGCTCTCCTTGTCGATGTAGTATTTCTTTGTTATGTTGCCGCAGAGAGCCGCGGCAAGAGATATGATGAGGGTAAGCGCTATGCTCATTTCTTCTTGACCCATAAAAGCCTAGCCGTGCGCGGCTCGTCAAAGTGAAGCGATATAATGCCGTCCGTCTCGGTCACATCTTTGCTGTCCTCGTCGGTAAGGGTGTATCTGTCGGACACACTCGCGAACGGCAACGACAGCGTAAGCTCCGTGCGCGCGCATTCCTCTTGGCGGAAAGCCAATATAACGCCCGCTTCGTCTTCGGGATCGTAATAACAGAAGGCGCAGAAATCGGTATTGTCCTTTTCCGTGTGCCAAGGCGTGAGAATGTAGAATTCCTTGAGCAAATAAGGCGCAACTCTCTTCCATTCTCCGAGTCCGAAGCGGAGCATATCGAAGTTCTGACTTTCATCGTATACGTACTGTGAATCGATGTTGAGCACGGGGAGATATGACGCGCGCCAAACGTACGGATCGCTGACGCCCGTAGAGGCGAGCTCATGCATTTTTTCTCTTGTATTTGCTCCGCAGAACGGGATCCATTTATTGAAGGCGGTCGTCATGGAAAGACGGAGCGCGGATGACGTTCTGTCGCTGTCGCTTCTGAGCAGGGGAAAGCCGCGGCGCATGGATTCGAGGTCGTTTCTTCCGCCGCCGGAGGCGCAGGAATCAACACAGCCGCATCCGCCGTAGGAGAGGGTGCAGGCGATAATGTCGTCCCACATTTTGTAGTGGTTTATAATAAGCTTGGATTCCGTGATTCCGCGCCTGTTTTCGCCCTCCGCTCCGTCGAGATGCTTCCAGAGCCTTGCGGCGTTGCAGTTGTTGTCCTCACGGTACATCTCCACCTTGTTTTCGCGGAGCATTTTACATATTCGATCGGTCGTCCATTTGAGGCATTCCGGATCTCCGATGTTGTTCGAGATCGCGGTCTCGCCCTCCATGCGGATCGCCCAATCCGTATTGTAGCCGTAGTTTTTCGCGAGATTTTCGGGATCGGTCACGCGCTCCGGCTCAAACCAAACGAGAGTCTTCATGCCGTGCGCGCGAGCAAATTCCGTTGATTCGAGGAAGGTCTTTCCCGGCCATTTTGCGGGGTCGAGCTCCCATGTTCCGACCGTGTCCCACCAATCGTGCCCCTTAACGTACGACTGCGCGCTTGTCCCGTCGGGGCTTATGTACCAGCCTGCGTCAAACCACCTGAAATCCGCCTTTATGTTTTCGGAAAGGATTTTTTTGAGCGACGGCTTCCATGTGCTGTGGCACTCGGAGATGCTGCCGTCGGAATTCGGCACACCGGTATCGTTTGCGAGAAAGCAGGTTGAAAAGGGCTGAAGATCGGCGCCCGAGGCATCTGCCTTCGGCAAATTGTATTTGATGAACCAATCGCGCCAGAGGTTCGTCGCATAATGCTCGTTTCTTACGGTGTAAGGAGCGAGGACGAAGAGCGCGGAGCGGATCTTTTCGCCCGGCTTCAGATAGGATTTAAGGCCGTTGACAGAGCTTGCGGTGTATGTGCTTACATTGCCTCGGGAAGAAAAAACGGCTCTCCATGTTCCGGCCCAGCCGATCGCGAGCATGGCGCCGCCGTCACCGTATTCCAAATTGAAATAAGGAAAGTTGATGTGCGTGGCGCGCCCGGAGTCGGATGAAAGCTCTACCGTGTTATTTTGCAGATCGATGCTGTACGGTCTGTATTGATTTACATGATCTCCTAAAATTCCTTTCAAAGCGGGATAAGTTCCTTCGAAGGACAGCTCTGTTTTTAAATCTTCGATAACGCCGCTGTTCGTGTCCGATGTGTTTTCGAGCCATACCGTCCACTCGGTGATGCCGTGAGAAAAATAGTGCGAAAGGATCAGCGTGACCTCAAGCGTATTTAAAAACAAAAGCTTAAAGGTTCGTGTTTCCTTATCGCCCGAGCGTACGGTCTCCTTGTCCTTAAGAACGAAATGCTCCGGTGAAAAGCCCTTGTACTCCATGCCGTCATAAATAAACGAAAACGGAATAGCCGATAAATCCGCGCACAGTGCGCGGTATGCATCGCTCGCATGTGAATTTTCATAATTTCTTTTCATGATAATTTCTCCTTTATATGCTGTTGCCGGTTGACAAAAGCACATATATATGCTATTATATCATTGGAATTATTACATTTATATACTTTTTCCTTCATTTTATATGAAATTTCAATCATCAGGAGAAAAACATGTACGAGCCCAAATATTTGCCGCAGCTGAACGAAGCGATAAGAAGCTTTTCGGGCATGCGCTTTTCTGTCGTCCGTGATAAAAAGCAACGCTGCGATGCTCTCGGCACCGACCCCTTGCATATTCATAACTGCCTGGAAATTTTCCTTAATGTCGCAAGCGATGTATCCTTCGTTGTAAACGGCAATATATATTCCGTTCCCGTCGGAGATGCGGTAGTATCGCGCCCCGGAGATATACACATGGGTATTTTTCATACATCCGCCGCGCAGGAGCATATATGCATCTGGATTGACACGGATTTTGCCTCTCCGATATTCTCATTTCTGCGTAAAGAGAGCTTTTGTCCCTTATTTTCCTTTGATGCGAGGGAGAGGGAAGAATTGCGGCTTCTTGTCTTCGAGCTGCTCGGCATATGCGAGAAGGGAGGCACGGAGTCGGAAAAGCTGTCGCTATTGCTCAGAATTTTAACGGTATTCGAAAAGAAAACGCCCCGCCGAGCCGAGCAGGCGAATATTCCCGAGCCGCTTCAAAGAATACTTAAGGATATTTATGAAAATTTTGCCGAGATAAGAAGCGTCAACGATATTTTAAGATCCCACTTTGTAAGCTCCGCAACCCTGACGCGTTGGTTTCGGAAATACCTCTTTTTATCCCCGCGGCAGTACCTCGAATCGGTCAGGCTCTCCAATGCGGAGGCTCTGCTTTTGAGCGGCCGCTCCGTAACTGAGGCATGCATGCTCTCGGGCTTCTCGGATTGCTCGCATTTTGTTGTCCTCTTCAAAAAGAAATTCGGAGAAACGCCTCTCAAATATAAAAAGAAATGCAAGACCGATTCGGTCTTCGATTAAAAATGAATTTATGCGATTGAAAAATCGCATAAATTCCACCCGCACGTATTGCAATTTGAAAATTTATTTGTTAAAATGATTACGTAGAATCTCATTTTTCGGAGGTCACCGTGAAGAACAGCATATTTGATATCGAATTCGATAAAGAGAGCGGAACGATCGGCAAAATATCCTTGGTGAATGATGTAAATAACATGAATTGGTGTGCGTCCGACGGAAAATGGGGACGCCCGCATAACGAAACGTTCAATGACGAATTCGAGGAGTGGCGGGAAAGAATAAATTTTGAGCTCTCGGAATTTCGAGAGGATGAAAATAGTGCGATATCCGTTTATTCCAACGGTTATATCGATGTCACGGTCGAAAGGACGTTTGATAAGGACGGAAATCTGAGAGAAAAATATACCTTGAAAAATCCTCGGTATGCGGACCTGTTTTTGAGCGAGCATAATTTTGCGATAGAGGTTCCTTTAAACGACAGATATACATATGCGGACGAATGTATGATACATCATTGCAATGCTCATATATGGTGCGGTCATAATACGACATATATAAATGCCCTGAAGATGGGTCCCTCAAACGAAAACCTGGGGCTCGTCGTCGTAAAGGGAGCCTTCAACAGCTACAGCGTTCAAAATTGCAAAAGCAACAGCAGAGGAATTTTTTTGCTGAATATTGCTCCGACCGAGCTTAAGGAGGGGGAGGAGCATATTGTCGAGTGGGTCGTTTTTCCTCACCGCGGAAAGGCGGATTTTAAGGAAAAGGCGAAAGGATATCCGAGCTTTATCGACATTGCCGCAGAGCATTATACATTGTTTCGGGGCGAGAGGATATGCTTCACGGCGCAGTCATGCGAGGGGTGCGAGGATGTGAGCATATATGATGCGGATGGCGGCATTCCTTTTTCTTGCGAGGGAGGCACGGTCACCGTTTCGTATCTGCCGCCGCGGCTCGGGGAGTACCGAATATGGATCAGGATCGGAGCGCATCTTACATTCGCCGATTTTATTTTGAAGGAGAGCTTTGAGACTCTGGTTGAAAATCGCGTGCGCTTTATAGTCGAAAGGCAGCAGTACTTAAGAGAGGGAAGCAAGCTCGACGGAGCGTTCTTGATCTACGACAATAAGCAGGAGCATCTTATATTCGAGGAATGCCTTGGTGATCACAGCGCAAGCCGCGAGAGGCTCGGAATGATTCTCCTTTTGGGTAAATATCTGCAAAGACACTGTAATGAGCGGTACTTTCACGCCTATATAAAGGCCGTGGAATATGTGAAGCGGGAGCTCTTTGACGAAAAAACGGGAAATGTATATGCCGACCTCGGAAAAAGCGATAAGCGCGTCCGCCTCTATAATGCGCCGTGGGTCTCAACGCTGTTCACGGAGGCCTATCTTTTGACGGGCGAGAAGATATATTTGGATTATGTTATGACGCTGCTCGAAAACTATTATCGGATCGGCGGGGGCAAGTTTTACCCGAACGGTATATCGCTCCTGAAGACGGCGCGCGCGTTTAAGGCGGCAAAAACGGAGGTGGAATACAATGCGGCGGTCGAAATGCTCGGAGGCCATGTTGACAATATGATAAAGAACAAAACATCGTATCCGCGGCATGAGGTCAATTTCGAGCAGACCATAGTATCGCCCGCGGCAACGTTCATTTCGGAGTTTGCCGAGCTTACCGGCGATAAAAAATACGCGGAGGAAGCAAGGCCGCATATAGAGGTCCTGGAGCGATTCAACGGCTCGCAGCCGAGCTTCCATCTGAATGAGATCCCGATAAGATATTGGGATGATTTTTGGTTCGGCGACAGCATGCTTATGGGCGACACCTTCCCGCATTATTGGAGCTGCCTTACGGCCAGGTCGTTTTATGCTTACTATAAGGTGTCCGGAGATAAAGAATATCTCGATTCGGCGAAGGAGTGCATGCGCAACTGTATGTGCCTGTTTTCCGACGGCGGCAGAGGCTCCGCGGCGTATATTTATCCCTACAAGCTCGGCAAGGCCTTCGGTGAGAGATATGACAATTGGGCGAACGATCAGGATTTCGCACTCTATTTCGCCCTGGACATGGGAATATTCGATGACGGAATATGAGTTTTTTCGGCGCGTTAGGGAAAATGCTTCCTTTTTAGGCATGGGACGAAAAATTTAATGCGAAAATTCTAAAAAAAGAGATTTGTGTCATATTTTCGGCTTGACTTTTCTTGAAAATTATATTATAATATATTAACAAACAAATTTGAAATCTCAGAAAGGACAACGGGTATGGAAGTATTGGTCTGCATTATTATCGGTTATTTTATCGGCTGTATAAATCCTTCGTATTTTATCGGAAGATTTAAGGGCGTTGATATAAAGAAGAACGGCTCGGGAAATGCGGGTGCGTCAAATGCGCTCATACTTTTCGGCAAGCTCTACGGTGCGTTTTGCGTATTCTTCGATTTCACGAAGGCGTGGTTCGCGCTTTGGCTTGCGCAGAAATTGTTTGCGCAGTTTGAGTATGCCTTTGCGATAACCGCCGTGTCTGTCATTCTCGGTCATATTTTCCCGTTCTATATGCGCTTTCGCGGCGGAAAGGGGCTCGCATGCTTCGGCGGAATGGTTTTGAATTATGATTGGAAGGTATTTTGCATAATGCTTGCCGGTGCCGTAGTCATCGTTCTTGTCACGAATTATATTTGCTTTGTTCCCATGACCGCGGCTGTAGTTTTTCCGCTGATCTACGGTATACAGAGGAGCGATCTGATCGGCGCGCTTCTGTTTCTTGCACCTGCCGCCGTCATCTTGATCAAGCACGTTGAAAATCTCAAGAGGATCAAAAGCGGTGTGGAATTCAGATTCAGCTTTCTTTGGAACAGGCAACGCGAGCTTGTCAGGATGAATATCGTTACAGATGATACTGCCGAAGAGCAGCAGTCGTATACAAACTGAATAAAAAAGGATACAGATCTGCGGTGCGCATAAAGCGGAGTCCGCGCTGTATCCTTCTTTTTTTATTTGTATTTTCGCACTGCGGAGATCAGTCGAGCATTGTAAAATCAGGGAACGAATATTTTATTCTTGAACCGATATCGGTGCCCTGCGGCAGCAGCGCGAGCGCGATAAAAAGTGTCTCCCCGTTCTCGTCGGTCAAATATGCGTATTCTCCGTCAATACCCGTCACGGTATATATTTTATCTTCCATTTTGCTCACCTCTTAATTCCTTCACTCCTCGGAGTAAATCTTTTTCTTATAGATGTTCTGTCACCCGCCTCGCGGATCTCGCTCTGCTTTTTGAATTGAAGGGGAGAGCAGCCGAGCTTGCTCTTGAACACGAGCCCCATGTAATTGGCGCTCGAAAATCCGGAATCGCGTGCGATCGCCTCGACGCTCATGTCCGTCCCGGTGAGCAACTCCTTCGCGCGGTTGATTTTGGTCTTAATTATATAATCGTTGACGGAGCAGTGCATCACGGCTTTGAATTTCGCACAGAGCGCGGTTTTTGAAAGAAAAAATTCATGCGCCAGATCCGAGAGCGACACGCCGCTTTTGTAATGCGAATTTATGTAATCTATAATGGAGAAGACGAGCGCGTTCCCGCTGTCCGAGTCGCTCGCCGCACTTACGGGCAGATCCTCGAGCATGAGGATGATATAAGAAACGGCGCAACGCAATTTTTCGTCGCTGTACGGATGCGGCTCGCTCTTTATTTTCATCGCGAGGTCGAGCAGTCTTTTGATATCGGCGAATCCTTCGTCGCCGATGCTTATCGGTCCGCCGACAAGACCGTTCAGCGTGATCCGCTCGTAATCCGAAAGATTATCCGCGGAAATGCAAAGGTTGATCCGCTCGAAGGCCTCGCCCTCGGTCTTGTGCATCGTATAGGGGGGGATAACTATGATCCCCGGAGCCTTCAGATTGTATATTTTATCCTTCAAAAATATCTGACGCGAGCCACTGACGAGAAAATATATTTCGTAATATGCATGGCTGTGCAAAAAAGTCATGTTCCATTTCACATCGCTTTTGGACGAATCTATCTCAAGGTAATTCATTTGCCGAGTCCTCCGTATACAGTATTATAGCTTATCGGACGGTCAAAAGTCAATAGAAACTTTACGATTTATGGATTTTTCGCAAAAATCGGGACGATTTTCGCTTGTTTTGCAATACAAATAAATGTATAATATAATAAAATAATTTGCAGAAATATAAAACGGAGAAATATAAAATGGTTAAAATAATGCAATTCGGAGAGGGAAATTTCCTTCGCGCCTTTGTCGATTATTATTTTGAATCTCTGAACAGGGAGGGGGCGGATTATTCCGTTTCGATAGTAAAGCCGATCGCCATGGGCGACATATCGAGGTTTTGCGCGGCGAACAATGAGTGGAACGTGGTGCTCCGCGGCTTCGAGGGTGTGACAAAAACGAGGATCTCCTGCGTCAGCGAGGTGATCGATCCCTTTGCGGACGGTCGCGCCTTTTTTGCGCTTGCCGACGATAAGGAGCTTAAGATCGTCGTGTCCAACACGACCGAGGCGGGCATATGCTTCGATCCGAGCGACCGCCCCGAGAATTTCCCGAATATTTCATACCCCGCAAAGCTGACATGCTTCCTCCTTGAGAGATACAAGGCGCTCGGCGATGAGGGCGGACTTTATATCTTGCCCGTCGAGCTTATTGACAAAAATGCGGACAATCTTGCCGCCTGCGTCGAGAGATATGCCGAGCTGTGGGGCCTTTCCGACGGCTTTAAGGCGTGGAACAGAGAGCAAAATTACTATTGCAATACGCTTGTCGACCGCATCGTTTCCGGCTATCCGAAGACGCCCGAGGATATAAGGGCAACGGATGATCTCATCGGCTATCATGACGGTCTCGTTACGATAGGTGAGCATTTCGGGCTTTGGGCGATCGAAAGGAAGGGCTGCATAGAAAATTACATAAGGTCGGGGCATCACGGCATAGACGTTGTCCTCGACGGTAGCATAGATTATTATAAAAAGCGCAAGGTCCGTGTTTTGAACGGCTCGCACACAAATCTTGTGGCCTACGGATTGCTCAGCGGAAAGCAAACGGTGTACGACTGCATGAATGACGCGGAGCTCGCGGGCTTTGTGGATGAAACGCTGAAAAACGAGATAGATCCGTTCGTCTCCGACAATATTGACGAGACAGAGGCCTTTGCGCAAGAGGTGGTGACCAGGTTCAAAAACCCGTATCTTAATCACAGGCTCATATCGATATCGCTGAACAGCATATCAAAATGGACGGCGCGTTGCCTCCCATCGTTCGACGATTATTATAAGACGAGCGGCACCGTGCCCGCAAATCTCACGCTCGGATTTTCCTATCTTATCGCGCTTTACAAGAGCGTATACAAGACGGAGGATGGCTACTTCGTCGATCTTCCGTACGGTACGGAGCGCTTTATCGATTCGCCCGAGTATCTCGATCGCTTTATCGGCGGAGCGACTGTGCATGAGCTTATGGGTGACAGCGGAGTTTTCGGTGCCGATCTGACAAAATATAACGGCTTTTACGAGGCTGTTTTAAAGAATCTTGAATCGATCACAGGCTATAAGGGTGCGTGAAATGAAGAAAATTGTGCTTGACGAGCGTGACAGCGTTGCCGTCGTACTTGAATCGGACGGGGGCGTTCCCGCAGGTCATAAGATCGCAAGACGCGCGATAAGGTCCGGTGAACACGTTTATAAATACGGCGAGATCATAGGTGTCGCGAAATGTGATATAAATGAGGGCGAGTGGGTCCACACTCACAATTTGCGCTCCGCCCTTGACGAGCGCCGCGAGTATACGTACGATCGCAGAGAATACGAATTACCTAAGGACAGCGGGCGCACGTTTCTCGGCTATGTCAGAGAGGACGGCCGAGTCGGAATAAGAAATGATGTTTACATAATTCCGACCGTCGGATGCGTCAACGGTGTGTGCAAAAGCATCGAGGCGGCGGCAAGGGCAGGTAAGCCCGAGTGCATCGATCATGTCGTTGCACTGACGCATCAGTTCGGGTGCAGTCAGCTCGGCGACGACGGAGAAAATATAAAACGGCTTTTGGTGTCCGCCGCCTTGAATCCGAACGCCGCCTTCGTTCTGATTGTCGGCCTCGGATGCGAAAACAATACTCTGGACGGTGTGCGCGATGCCATCGGCGCCGCGGGCGGTGACCGTGTTGCTTATATGAAGGCGCAGGACCTTGAGGACGAGGTCGCCGAGGGCGTAAAAATTATCGAGTCATTCTATAAAACGGCGAAAAAATTAACACGGGTACCCACTTCGGTATCGAAGCTGTGCTTCGGTCTTAAGTGCGGGGGCTCCGACGGATTCTCAGGCATTACGGCCAATCCCACGGTCGGCGCCGTAAGTGATATGCTCATTGCGAGCGGAGGCTCGACGGTTCTTACCGAGGTGCCCGAGATGTTCGGCGCCGAGCAGATACTCATGAACCGGTGCTGCGACAGGGGTGTGTTCGACGCTTATAAAAAGATGATAGAGGACTTTAAAGACTATTATCGCACGCAGGGCTTCCCGATATATGAAAATCCGAGCCCCGGAAATAAAGAGGGCGGAATTACGACCCTTGAGGAAAAGTCGCTCGGCTGTATTAAGAAGGGCGGAAACGCTCCCGTCTGTGATGTGATAGATTATGCGGAGCGCGTAAAGGTGCAGGGGCTCACCGCCCTTTGCGCACCGGGCAACGACCTCATTGCGGCGAGCGCCCTTGCCGCCGCGGGATGTCAGCTCGTGCTTTTCACGACGGGACGCGGAACGCCGTTTTCCACCTTTGTTCCGACAGTCAAGATCTCGACCAATCGCCCTCTCGCAGACAAAAAAGCGGGCTGGATAGATTTCGATGCATCGGACTGCGATGCAAACGCTCTTTTCGATTTCTGCATCGACGTATGCTCCGGCAAGGTCAAATGCAGATCCGAGGATAGGTACGAGATCGCATTTTTCAAGCGGGGAGTTACCCTTTGATTTTTTTGTGTGGCATGCTTTTTGTATTGCCCCGTAAAAAAGATCGCATTCAATCAATGTTAAGTCGCAATCACCTACGGTCATACCCGTAGGTGATTTTTGTAATTTGTGAATTTTAGATTATAAAAGGGGACTGAGCCTCGTGCTTGGTAAAAAGCCGTAGGCTAAGTCCCACTATCGGAGCAGTATTATTTTTTAAATGTCCGAATGAATATCAGAAGTTGAATTTCTTCCTTGCCGTATATGTGGTGTGGAGCGCGTGATGAGCCGCATGGCATCCGTAAGATCCCTTGAAGTAATTGTCGTAGACCTCCTTGATCACGGGGTTGTTGTGCGATTTGCGCATCTCCATCGCCTTATCCTGGTCGTAAAGAGCCTTTGCTCTCACCGCCTTAAGGTCAACGGTGTCGCGCACGCTCTGCGGCTGGATGGGCTGACCTCCGCCGTTTACGCATCCGCCGGGGCATCCCATGATTTCGACAAATGTCCAATCCGCTTTTCCGCTTGCGATCTTGTCCATGACGAGCTTTGCATTTGCCGCACCCGAAGCAACGGCAACCTTTATCTCTTTGCCGGCGATCTTGTATGTCGCTTCCTTGAGACCCTCGGTGCCTCTGACCTCGTTGAATTCTATCTCCTTATTGTCCTTGCCGGTCAAAACGTCGTTCGCCGTTCTGAGCGCGGCCTCCATGACTCCGCCGGTCGCACCGAATATGACAGCAGCGCCCGTGTCAACGCCGAGCGGGCAGTCGAATTCCTCGTCGGGGAGGGAGGTGAACTTGATTCCTGCTCTTGCGATCATTCTCGCAAGCTCACGCGTGGTGAGTGCAACGTCAACATCGACGATGCCGTCGCCCGCGGCGGACATGTCATCTCTTCCGACTTCGAATTTCTTGGCGGTGCAGGGCATGACGGAAACAACGAATATATCCTTGGGATCGTATCCCATTTTGTCTGCCCAATATGTCTTGATCAGCGCGCCGCCCATCTGCTGGGGAGATTTGCACGAAGAGAGGTGACCGATAAGATCGGGGTAGTAGAACTCGCAGAACTTGACCCATCCGGGCGAGCACGATGTGATCATGGGGAGTGTGCCGCCGTTATTGATGCGACCGAGCAGCTCCGTTGCCTCCTCCACGATCGTGAAATCGGCCGCGGTGTTTGTGTCAAACACCTTTTCAAATCCGAGACGGCGAAGTGCGGCAACCATCTTGCCCTCCACATTTGTTCCGATGGGCATATCAAAGCACTCGCCGAGCGTCGCTCTTATCGAGGGAGCGGTCTGAACGATCACGTGCTTTGAGCTGTCTGCAAGGGCATCCCAGACCTTATCCGTGTCATCACGCTCGACCAATGCACCTGTGGGGCATACTGCCGTACACTGTCCGCATGAAATACACGGCGTGTCGTTAAGAGAGAGGGTGAACGGCTGAGAAATGCATGTGTCGATGCCGCGGTTGTTCGCTCCGATGACGGAGACATACTGCTCCTTGCATACCGCAACGCACCTGCGGCAAAGAATACACTTGTTGTTGTCTCTTACGAGATGCGGGGTCGAGTAGTCGAGCTCGTATACGGGTCTGAAGCCCTCGTATGCCTTGGAGTCGACGCCGTACTCGAGGCAGAGCTTCTGAAGCTCGCAGTTTGTCGAGCGCTGGCAGGAGAGGCAGTTCTTGTCGTGGGTCGAGAGGATGAGCTCAAGCGTTGTCTTCCTTGCGGCTCTGACCTTCGGCGTGTTTGTTTTTATCTCCATGCCCTCCGTCACGGGGTATACGCATGCGGTAACGAGTCCGCGTGCGCCCGTCGCCTCGACGACGCAGATACGGCAGGCACCTATTTCGTTCTTTTCTTTCATATAGCAGAGCGTCGGGATCTCGACACCTGCCGCGCGCGCAGCATCCAAAATAGTTGCGCCCTTGGGTACGCTTACTGCAATACCGTTAACCTTAACATTTAACATTTCCATAATTTTAGCGTACTCCTTTCATTATTTCTTTGAAATCGCACCGAATTTGCAGCCCGCAACGCATGCGCCGCACTTGATGCACTTCGATGTGTCGATCGAGAAGGATGCGAGCTTGTGCCCCGGAGCGATGTAATCGGTCCTTGTGATCGCGTCGGCGGGGCAGTTCTTTGCGCACTTGCCGCAGCCGATACACTTGTCCTTATCGATTGCAAATGAAAGAAGGCTCTTACATACGCCCGCGGGACACTTCTTGTCTACAACGTGCGCAATGTATTCGTCGCGGAAGAACTTGAGCGTCGCGAGCACGGGGTTCGGCGCGGTCTGTCCGAGTCCGCAGAGCGAATTCTGCTTTATGTAATTTGAGAGCTCTTCGATCTTGTCGATATCCTCGAGAGTGCCCTTGCCGTCCGTGATCTTGTTGAGGAGCTCGAGCAGGCGCTTTGTTCCGACGCGGCAGGGTGTGCACTTGCCGCACGACTCGTCGACCGTAAATTCAAGGAAGAATTTGGCCATATCGACCATGCAGTTGTCCTCGTCCATGACGATGAGACCGCCGGAGCCCATCATACAGCCGAGGGCGATGAGATTGTCGTAATCGACCTCTGTATTTATCAGACTCGCGGGGATGCATCCGCCGGAGGGACCGCCGGTCTGCGCCGCCTTGAATTTCTTGCCGCCGGGGATACCGCCGCCGATCTCGTTGATTATCTTGTCGAGCGTGATTCCCATGGGGATCTCGACAAGGCCGGTGTGATTTATCTTTCCGCCAAGGGCGAATACCTTTGTTCCCTTGGATCTTTCCGTTCCCATGGATGCAAACCACTCCGCACCCTTGAGTATAATCTGGGGAATGTTCGCAAATGTTTCGACGTTGTTTTCAACCGTCGGACAGCCGTAAAGTCCTTTAACGGCGGGGTAGGGGGGACGCGGCTTCGGTTCTCCACGGTTTCCTTCGATGGAGGTCATCAGTGCGGTCTCCTCGCCGCAGACGAATGCACCGGCACCGAGTCTTATTTCAAGGTCGAACGAGAAGCCCGTTCCGAATATATTCTCACCGAGCAGGCCGTATTCTCTTGCCTGATTTATGGCGATCTGAAGACGTGTGACTGCGATGGGGTACTCGGCGCGTACGTAAACGAAGCCCTTGGATGCGCCTACCGCATATCCGCAGATTGTCATTGCCTCGACGATACAGTGCGGATCGCCCTCAAGCACGGAACGGTCCATGAATGCTCCGGGGTCTCCCTCATCGGCGTTGCAAACGACGTATTTCTGCGGACCGTCGGCGCAGAGCGACCACTTACGTCCGGTCGGAAATCCTCCGCCGCCTCTGCCGCGAAGACCGGAATCGGTCACGACCTGGATGACATCCTTAGGCGTCATTTCGGTGAGGACCTTGCCGAGTGCGGCGTAACCGTCCATAGCTATGTATTCATCGATGCTCTCGGGATTGATGAAGCCGCAATTCCTGAGCACAACGCGCTTTTGCGCCTTGTAGAAATTGGTGTCGTTGAGCGAGACGTTGCCCGATACGGGCTTCTCGCCGCTGATGTCGTTGTAGACAAGGCGGTCGACCACACGACCCTTTAAGAGATGCTCGGAAACGATCTCTTTTACATCATCGGTAGTAACGCGGCTGTAGAACGTTCCGTCCGGATGGACGATAACGACGGGACCGAGTGCGCAAAGACCGAAGCAACCGGTCTGAACGACCTTCACCTCGTCGGCAAGGCCGAATTCGGCGATATTTGCCGTGAAGGCCTCCTGGATTTTGCTGCTGCCAGAGGAGGTACAACCGGTACCGCCGCAGATAAGAACATGTGCGCGAATCATAATTTTACCTCCACTTATTTAGTTTCCTCGTTTGAGATTGTGTATTCCGTAACCGGCTTGCCGCCCTTAAGATGCTCGTCGACAACGCGCGCAACCTTTTCCACGGTCATGTTTACGTATGTGACCTTGTCTTTTCCCGTCTCGTATACCTCAACGATCGGCTCGTACTGACATAATCCGACGCATCCCGTTTGAGTCACCGTGACGTTTGCGACCAGATCCTTTTCGTTCACCTGCTCGACAAAAGCGTTGAGGACGGGTCTTGCGCCCGCCGCGATGCCGCATGTAGCCATTCCGACAACGACGCGCTTGTCCGCCGTGCCCTTGCGCAGGACTATCTTGCTTTGCATTCGGTCCCGAATCGCTTTAAGCTCTGCTAACGATTTCATTTTTGTTCCTCCGGGTATTTTTAAAATTTATTGATTTTTTAAGTATTGCTCCCCGAGTGCGTCCTTTATCCATTTGAGCACATCGGGGGCTCCGAGCGGAATCTCGCCGAGAACCGCACGTATTTCTCTTGTATCGATATATACCGTATTTCCGTTTTTTAATTTGTGCCCGAATACCGTGTCGGAGTCCGGATGCCCCTGGATCAGCGTGACCGCTGTGGCAACGGTATCTCCGAGGGGAGGGCAGTCGATGTGATCGGTGTAAAACACCGCGGTGACCTCAGTGCCGTGAGTGCTCGGGAACCCGTCGATATGCCGCGAACTTATTCTAAAGCTCCCGCCGGTTTGCTCCGCCGCCGATCTCAAAAGCGGCAGACCGAGTCCGACCGCACGCGTTTTCCTCGTTGTGTAAAAAGGATCCGCGGCGCGAAGCAGCGCGTCCTCCTTCATGCCTCTTCCGTTATCCTTAACTGTGAGGGTCAGACGCTCCGCCTCCTCCGTGATTGCGATCTCGGTGAGAGTCGCGCCGGCCTCGTATGAATTTTCCGCAATGTCGAGCACGCTTAACGAAAGATCATGCATTTCGGTTTGCCTCCGATAAGATTGATATGCATCCGCACCGATATATCTCCGAACGCCGAGTGTCGTCGGGCTCGGAAAAATGTAATGATTCGTAAGAATACCGCCTCAGCACATTAGCTTGCTTAGCGCGAGCGCGGTATCATAAGCACCGAGGTCGGAGAGAAGAATGTTGATCCCCTTTTCGCTGGCCGTCCTTCGCACACCGTCATCGGGTCTTACGCCCTCTGCAAGTATTATGCACGAGGTGTCCGCGAGAGTCGCGACGGCCAAAGCGTTAATGCTTGACATGATGGTGATCCAGGCGTTGCCGCTCTTAGCATGACCCATGACCCGACTTAAAAGGTCGCCGATGTAAACGCCGGAGATCTCTTTTTCTGGGGCGGGCATCGCGGCGGCGTCAAGTCCGAGAAGCTCCTTTAATTCAAGCACCGTCATTTTCTTTATTATTTTTATAGCTTAAGCGCCGTATTTTGCCAAAATATTAGGAACGTCGTCCGGTGTCAGACGGCCGTATACGTCCTCGTTTACGGTAAGCACGGGAGCAAGTCCGCATGCACCGATGCAGCGCGAGGCGGTAAGCGAATATTTTCTGTCTGCCGTGCATTCGTCGCCGTTTATGCCGAGCACCTCTTGGAGCTTCTCGTAAATGTGTCCCGAGCCTTTAACATAGCATGCCGTTCCGAGACATACCGCGATGTGGTACTCGCCCTTCGGCGAAAGAGAGAACTGTGCGTAAAATGTGGAAACACCGTAGACCTTTTCAAGCGGAACGTCCATACCCTCTGCGATGATGTTCTGGACCTCGATGGGCAGATATCCGTAGATGTTTTGCGCTTCTTGCATAACAGCCATAAGGCGGCTCTTGTCGTGCTTGTTCGCGTCGATAACGGCCTTAAGCTCTGCTTCCTGTTTTTTTGTTCCGCTGAAGGGAACGGTGGAAAGCTTTTTCAGCATTTTTGTATCCTCCTTGTTTTTGCACTGCACAGGCGCGTACGCGTGCACATTACATTAAGAATATTATATCATGAAATTGGTCAAATTGCAATATAATTCGCAAAATTTTTCATCTTTTTTGGGGGAATAGGCAAAACGAAAGGCGCCGCACCGAAGAGCACATGCCCACCGTGAAAAGTGACTGTGCAATCTTCATGCAAAAGCGCCTTTTGATATTTAAAATGTGCGACCTGCGATCACGTTGCCGTCGAGATCCTTTATCTCGATCCGACGCCCGTGATAAACGGCGTAGCTCCTCGGATTGTTTTCCTTCGGCAATGCGACGGAGCCGGGATTAACATAAAAGTTGCCGCCTTTGAGCTCCTCGATTTTAAGGACGTGCGTATGACCGTGGAGCAGGATCTCGCCTCCCGCGAGCGGCGGCGGATTCTCCGCGCTCAGGCGGTGTCCGTGCGTTGCGAAAAGCGTCAAGCCGTCCAGCGACAGGTAGATATAGTCCGCCATAATGGGGAAGGAGAGTACCATCTGATCGACCTCGGTGTCGCAGTTGCCGCGTACGCAAAGAATTTTTTCTTTATTTTCATTCAAAAGCGCGATGACCTCCTTCGGGGCATATGTCGGCGGCAGGTCGTTGCGCGGGCCGTGGTAAAGAATATCGCCGAGGATCAGTATCTTATCGGCGCCCTCTCTTTCGTATGCCGCAAGGATCTGCCTTGCACTGTCCGAATCTCCGTGTATGTCCGAGCATATGAGAAGCTTCATTTATTAAACTCCTTTTGAGTGATTTGTAGGCGTGTCAGACCGCCGCGAGGTCCTTTTCCGCGTTTTCGCCGTCCGACGGTTGTTTTTTCTTAAATATGTAGAACTTGGATTCCGTTCCTTTAAACAGGCGTAAGATGTTCTTCCTGTGTCTGACGATCATAAAGACGACGCATGCGCACATCATCGCGTATGCCGCCGCGCTCTCGATCCCGATGAACGGTATGACAATCAGCGCGGACAGAAGACCGACCATGGTTGCGAGCGACATGTATTTCGCCGTCAGCAAAAGTATCACCATTACCGCCGTTGCGGCAAGACCGGCGAGCGGATGGAAAAACCACATGGCCGAAAGGCAGACGAGGAAGCCCTTGCCGCCCTTAAATCCATACCAAACGGGGAATGCGTGGCCGAGCATCGCAAATACGCAGGTGAAGGCGATGCCGAGCTGCCATCCGAGAAGCATTTTGTCAAAAACGATTCCGAAAATGAGGCAGGGGAGCGCCGATTTTAAGAGATCCAGGATCATGACGACCCATCCGAGCGAGCCGAAGCAACGCTTGAAATTCGTGAATCCAGGATTTCCGCTGCCGCATTCGCGTATGTCTTTTTTATATACCGCCTTAGATAAAATTATGGCGGGATTGATGCCGGAAACAAGATATGCCGACACCGCGGCAACGGCAAAAATTATGTAAGTCATAAATTTCTCCGATTTTTTGGTTTTGAAAGATAAAAATGCGGCAGAAGATGTCTGGCCTATATGTCGGTCATTCCGCAACGATGATCATGTCGTAGATATCCTGACCGCCGTCTATTATAAACAGCTCCGTGTGGGGGTATTCGCGCCCGACGTAAGCGTACATCTCCTCGGCGGCGGACTTGTCGAGTCCGAGTCCGTTTATCAGGATGAGCACCTCGTGCTCTCTTGCATTAAGCGAATCCAATGCGTCGGCAAAGGTCTTTATCGCGCTGTCCGATGCCGCAGCGACGCGCTTGTCGATTATTGCTATGTGATCGCCCGCATGAAGCGAAAATCCGTCCATCTCTGCGTCTCTTACGCACTTTGATATCTCGGCGGTGCAGACATCCCTCATTGCCGTCCGACAGCCCTCGACTGCCGATTCGATATCTCCGCCCTCGGTGTCCAGCATGGACAGCGCCGCATATCCCTCTCCGATCGAGCGGCTCTCGATGACCCTGATATCCGCACGGCCGTAGAGATTGGCCGCCTGCTTCGCCGCAAGGACGGAGTTCGAATTGTTGGGGAAGACGATAATAGCTTTTGCATTTGCTTTTTCAAAAGCGCGGACAAAATCCTCGGCGGAGGGGTTCATGCTACGTCCTCCGTCTATTACGAAGTCCGCGCCCATTTCCTTGAATGCGTTTATTACACCTTCTCCGTTTGCCACCGCGACCGTGCATATCTCGCGCAGCGGCTCCTGCGCCGTCTCCTCGGCGGTCTTTTCCTCGGTCGCGTCGTCATCGGTCATCAGATTGCTGTTGTGCTGCAGTGACATGTTTTCGATCTTAACATTAAGAAATTCGCCGTACCTTTGGCAAAATTCCAGAATCTCGTGCGGCTTCTTCGTATGCACATGCACCTTGAGAACGCTGTCCCTCTTTACCGTAACGACGGAATCGCCGAGGTGCTTTAATTCATCCGCGAATGCCTCCGCATCGAAATTCTTTATATCGGTCTTCGCGTTTTGAAGGCGGATCAAAAGCTCCGTGCAGTAGCCGAACGTAAGCTCACTGTCCTCGCCGAACGCGGCGTAATCTATTTTGCTGCCGCCGGTGCTTTTGTATGTCTCCGCCATGCCGAAGTCCTCGCCAGCGAGTGCGCGCTTCATTCCCTCGGCAATATAAACGATTCCAGCTCCGCCGGAATCAACGACTCCCGCTTTCTTTAAGACGGGAAGAAGATCCGGCGTCCTTGCAAGCGAGCGCTTGGCCTCTTCTATAAAAGCATCGAGAAACTCCTCGGGGCTCTTCGCCTTTTTCGAGCATGCGAAATGCGTGGCCTCTCTTATGACCGTGAGTATCGTTCCCTCGGTCGGGTTTAAAACGGATTGATATGCATATTCGACGCCCTTCTTGAATGCCTCCTCGAGCGAGCGCTCGTCGGCCTCCTTTGTGCTTTCGAATCCGTGGCTTATTCCGTCGAAAAATTGTGAGAGGATGACACCGGAATTTCCTCTTGCCGACATGAGCATTCCGTCGGCTATGCTTTTTGCCGTTGCGGCCAGGTCATCGCCCACCGTCGGGCTCGTTGCGCCGCCCTTGATCGTCAGAAGCATGTTTTCTCCGGTATCTCCGTCCGGTATCGGGAAGACGTTCAGGTCGTTTACCTCCTGCGCGTGGCGCTCAAGGACCTCTGTTCCGCCCTTGAGCATCTCCGCGTATCGAGTGCCGTTTATCTTTTCGTTTTCCATCAGTTTTCACCGACCTTGAAGTCAACAGTTTTTCCGAATGCAAATACGCCGACCGCGTCAGGACCTATCGAAGCGCCGATTATCGGGCCGATGAGTCCCACGCAAATATCCTTGCAGGGAACAGTCCTCTTTACTATATCCGTCAGCTCGCTTACCTCCTCGTCGGTGCAGTCTGCGTGAACTATGTAAACAGTCTGCTCCTCTGGTGCGACGATGCTGTCCTTGAGCAGCGTTGCAATCTCCTCGAACGACGTGCGTCTGCCCTTAACCTTTTTGAAGGCAGCTTGCTCGCCGTCAACGTCGGAGATTATTATCGGCTTAACGCCGAGCAGATTGCCGAAGAATGCGGCGGGTCCCTTGACTCTGCCCGATCTGTGGAGTGCCTTGAGCGAGTGCACGGTCACGTACTCGTTGACATCCTTGCGCATTTTGACGATCCTGTCGGCGATCTCCTCGGCGCCGAGTCCGTCGCGCGCCATCTTTGCCGCCTCTATCGCAAGCATGCCCTCGCCGATCGAAGCGTTCTTCGAGTCGATGCATATGATCTTTGCGCCCTCGTATTTCTCGAGCACCTTCTTTGCCACGTTTGCACCCGTGTTGACGGAGCCGGACTGCTTGAGCGAGCATCCGACGTACACAATATCCTTTCCGTCCGAGAGGTGCTTTTCAAACACGCGGACGAATTCGTCGGGCGGCACCTGTGTAGTAAGAACTCGCGAGCCGCCGCGCATTATTTCGTAAAGCGCATGTGCCTCCTCGCGCGTCCATGTTAATTCCGCCGGAGTCTCCTTTTCATTATATACCGTCATCATCTTCGCATAGTCGATATCGTATTTTACAAGGAGATCACCCGGAAGATCCGAGCATGAATCTGTTAAGATCTGAACCTTTCTCATTGCATTATCCCTCTTTTTATTAAACTTATTTCGAGCCTGAAAATCTCGATCCTATTCATAAATTATAAATATTTACTTCAATTGTCCGTCAAATAAAAATCAACTTTTGTTGAAAAAAGTCGGGTAATAATCTTTCAAGGTGGTTTATCTCGGCTTACTGTATCGGCATCCTGACAGTGAAGCGGCAGCCCCCCTTGGGGAGGTTTTCCGTGCTTGCGCTTCCGTCGTAAATATCGAGGATGCGCTTGACGAGCGAGAGCCCCAAGCCGTTGCCCTCGCTCTTATGCGAGCTGTCGCACTGATAGAATTTGTCGAATATTCTTTTTTTAAGGGCGCTGTCGATCCCGGGGCCGCTGTCGTCGACATTGAATATTATCTCGCGGTCCTCCTTCTTCAGCGTGATCCTCACGGTCCCCGATTCTGGTGAAAACTTTATTGCGTTGTCGATCAGATTGTACCATACGTGCATTATGATCCCGGCATTGCCGTTGTATGCGATATTGTCGAGCTCCACGTCGAACTCCACGTTCTTCTGCGTCCATTTCGGCTCGAGCATCAGTATGGTCTGTCTTATCTGCTCGTCGAGGCTGAACACCTCGGCCTTCGCCTTTATATTTTGATTGTCCAGCTTTGAGAGCAGGAGAATGTTTCCGACAAGCTCGGAGAGGCGGTTGGTATTAAGGAGTATTTTCTCGATGCATTTTGCTCTGTCCTCCTCGTCCGAATCCTGTAGGAGCATCGCGTAGCCCTCTATTGCGGTTATCGGAGTTTTGATCTCGTGCGAGACATTTGAGATGAAATCCGATTTGAGCATTTCGTTCGCCTCGAGCTCACGCGTCATGAGGTTGAAATTCCTGTATATGTGCTCCACATCGCGGTAGTGCGATGTTTCCTCGAGCCTGACGGCGAAGTTGCCCTTCGTGACCTCCTCCATAGACTCGTCGAGCTTTCTGATGGGGGAGAGAAAGACCTTATTCAGCGTGAACGAGAACGTGACGACTATCGTCAGACCGAAGATGAGTATCCACGCGGTCGTCGGGATCTTCAGGAGCTTTTGGAATATATCCGAAAACTGATATGACAGGAAGGTCGCAACCGCGAACGCAATAAAGAATTCGCCTGCCAAAAGGAAGGACAGATACCAGCTTATTCCGAATTTTCTCTTCAGATTTTCCGTTGATATTTTTAAATTTTCAGTCGATATATTAGGTTTCTTCATAGCTTAACTACCTTGTAGCCTATTCCGCGCATGGTAACGATCTTAAAGTCTGTGCTGTTTCCAAACTTCTCGCGCAGTCGACCTATGTGGACGTCCACCGTGTGCGTGTCCGCATCCGATGAGTAGCCCCATATGTCATCCATAAGCTGCTGCCTTGTAAATATTTTTCCCGGGTATGCCGCCATCTTGTAAAGAAGCATGAATTCCTTTTGCGCCAGAACAAGGCTGCCTTCCTCTGTCGTGACCGTGAGGGAGTCGCAGTCAAGGACCGTGGAGCCGATCGTCTGCCGCCTCTCGCTGACCATTTTTGCCCGACGGAGCAGGGCACCGACGCGGAGCACGAGCTCCTTTATGTTTATCGGCTTTATCATATAATCGTCGCTCCCCGACATGAATCCGCGCTCCATTTCGTCAAAGGCGTCCTTCGCGGTTATCATAAGCACAGGGGTGGTGTATCCCGCCTCGCGCAGGCTGCGCACCAGCTCGTGCCCGTCCATGACCGGCATCATTATATCGGAGATGATCACGTCATAATAGCTTTCGTCCAAGGAATCGAGCGCCTCTTTTCCGTTTGACACACCCGTAACGGCGTAGCCGTCCTTTGTGAGGACGCGCTCGAACATTCTTCTGAGCTCTCTGTCATCCTCTGCAATCAACACTTTAAACATAACATCCTCCGACGAATTAAAAATAAACTTACATTATTTTTAATTATAGCAAGACAAATTCAACTGTTTTTCAATCAAATGTCAACAATAATTGATTTTATTATACAACAAGCAAGGGGAAAATGCAAGTAGAAAAAATATTAATTTTCGGGTAAGATCCCACGAAAAAAACAACGCGCCGAGCTTTCGCTCTGCGTCGGCGTCCATTGTCGCAAAAGCGCACCTTCTCATCCTTGACAAATAAAAAAACTTGTGATATAATCAAATTTAAGGAAAAAATAAACGAAGCCCGAAACGGAGGAAAAAATGGCTGCGAGGACTGCAAAAAAAGGAGAATACGATAACCAAAGCATAAAAAGCCTTAAGGGCGCGGACAGAGTGAGAAAAAGACCGGCGGTCATTTTCGGCTCCGACGATCTCATCGGCTGTCAGCATTCTTTTATCGAAATACTCGCAAACGCGGTCGATGAGGCGCGCGAGGGCTACGGCGATAAGATCATAGTGAAAAAATATTCGGACTGCTCCATAGAGGTCGAGGACTTCGGCAGAGGAGTGCCGCTCGGATATAACGAGAAGGAAAAAAGATGGAACTGGGAGCTCGTTTTCTGCGAGCTTTACGCAGGCGGAAAATACGATAACAACGACGGCAACTCGGCATATGAGTTTTCTCTCGGTCTTAACGGACTCGGCGCGACCGCGACTCAGTATTCCTCCGAATATATGAACGTAAGATCGTATAACGGAAAAACGCTGTCCGAGATGAATTTCAAGTCAGGAGAGCCGGTCGGCACTCTCGCTGTATCCGATATAACACCGGGCATGAAGAAGCGCGGAACCGTTATAAGATGGCTCCCGGATCTTAAGGTCTTTAAGGAGATAAACATTCCCGAGGATTTCCTTGCGGCAACGCTCAGACGTCAGGCGTTTGTAAACGCGGGCATACATTTTCATCTCGAGGTCGAGAGGGAAAAGGGCAAGTTCGAAAAGCAGGAATTCTATTACGCAAACGGTGTTCAGGATTATATCGCCGAGATCACCGAGGGCATAGCGATGACTCAGCCCGTCATATGGCGCATCGAAACAAAGGGCCGCGACCGCGAGGACATGAAGGATTACAAGCTTAAGGCGGAGGTCACGTTTTGCTTTGCCAAATCCGGAATGGCGGAGTATTATCACAACTCGTCCTTCCTCGAGTACGGCGGTGCACCGGACAAGGCCGTGAAAAGCGCATTCGCCTATGCCATCGATAAGCACATCAAGGCGCAGAACAAGTATGCGCGCGGCGAGTCCAAGATCGGATTTGCCGACATTGCGGACAACCTCGCCGTTATAGTCAATTCCGCCTCGACGCAGACCTCGTACGAGAACCAGACCAAGAAGGCGATCACGAATGCCTTTATCCAGAAGGCGCTTACCGAGTTTATAAAAACGAATCTTGACATCTATCTGACGGAGAATCAAAGCGCGGCGGCAACGATAATCAATCAGGTCCTCGTTAACATGAGGGCGAGAGAGACGGCGGAAAAGACAAAGATAGATATAAAAAAGAAGCTCGCGGGAAACGCGATGGACATTTCAAACAGGGTCGAAAAATTCGTCCCGTGCAGATCCAAGGATCCCGAGCTCCGCGAGGTTTATATCGTTGAGGGAGATTCGGCAATGTCGAGCTGTAAGCTCGGAAGAAATGCCGATTTTCAGGCGATAATACCTATCAGAGGAAAGACCCTCAACTGCATGAAGAGCTCGTATGACAAGATCTTCTCGAGCGACATCATCATCGATCTTTTGAAGGTCATCGGCTGCGGCGTTGAGGTGAAGACCAAAAAATCCGATGTCTCCGCCTTCGATTACAATGCATTGAAGTGGAACAAAATAATAATCTGCACGGATGCGGACGAGGACGGCTTCCATATAAGGACGCTTCTTTTGACGATGTTCTGCCGATTGCTCCCCACTCTTATAGAAAAAGGGAAGATATTCATCGCGGAATCGCCGCTCTATGAGATCAACTCCGGCGGGGAAACTTATTTCGCCTACGACGAAAAGGAAAAGGCAGATATACTCTCGCGCCTCGGAGGCAAAAAATACACCCTTCAGAGATCCAAGGGACTCGGCGAAAATGAGCCGGACATGATGTGGCGCACGACCATGTGCCCACAGACGCGCCGCCTTATTGCGGTAACGCCGACGGACGCCGAAATGACGGCGAGAATGTTCGATGTTCTGCTCGGAGATTCTCTTCAGGAAAGAAAGAAATTTATTACCGAAAACGGTTATAAATACATTAAAGATGCTGATTTATAATAAAAATTAAAAACATAATTCAAAGCAGAAAGGTAAAAACAAATGGCACATCTTAAAAGATCATCGAGATTTGACGGCGTCGAGGGACCGCTTCTTACAATAGTGATGGACGGAGTCGGCATAGCTCCGAACAACGGCGCAAACGCAGTTGCCGCCGCAAACACACCGACCCTTGACAGATTGATGAAGGATTATCCGACGCTTTCGATAAAGGCGCACGGCACCGCAGTGGGACTCCCCGGCGACGACGACATGGGTAACTCCGAGGTCGGACATAACGCTCTCGGCTCCGGTCAGGTATTTGCCCAGGGCGCAAAGCTTGTTTCACAGTCCATTGAAACCGGCAAGATCTTCGCATCCGAGACGTGGCGCACCCTGATTGACGGAGTGAAGGCGAATAAGTCCACGCTTCATTTCCTCGGACTCTTCTCCGACGGAAACGTTCATTCTCATATAAATCATCTCAAGGCACTTATAGAGGCCGCAAAGCGTGACGGAGTCGGCAGAGTCAGAGTGCACATTCTTCTTGACGGCAGAGATGTCGGCGAGACCAGCGCGCTTGATTATGTATGCCCGTTTGAGGAATATTTGGACACGCTCCGCTCCGATGATTTTGACATTATGATCGCCTCTGGCGGCGGACGCATGCAGATTACGATGGACAGATATGAGGCAAACTGGCAGATGGTCGAAAAGGGCTGGTGCACTCACGTCCTCGGCGAGGGCAGACAGTTCGCAAGTGCTGAGGAGGCCATCACCGCATACAGAAACGAGTTTAAGGTCATAGACCAGGATCTTCCTCCGTTCGTTATCGCAAAGGACGGCACCCCCGTCGGCACGGTCAACGACGGCGACAGCGTTATATTCTTCAACTTCCGCGGCGACCGCTCCATCGAGATATCGAAGGCGTTTGAGGCGGGTGCCGATTTCGATAAATTCGACAGAAAGAGAGTGCCGAGCGTTCTTTATGCCGGCATGCTCGAATACGACGGAGATCTTCACATTCCCTCGCGCTATCTTGTCAATCCGCCCGAAATAACGAACACGATGACGGAATACATGGTCGGGGAGGGCATAACTCAGCTTGCAATCTC
>CAZQII010000005.1:0-43417 GCA_964593825.1 uncultured Ruminococcus sp.
ATACTCACGTATATAAGGGAAAGCCGGTATTCAGATGCGCGCTCGAGTATACATTTAATTCTGACGGCTCGCTGTGCGTAACTCTTCCGGCAAACTCGATCTCCTTTGATGAGTCGTCATACATTCTCGGAACGATCACGCCTCTTAAGTACTTCGGAACAGGCGCACTTAATGCGGTCGATTACAATAACGAGAAGAGCGGATATATCTTCTATCCCGACGGCAGCGGTACGGTAATAGCATTTAAGGATTTCAGCACAAAGGTCAACAACCACGCCTCGGTTTACGGTATCGACCACGCTTATTCCGATATATACAGCATTGTCGGTGACTACAGGGAGCAGATCACGATGCCCGTTTACGGTATAGTTTATACCGAGAACACCGATGAGACGACAAAGGCTCTTACGGGAACGGACACGTTGAACAACGGATTCTTCGCTGTTATCGAGGAGGGTGCGGCTCTTGCAACTCTTTATGCAGAGCTTGATATAAACAAGAAGCTTGCGCTTTCGTATGCGACCTATCAGCCGTATCCGTCCGATGAGTACGATCTTTCAAAGACGATATCGGTCAGCGGACTCGAGGAATATAAGATGGTTTCCGAGTCTAAGTATAACGGTTCTTATAAGACCAGATATACCATGCTCTCCGATGAAAAGCTCCGCTCGGCTTACTCTTACAGCGGCTATGACGCGTCGTACGTAGGTATGGCGCAGTGCTACCGCGAGTATCTGGTAAGCAACGGAAGCATCAATGCCATTGCCGAGGTCGGAAACGATCTTCCGCTTTATGTCGAGGCATTCGGCTCTATGGAGGTAACGAAGAAGATCATGTCGTTCCCCGTAGAGGTCTCCATGGAGCTCACGACATTTGATAACATACGCACGATGTATGACGAGTTCGCCTCCGCGAAGGACGTAATCCACAAGAAGGCTCTCGAATATAAGGCCAAGGCCGATGCAGAGGAAAAGGATCTCGAGCTTAAGAGCATGTATTTGCAGAAGGCAAACGAGTATCTCGCGCTTGAGAGCAAGATCCAGAATATCACAAATGTCAATTTCAGACTTACCGGCTTTGCCAACGGCGGTATGGAATATACCTATCCGTCAAAGGTGAAGTGGGATAAGGTCGTCGGCGGCAAGGAAGGATTCGAGGCGCTGCTTCAGTACTCCGATGAGGTCTATGCATCCAACACCGGCGCCAACCTCGGTATTTATCCCGAGTTCGATTTCCTTTATATCTCTAACACATCTATGTTTGACGGTATCTCCGCAAACAAGATATCTTCCAAGCTTATAGACAACCGCTATGCGACAAAGCAGCTTTACAATTCCGTAACTCATACATATGAGGGAATTGTCACAAGCGTTGTTTCCGCAGATGCGCTTGCTGAGCTTTACACAAAGTTCAACAAGGATTTCTCAAGCTTCAATATCAAGAGCATTTCCGTTTCCACGCTCGGATCGGATGTCAACTCTAACTTCGATGATGAAAATCCCATTAACCGTGACGAAGCAACCGCATATATCTCCGATGTGCTGAGTTCTATGCGTAACGACGGATACGATATCATGGTCAACAAGGGAAATGCATATTCGGTTCAGTATGCTTCGCATATTATTGACGCGTATATCGACTCGAGCCACTTGCTCGACTCCTCTTATACGGTTCCTTTCTTCGGAATGGTCCTTCACGGCTACGTAAGCTATACGGGCAATGCCATGAACTATTCCGGTGACCCCGATTACGATCTCCTTCGCTCGATCGAAAGCGGTGCATCCATTTATTACATCCTTTGCTATCAGAACACGGAAAAGATGAAGGAGGATGAGAATCTTAACAAGTATTACGGTGTAAGCTATGTCAACTGGTTTGAAAAGATCGTTGAGCATTATGCCACCATAAATGCGGCAATCGGCGATCTTCAGTCCTATGAGATAGTCGACCACAGAATACTTAAGGTTGAGCGCGTAATCAACGAGACCGAAAGAAAGAAGGCATACACGCTTCTCGTTCAGGAATTTGTCGATAACGTACGTGCGCAGATCGATGCGAGATTCGACGAAGAGTTCGATGATCTTATGAACAACGGCCAGTTCGGCAAGGGTGTTCAGGTCGATATCGACATCGATGCCTTGGTTGACACAGCCGTAGAGCTTCTCAAGCTCGAAAACAACATCCAGCTTACGGATGAGTTCGCAAATGAGATCAAGGATTCTATAAGAGCATATCTTGAGGTCCTTGAGACGGAATTCAACGAGGAGCTTTATCCCGCTCCCTCGGACGATCCGACGGTATTCACATTCAGTGTGCTTGATTCCTATACCTCCGAGTATAATTACGTGACGAATTCATATTCGACTCAGACGTTCGATTATGTAACGACGGATTATACCGTAGATAACTATAATGTCGTAATGGTAACGTACAGAAATGCAAAAACAGGTGATGAGGCCGTCTTTGTTTTGAACTACAATATCTATGACATAATAGTAAATATCGAAGGCGTTGAATCATTCATACTTCCCAAGTACGGCTTTATGGCTATTAAATGAGGAGGGACGAAATGAGTAATCAGAATAATCAAACATTAAAATTACCGAAAAGACACCGCAATGCGTCCCTCGATGCAAAGAAGGCGAGGGCAGGATACTTATTTGTCCTGCCGTTCCTTCTCGGAATACTCTTTGTTTATCTTCCGATATTGATCGACTCGATAACGTACAGCTTTTCGAATTTCGGCTGGAATAACGATTCGGGCGTTCCCGAGCGTGTGCTTGAGTTTGTCGGCTTCGACCATTATAAGTACGCGTTCACCACATCTCCCGACTTCGTTACAAAGCTTTTGGCCGGACTGCAGAACCTTATATTCGAGGTTCCCGCAATAATTATCTTTGCGCTTTTCATAGCGGTCGTTCTTAACCAGAAGATGGTGGGCAGGGCGGCATTCCGTGCGATCTTCTTCGTGCCCGTTATTATCGCAACGGGTATCATGGAGGGCCTCGGCACCGCCGCAACACAGGCAACGCAGAATTCGGTCGAATCTGCCGCCAGCTCCTCCTCGCAGACGTCGAGCGGAGCGAGCCAGATCATTTCCGTGCTCGATGTCGAGGCGCTGCTCTCGAACATGAAGGTCGGAGTTGAGCTTGTTACATACGTTGTTGACCTTGTAAACAATATTTACAATATAATCAACTACTCCGGTGTACAGATGCTTATATTCCTTGCCGGACTCCAGTCTATCTCACCTCAGATCTATGAGGCCTGCAAAATAGACGGCGCAACGGGATGGGAAACATTCTGGAAGGTCACCTTCCCGATGATCTCACCGATGATCTTGGTTAATGCCGTGTATACGGTAATCGACTCCTTCACACGAAGCTCGAATGTGACGATGTCGTATATTTCCGGAGAAATAGGACGAAATTACGGTCAGGGATCTGCAATGTACTGGATATATTTCCTGTGCGTAATTCTCATCATAGTTCTCGTCGGAGCAATTATGTCGTCGTTCATATTCTATCAGAGAAGGGATTAAGGAGGTAATCGATATGGATTCTCAACAGACTTTCGTGAAAAAAGAAACAAAAAATAAGATCCACGTTGATTACGAGGGCAAGCTTTCCTTTAAGGACAGGATCAAATCAAAGGCGAAGACCTATAACACATGGATAAGGATCTTGGTAAATATATTCCGATTCGTGCTCATGATGGGTGTTTCGTTCGTAATTATTTTCCCCTTCATCTCAAAGATTGCCGGCTCCTTTATGTCAAAGGAGGACGTCGTAAATCCGACGGTTTCTCTTATCGCAAAGAACTTTACGCTGGATCAGTATAAATATCTGATAACCGAAAACCAGTATTTTGTCGCACTTCTCAACACCGCGCTCCTCTCCTTGAGCGTTGCGCTCATTCAGACGTTCGTCGCTTGTCTTGTAGGATACGGTCTTGCAAAGTTCAAGTTCAAGGGCAATAAGATCGTAATGGCGCTCGTTGTCTTCACCATGATAGTTCCGCACCAGACGCTCAGCCTCTCCATTCAGATGTGGCTCTCCGACGTCGATATAATGCAACCCAAGTCATGGGAGTTTATGTTCGGATACAACGGAATTATCGGTAGCATAGCAAAGCTGATAAATCCGGAAATAAATCAGGTCTCTATTCAGAACACCTTGATCCCGTATTACATTTTCTCGGTGTTCGGACTTGCATTCAAGAACGGTCTTTACATTTATCTTTTGCGTCAGTTCTTTAAGGGCGTGCCCGATGAGCTCGAGGAGTCCGCGTACGTTGACGGCTCCGGCGTGTTCCGCACCTTCTTCAAGATAATTATACCGCTTGCCGTGCCGATGATGATAACCGTATTCCTCTTCTCCTTCTCTTGGCAGTGGACGGATCAGTTCTATCACAATATGTTCTTTGCAACGGCGCAAACCGGCGAGGGCGTTTACCTGATGCCCGACATTATCAAGCAGGTTCCCGAATCCCTTAGGGCGGAGAACTTCGCGGGATGGAAGCTTTATGAGAGTGTTATTAAGAACACCGCGGGACTGATGATCATCGCTCCCCTCATCATTATGTATCTGTTCTGCCAGAAGTATCTTGTTCAGGGTATCGAGCGCTCCGGTCTTGTCGGATAATATCGCTTGATAAATATTTGCTTTTCGGAAAAAAGATGATTGATTTATAACGGAGGTTTGTAAAATGGCGCGCAAGGTCAGTATCTGCATTGATGAGCTGCAGGCAAAATACGGAGACAGGGAAGCACTTGCATTGGCAAAGAAAATGGGTGCGGACGCCGTAGATTTTTCTCTTCTTTATTATGACGGTGGACTTTATCTTCGCGGCGATGACGCTGTCGCGGCGGAGATGCGCGCCATTCGTTCCTATGCCGATGAGATCGGTATCGAGATCGGGCAGACCCACGGCAGGATCAACGGATTCAGAAACGATCCGGAGCATGACGCCGCCGTGCTTCACAATGCCCGCCTCGATTGCCTTGCAACCTCGTTGCTCGGCGCTCCGTATTGCGTTATGCACACGGTGTCCACAATTCATATGGGCACGGACGCCGACCCCGCATTGATGCATCGCATAAATTACGATATGTTTACCGGTATTTTGCCTTTTGCGAAGCAGTACGGAGTCAAGATCGCCACCGAAACATTCGGTGATGCGACGGGCTTGAATGCTTGCGATTTCTTCGGAAATATGAATGAATTCATAAAAGCATTCGAAAGCGTTGCGGCGGTCGACGACCTTGCCGATTACTTTTGCGTCTGCATGGATACGGGGCACACGAACAAGGCAACTCGCTTTAACGGGAACCCCAAGGTCGCAGATGCGATCCGTATGCTCGGAAATAAAATACAGGTTCTGCATTTGAACGACAATGACACCTTCACCGATCAGCATAAGATTCCGATGACCGGAACGGTCGACTGGGCGGACACCTTTGCCGCTCTTGACGAGATCGGCTATAACGGAAATTACAATATGGAGATCGTGCTCACTCACTTCGGCGCCGATTTCGAATATGAGGAGGCTGCCTTTGCCGTAAAGGTAATGAAGCATTTTCTTCATGAGCGCTACGGCGAATGAGATCGAGACGGTGATCCCGTTTCCGTAAAGTTAATTTTAACGGTATTTTGATTTTATTTTCCCCCGCTGTTGTAAAACGGCGGGGGATCTTTTTGATATTGTCGCTTGCACCGTGCTTGCTTGATGTCCTCGTTTTCCGAGAAGTATCTTGATTATTTTCTCGGAATGTGCTATAATAAATGGCGGTTAATTATTAGGCTTTTAGGAGGTGCTTTCAATGTCGAAACATACAGGCTTTTTGAAGCGTTATTTTACCTATCGAGCTATTCGCGGTGCGGGTAAAGCCGGAAGGGAAGCGGCAGGCTGTGGGATGAGCGCGTTCAAACTGTTATTGATGATTTTTGCCCTTCTCGTCGTCTGCTTTGTCTTTCCTTATGTCCTCATCGCCGTTGCGGTGATTGCTTTGGTCGCCCTCGTTGTGTGGCTTATAGTCCGCAAAAAGAAAGCAGGGCGGGGTATGCCTCTTGGCTCTGACCTCCGCCGCGATGCTGAAATCGTGAGGGATTGTCAAGAGCTTATAAACAATTCCGCAAACCTTGAAACTGTCGCCCGGCGGTATGACTTTCTTGTTTCCAAACTTTCGGAAATGCAAAAGCGGCCGCAGGCTGATTTTGATTATTACGGCGTGGATTTCGGTGTCCCGATTTCTTCCGTTCTTGCTTCTTTGGAAAGCAACAAGACCGTTATTTTCTGTCAAGCTATCGACCGTGCGTTTGCAAAATGCAAAAAGCACGCCGCCGGACTGAAAACCGAAAAAGGCAAGCAGAACGCCCTGTATAAATTCCATTGTGAAACGCGGGCGATCATCCTTCAGCATAATCTTTCGCATGCTTGCTCATCTCATCTTGATGAAATAATCAGAGTGTCATTGTGATGATGCGTCAATGCTTGTATGAAAATTAGGAGTATACACGCCGCGCGCCCCGAAAACGGTGAGGGCGCGTCTGAGCGGAGAAAAAATAAAAAATGACGCACATTCGTCCCGATTTCGGATCGGTTCGGCTGTGCGCCTTTTTATAAACTGTTTAATTATTATTAAAGCACGTCCGCGAGATCGTAGATCAGGCGCTCCGTTTTTTCCCATCCGAGGCAGGGGTCGGTTATCGATCTTCCGTATACCTCATCTGCGGAGATCTTTTGTCTTCCGTCCTCGAGATAGCTCTCTATCATAAGTCCCTTAACTATGCTCTTTATTTCCGCGGAGTGGCGGCAACTGTGCAATATTTCCTTTGCGATCCTCGGCTGCTCAAGATATTTCTTTCCGGAATTCGCGTGATTCGTATCAACTATCACAGCGGGATTTGCAAGTCCCGCTTTAAGATATTCCTCATACAGCATGTAAAGATCCTCGTAATGGTAATTGGCGTGAGTCTGTCCGTGCTTGTCCACATATCCTCTGAGTATCGCATGCGCGAGCGGATTTCCGAGCGTTTTTGCCTCCCAGCCTCTGTAACAGAATATATGGGAGCTCTGCGCCGCCTTGACCGAATTCATCATGACAGAGATGTCGCCGCTCGTAGGGTTCTTCATGCCGACAGGGACGTCTATTCCGCTGGCGGTAAGTCTGTGCTGCTGATCCTCACTCGAGCGTGCGCCGACGGCAACATAGGTGAGAAGGTCGGAAAGATATTTGTAATTCTCGGGGTAGAGCATTTCGTCCGCACAGCCGAAGCCCGTTTCGGCAATGGCACGCATGTGCAGCTTTCTTATGGCGACGATGCCCTTGAGCATATCCGGCTCCGAATTGGGGTCGGGCTGATGGAGCATGCCCTTGTATCCCTCGCCGGTCGTGCGCGGCTTGTTCGTATAGATCCTCGGAACGATCATGATCTTGTCCTTGACCTTTTCCTGAACCCCGCGAAGTCTGTAAATATAGTCGAGGACCGCATCCTCTCTGTCTGCGGAGCAGGGACCGATCACGAGTATGAGGCGGTCATCCTCGCCGCGGAATATCTTGCTTATCTCATCGACCTTGCCGTCCCTTGTTCTTGCCACCTCGGCGGTAAGAGGAAACTGCGCCTTTATTTCCTGCGGAATAGGCAGCTTTCTGTAAAAAATCATGTTCTTGTTCATTTTTTCGTTTCCTTTCTTTTTATTGTTTATTATGATTTGGGTTTGTCAAACAGCTTTCGTCTTTCGGTCGATGCGCGCATTTTTTCACGCATTTCGTCTCTGTTCTCGTTTGCAATCAGCCATCTGAAGTCGGAGAATTCCTTGATGAAGGTGTCCATCTGATATATCAGCGCGTCCTTGTTGCTGATGAAGAGCTCTGTCCACATCTTGTCGTTTATCTTTGCGATACGTGTAAGATCTCTGAATGAGTCGCCCGTGTATTTTTCGAGCCCCTCCGCGGTATTGCAATTCATCAGCGAGACGGCAATACAGTGCGTGAGCTGGGAGAGAAATCCGATCATAACGTCGTGCTCCCTCGGTGAGAGCTCCGATATTCTCAAAAATCCGAGCTCCTGCCCGAGCCTCTTGCACAGCTCTATTGCCTCGGGCGAGCTTTTTTCCGTAGGTGTTACTATGTAGTTCGCGCCCTTAAAGACGCTCGGATCGCTGAATTCTACGCCGCTTTGCTCGCGTCCCGCCATGGGGTGCGCGGATATGAACTCGACCCCGTCGGGCATGAGCTCCTCGACCCTATATACCACCGAGCCCTTCACGCCAGTAACATCCGTAATCCAAGAGCCTTTTTTGAAGAGGTGGCGATATTTCCTCACCCAGTCGACAAAGGCGGCGGGATATATCGCGAATATTATCAGATCCGCGCCCTTGACCAGGTCTTCTTCTACCTCGGTCGTTCCGTATCTTATCATTCCGCGCGCCTTGGCATATTCGATGCTCTCGCGCTCCAAGGTGATGCAATCGACCTTATATCCCTTTTCGGTCAGCGCGGCGGCATAGCTTCCGCCTATAACGCCGAGTCCTATTATAAGTATGTTTGAATCTTTATCGAATCTCATAGTTCGGTTACCTTAATTCCAAGCATGGATAAATGTTTAAAGAAATCGGGATAGCTTTTGCTTACCGCCTCAGCGCCGTCTATCTCTCCGCCGGTCAGGCAGAGCAGTATTGCAAGCGACATAACGATCCTGTGGTCGTTGTGCCCGTGGAGGACGGCGCTCGGAGCGTGAAACTCCGTCGGATAAACGATCACCGTGTCGTCATAGACCTTGACCGAGGCTCCGAATTTTTGCAGCTCAGCCGCCATGGACGATGCGCGGTCGCTTTCTTTGATTTTCAGTCGACGCGTTCCGTCGAATATTCCGCCGAAGCTTGCCGTTGCCACGGCGAAAAGTATGGGGCCGAGGTCGGGACAGTCGCCTATATGAATCGCGGGGATCCCGTTCTTGAGCATCTCGAAGTATTTTTTGTATACTCTGTCGCCCTGTATGCTGTTTTCGTTAAGCCCCTCGAGCTCTACATCTGCGCCGAAGCAGTTCAGCGCGTCGAGAAATACAGCTCCGGAATAGTCACCCTCCACCTCGACATCGCGAGCGCGCGGTCTTTGCCCGCCGGGAATGAATATGGTGTGATCGTCCTGCCACTGTGCCCGAATCCCGAACATGTGCAGTGCCTCAAGCGTCAGATCAATGTACGAGCGGCTCTCTATCGGCGGCGTTATTCTTATCGTGCTGTCGTTCTTCGCGCAGGGCAGGGCAAAGAGGAGGCCGCTGATGAACTGACTGCTTATATTGCCGACAACGGAAAAATCTCCTCCCGTAAGCGGTCCCTTGACGGTGATGGTGCTCCCGTCCGCGATGAAGGTCATTCCTCTCTCTCGGCACAGCTCCTCGTAAACGCTCATGGGGCGGCTCATCAATCCCTCCGCACCTCTGAACATTACCGTTTTGCCCGAGAGCAGGGCAATGGGGATGAAGAAGCGAAGCGTGCTTCCGCTTTCTCTGCATTCGAGCGTTCCGCTCGGTGCGGCATCGGCAAAGCTCTTGCCGAACACACGCGCGTCGTCTCCGTTCAGTTCTATTTTGATTCCGAGTGCGCGGAGGCAATCGATCGTGGCCTTAACGTCCTCACAGCTTGAAATTCCTCTCACCGTGCTAACTCCGTCGCATATTGCGGCGCATATCAGCATTCTGTGTGCCATGCTTTTTGACGGCGGCACCTTGATCCTTCCTTGCGCGCGTCCTTTATCTATTCTTATTCTCATTTTTGTTTTTCGCTTTTGATATATTTGATAAGGAAGTCTATCGCTTCCTTGTAGCCGTCGATCCCGTGGCCGGAAACGGTCTTAACCGCCGCCGCCCTAATGTAGCTTTGCCGACGGAAGTCCTCGCGCTCATCGACCTTGGAGATGTGCACCTCAGCAAGCGGTAGTGCGACAGCCTTCGCGGCATCCAAGAGCGCGATGCTCGTGTGCGTGTATGCGCCGGGATTGATGACGATGCCGTCTGCCCCCGTGAAATAGGCCTCCTGTATCTTATCTACCAGATCTCCCTCGTGATTCGATTGGAAGAAGACGGGCTCCGCGCCCGCACAGCGGCAATGCTCCCCGATGATGGCCACGAGCTCGTCATAGCTCGTTTTCCCGTAATGATTCGGCTCGCGTATGCCGAGCATGTTCAAGTTCGGTCCGTTGATTATATATAGCTTCATCTGTGCTTTAATATCCTTTCCGCAACCTCGGCGGCATCGCACTCCGCCGGAATTATCACATCTGCCGCGGCTCTGTATATTTCGTACCGTTCGTTGTACCTTCTGACTATCGCGTCTTTATCGCGAGCCAGCGGTCGATCATCCGAGGGCATAAGGTCATTGAGCGGACGGTCTATAAAGAACAGCCTTCCGTTCTTTTTCAGATTATGAATGTTCTCGGGTTTGAGCACGGCGCCGCCGCCGGTCGAAATTACGGAGGAGGTGCTCTTACATATTTCTCTTACCGCCTCCGACTCCTCTTTGCGGAATGCCTCCTCGCCGAAGCTCGAAAAATATTCGGCAATGCTCATATTTATTTTTTGCTCGACGGTCGCGTCCGTGTCGTAAAAATCGCGTCCGAGCTCATCTGCCAGCAGGCGGCCGACAGTGCTTTTGCCGGAGGAGGGCATACCGATCAGGACTATGTTCTCTTTTTCCTTCGTGATCTTATCGAATATTCTGTCGCATTCCGATTCGGAATATTTTGTATCGAGGAAGATCTCCGAGGCTCGCACGGCCTGCGCCGTAAGCATATAAAGTCCGCCCTCGGCGCTTATGCCGCGCTCCTTCGCCCGAAGCACCGCCGCCGTGCGCAACGGATTGTATACGGCATCGACAAAGCCGCAAAGGTCGGGGAAGCGTGCCGTGTCCGCAGCAGAGTCGAAAATGCTCGGATACATGCCGACGGGTGTGGTGTTGATGATGATCTGAGTATCGGCGTGCTTTTCGTACAGCTCCTTATATGTCGCCGTGCCGTTCTTTCCGCTTCTTGACACCTTGATTATTTCGGAGGCGCCGAGGCTTCTCGCAACGGCGTGGGCCGTTTTTGATGTGCCGCCGCTGCCGAGTATCGCGACCTTTTTCCCGGTCGGATCTATTCCGGCATGAGCGATGAGGCGTGTCATCCCGTAAAAATCCGTATTGTATCCGAACAGGCGCCCGTTTCTGTTGACTACCGTGTTCACCGCTCCTATTTCGGCGGCCGATGCATCGATCTTATAAAGGTAGGGGATCACCGCCTCCTTATAGGGAATAGTAACATTGATCGCCTTGAAGTCGGCGCAGCGCATGAAGGAGTCAAGTCCGTCGCGCGGTACCTCGCAAAGCTCATATTCATAATCCGCGAGTGCGTTGTGTATTTCCTTTGAAAAGCTGTGCCCGAGCTTTTCTCCTATGCAACCGTATTCCAAAGGGCGTCCCTCCTTCTTATTTTCCCGTATCGGCCAAAAAGTCTGTTCCGTACCTCTGCGCGAGCATGTCCGCAACGGCTATCGCCGCTGCGGCATCGACCACCGCCGCAGCTCTGTGCACGATCGCAGGATCGTGACGTCCCTTTATAGCAAGCTCGGTGTTCTTCATTTGCCCGAGATCGACGGAGTCCTGTTGCTTGTATATGGACGGTGTGGGCTTTATTGCCGTGCGGAAGAGCACGGGCATCCCGTTCGTAATTCCGCCGTTTATGCCGCCGTTGTGATTTGTGCTTGTGTATACCGTTTTGCCGTCGGTGCGGAAGGCGTCGTTCGCCTCGCTTCCGTGCATATCCGAGATGGCAAAGCCCGCACCGAACTCGACTCCCTTTACGCCGGGGATCGAGAACAGTATGTGTGCCAGCATGCTTTCCGCGCTGTCGAACCACGGCTCGCCCACCCCGGACGGAACGCCGACGATCGCACTCTCCAAAACGCCGCCGACACTGTCGCCGCACGCGGCGGCATCCTCTATTACGCGGATCATATTTTCCGCAGCGCTGCTGTCGAGCACGGGGAATGCAAGTCCACCAAGCGCGGTTATATCGCTTTCAAAATCGGAAAATCCGCGGTCGCATATTCCTCCGAGGCGGCTTATATGCGTCCCGATTATTATTCCTTTTTCTCTGAGGGGGTATGACAGTATTGCTCCCGCCGCAACGAGTGCGGCCGTTATCCTGCCCGAGAAGTGACCGCCGCCGCGCGGATCCTGAAATCCGTGGTATTTGCATGCGGCGGTGTAGTCCGCGTGTCCGGGGCGCGGAACCGAGAGCAGGGAATCGTAATCCGAGCTCCTCGTGTTTGTATTCGGGATGAGGACGGTCAGCGGAGTTCCCGTTGTATAGCCGTTGAACGTGCCGCTTATTATATCGAATTCATCCGCCTCGATGCGCTTCGTCGAGACCGTGCCGCTCGGACGTCTTTTCGCGAGCTTTTCTCCGATATATTCCTTGTCGATCCTTATTCCCGGCGCAATTCCGTCAAGCGTCGCGCCGATAAAAGAGGAATGGCTCTCCCCGAACAAGGTCAATGTTATACTGTTTCCAAATGTGTTTTTCATCGTAATCTCACAGTGGTTTATTTTTTAAGCGCGCGGCGCACCGTGTCTTCAAAATCCGAAATGTCGAGCTCTCTGATCTCGCAGCTTCCAATCCTGTCGCAGAAGATCGCGCCGATCCTCCCGCCGGTGCATTTTTTGTCGTGCACCGCAAAGGACAGTGCGTTATCCAAATTATAGCCGTGATCCATCGGAAGACCGAGAGATCTGCAAAGAGCGACAAGGCGCGATCTGTCCGGCTCCGCAATCATGGGTATCATTCCGAGCGCAACGCACTCGCCGTGATAAAGATCCTCGAAGCCTCCGTCGGCCTCGATCCCGTGGCCGAGCGTGTGCCCGAAGTTTAAGATCCTACGAAGTCCGCTCTCCCTTTCGTCCTTTTCGACGACATCCTTTTTTATTAAAAGCGCGGCTGTGACGATCTCATCTGCATTGCCGTCGGTGAAGCCCTCGTTTTCCAGCCTCTCGAAAAGGCGCGCGTCCGATGTTGTCGCCATTTTGACCGCCTCCGCGAGTCCGTTTGCAATCTGTCTCTTGGGCAGGGTATGCAGCACCTCCGTGTCGATGAGGACGCCCCTCGGCTGGTGAAATGCTCCGACTATGTTTTTGACATTCCCGAGATCCACCGCCGTTTTTCCGCCTATGGACGAATCGACCTGAGATAGTAGAGTAGTGGGAACATTGTAAAAATCTATCCCCCTCATGTACGTTGCCGCGCAAAAGCCGCCGAGGTCGCCGACAACACCGCCGCCGACAGCGACAAGCGCATCGCCGCGCCCCATACCGAAGCTCAGCATCTCGCCGAGCACCGCGCCGTATGTGTCGAGGCATTTTGATTGCTCGCCCGCCGTGACGGTGCAGATCTTGTGATGCTTAGCTGCCGCCGCAACGCGCTCGGCATATTCGGACGGAACGCCCGAATCGGTGAGAATAAAGATCCTTCTGTCAAGATCGAAGAGTTCCCCGACGTGCGAAAGCCCTCCGCGCATGACCGTGATGTCGTAGCTGCGCTCGCCGAGCGACATATGCAATACATTCATTTTTTCTCCTCCTGACGTCCGCCGTATTCCGCTTCGGCGGGGTGCTTCTCAGTCCTTTATATATGTTCCGACCAGCTTTAATCTGTCGCAGTATCTCTCAAGCTCCGCGAGCATCGCCGTGCCTTCATCCGTGTATATATTACCTTCTGCCTCAATATAAAAGTAGTATTGCCACAAAAGCTCCTTCATCGGGCGGCTGCGCAGGGTCCGCATGTTGAAGCCGTGCTTACCGATTATATCGATTGCACGCGCCAGCGCGCCCGCCTCGTTTCTGACTGTGAAAAGCAGAATCGTGTGCACGCCCATCTCGCTCCTTTTATGCTCGTGCAGGGAGCGGGAAAATACGGCGAAGCGAGTCGTGTTTACCTTGCTCTCGTTAATATTGTGCAAAAGGACCTTCAGGCCGAATATTTCCGCGGCCTGTGCACTTCCTATCGCCGCAACGGACGGATCTTTTTTCTCCGCGACATATTTGGCCGCAAGGGCGGTGTTGGCATACTCGTGCTGTATGTATGCCTTTTCGTGTAGGAATCCCGCACATTGGCAGAGGGCCTGCGGATGGCTGACGATCTCCTTCACACCGTCGACGGTGGCGTCTTTGGTTCCGAGCAGATCGTGAGTTATTCCGAGCTCCGTGACTCCGTTGACGTAAAGCGAGCCGGAAAACATGAGATCCGTGACCTGTCCGACATCGCCGTTGTAGCTGTTTTCGATCGGGAGCACGGCAACGTCGCATTCACCACTCTCCACGGCGCGATATGCGGAGATGAAGTCGTTGTAGGCGATTTTCTTCGCGGTGGGGTAGAGCTTTTTTGCGGCGATGTGCGCATATGCACCCTCCGTGCCGCTGTATGCGACCTTCATCCCGTGAAGAAGTCTGTCCTGATACGAGCGCGAGATATGCATCGTGCTTCTCATGAAATTGATATAGTATTCGCGCAGAGCCTCGTCCTCGATGAGTGCGGAGTTGTGCTGTATGACCTCCTCCTCACGCTGAGGATCGAAGATCTTCATCCCGTGCTCGCGCTTGAATTGCGCGACCGATTCGGATGCGCGCATCCTCTCCTCGAACAGCCGTGCCATCTGTGCGTCGACCGCATTGATCCTTTTCCGTGCTTCGTCCAGCAAATTAGCCATGATCTTTATCCTTGAAAATTATTTATAAGAATCCGCCAGCGCCTTGAACGCGGGCAGAGCTCTTTCCACCTGCTCGGTTGTCACGCAATATGAAATGCGCACAAAGCCCGCACAGCCGAACGAGTCGCTCGGCACGAGCAGAAGGTTGAATGATTTCGCACGCTCGCTGAATGCACCCGCATCCGGCTCGAGCGCCTTGACAAACAGATAAAATGCACCGTCAGGCTTCACGACCGTGTAACCGTACTTTGTAAGCTCGGAGAGCAGTAAACGGCGGTTTCTGTCATAAACCGCAATGTCCGATGTTTCGCCGAGGACGGAGGGCAGGAGCTTTTGGAGCAGGCTCGGAGCGCAAACGTAGCCGAGTGCACGTCCCGCGCCGCAGATAGCCTGATATACGGAGCGAAAATCGTTCATCCTCGGCGAGACCAAAACATATCCGATTCGCTCGCCGGGCAGAGACAGCGATTTGCTGTAAGAATAGCAAACGAGGGTGTCGTCGTAATAATTTGTAAGGTAGGGAACCTTGATGCCGTCAAAAACCAGCTCACGGTAGGGCTCGTCGGCGATAAGATAGATGGTCTTTCCGTATTCGGCCTCTTTTTTCCTGAGCAGATCGGTGAGGGCCTTTATGCTCTCCTCGCTAAATACGGCACCGGTCGGATTGTTCGGTGAGTTGATTATTATCGCGGCGGTGTTCTTATTAATGGCTTTTTCTATCGCGCTTATGTCGGGCTGGAATGTTTCCGTGTCGCAGAGCACCTCGCGCACGGCGGCACCCGTTCTTTCGATAAATACCTTGTACTCGGGGAAATAAGGAGCGAGAACGATGACCTCCTCGCCGCATCCGGCAACAGCTGTAAGCGAGCAGGTGAGTGCCGCAGCCGCTCCGACGGTCATGTAAAGGCAGTCTGCGTTGACGCCCGCGTTCTGCGTCTTGTTTATGTAATCTGCAATGGCCGAGCGTACAGCCGCGTCACCCTGCGCGGAGGTGTAGCCGTGGACGAGCACGGGATCCTCTCTGTCGAGCAGCTTCTTTAAATTTTCATTGACCGATGCCGGTGCCGCAACGCTGGGGTTGCCGATTGAAAAGTCGAAAACGTTTTCATCGCCTATCTCGGCCTTGCGCATCTTGCCGTATTCAAACAGTTCTCTTATTACGGAACGCTTAGCGCCCAGTTCTCTCATCTTCTCATTGATCATTTTCTTATTCTCCAATGCTTGAAATAGTGTTAACATTAACCGAGACGGCAGATCCATGAACAAGGGGAGGATGCCGCTGTTAACAGTGTTAACTTATAATTATATTATAATCCTTTTTTTGCAAATGTCAATAGATTTTTATAATAAATAAAAACTTTTTTAAAGTGCTTGCTTTTTTTGAAAGGATGTGATAGAATATTTAATAAATAGGTTAACACCATTTACATGCAGGGAGACAGTATGAAAAACATATATTCCGACGAAGGTGTGCGCACGCGCCTTATCCTCGCCGCTCTCGACGAGCTGTCCGAGCACGGGATCGAGGATTTTTCGCTCAGGCGCGTTGCGATCTCGGCGCAGGTATCGTGCGCGGCGCCGTACCGTCATTTTAAAGGCAAAGAGGAGCTCATCGCGGAAACGGCGCGATATATTACTTCAAAGTGGACGCTCCTTGCCGATGAGATAATAGCGTCATATGCCCCGGATCTGAGGAGGACCCTCATTGAGCTCTCATGTGCGGCGGCAAAATTCTGGATCGCAAACGGAAAGTTCAGATCTTTGCTTCTGCCCGATGCCGCATCTCCCCTCGCCGAGGAGATGAAGCTGTTTGACATACCCGTTGCGCAAATTTCCGATAGGCTTTTCGCTTCCGTCGGATGCAGCGAGGATGAATGTGCCCGCTTAAGGACGCGCACTTTGGCCACGATATACGGGACTGTAATGCTCGTCAGCACGGGCAAGCTTGCCGCCACCGCCGCGGCGGAAACCGTCGAGGACGAGCTCCGCTTCCTCCTTGCGTCGTGCGGTGCTTGAAAATATGACCTTTTTCTTCCGCAATAGCAAGAAAGCCCATGATAGATTTATCTCCCCCTGTCACACATCAGGGGGAGATCTCTTTTACATAATATCTGTATAAAAGCTCGGCTATCTTTTTGCCACGTATTTGCGCATATCGAGTGCGCAGGCGAGAAGGATTATCAATCCTTTTATTATATAGAGCATATTTTGGTCAACGGAGAGAAAATTCAGTCCGACGAATATGATCTGCAGGAGCAAAACGCCGACCACTATTCCGCCGATCCTTCCCGTGCCGCCGATGAAGGAAACACCGCCGATGACGCATGCCGCGATCGCGTCGCTCTCGTAATTTTGACCTGTGTAAGAGGCGATCGAGGCAATTCGCGCCCCCTCAATGAAGCCGGTGATCCCGTACATTATTCCCGCAAGCATGAATACGAGCACGACGGTTCTGAAGACGTTAACGCCCGACACGCGCGCCGCCTCCTCGTTTGCACCTACGGCAAACATGTTTTTGCCGAATGCGGTCTTGTTCCATATTATCCACATGACGGCGGTGACGATCGCCGAGTAGAGCACGTATCGCGGCACGGCAATTCCGAACAGAGTGAACAGCGGCGCGGCGACAAAGCCGATATAAGAGTCGTCCAGCCCTGAAAGCGTCTGACCTCCGTTTCCTCCGATCTGAAGATAGAGGAGTATGGCGCCGAACAGTATGAGCTGGGTGGAAAGGGTGACGATGAACGGGTGGAGCTTGAACCTCGCCACGAAGAAGCCGTTCACCGCGCCGATGAGCGCGCCGACAGCCATAACGGCAATTATAACTATCGGGACGGGGAGCGGCGGCAGAGCGGGGAACATCTTGTTCAAATATCCCGCCGACTGAAGCAACGAGGCCGCAATGCATGCCGTGAGCCCGACCGCGCGACCGGCGGATATGTCTGTTCCCGTAAGGACGATCGCACCGCCGATCCCGAGCGCTATCGGCAGCTTTGCCGCCGTTAAGGATATAATGTTTATGATCGATGCCCAAGACAGAAAGCGCGGCCGTAGAACGGCTATTACGATGATCGCCGAAACGATAAGGATATACATTGCGTTGTTTAAAACAAATTCGGCAAGATCGCGCCGCTTTTCTTCCCTCGGCCTCGACAGGAAGTCCGTATATCGCTTTTTTATCGCGCCGCCCTTATTTTTAAATCCGCGTGCGATCTTAACGAAGATGCCGTCGTTCATAAGGCGCTCATCCGAGATGCCCTCACTTGATTCTTTTTTCTTCAATTTTCGAACCGCCTTTCAGACGTATTTTGCGGCGAGCGCCATGATCTTCTCCTGATCGGCCTCATCGGTGCTTATTATATCGGCAATTCTGCCGCCGCTCATGACGAGTATCCTGTCGGATATGCCGAGCAGCTCCTCCATCTCCGAGCTCACGGCTATGATGCTTTTGCCGCTCGCGCGCAGCTCCTCGAGCATTTCGTATATTTCATATTTTGCGCCCACATCGATACCTCGCGTCGGCTCGTCGAGCAGTAATATTTCCGGCTCCGTCAGCAGCCACCTTGCGAGGATGACCTTTTGCTGATTTCCGCCGGAGAGTGTCTTTATCCTCGTGGACTGCGACGGAGTCTTTATATGCATCCTTCGGATGCCTTCTTCCGTGTCGCTCCGCATTTTTCTGTCGTTTAAAAGGAGAAGGCGCGTGTATTTTTTCAGGCTCGAAACGGTCGTGTTTTCTTTTATATTCAAGATCGAAAAGATTCCGTTCGCCCGTCTTTCCTCTGTGAGAAGGGCAAAGCCGTTTTTTATCGATTCGCGCGGATTTTTGTTTTTCACCGCCGTGCCGTCGACCATTATTTCTCCGCGCTCGCGCATTCTGAGACCGAAGAGACATTCCAAAAGCTCCGTCCGTCCCGAGCCGTCAAGCCCCGCAATGCCGAGTATCTCGCCCGAGCGCAGGGTAAAGCTTATGTCCTTGGGTATGCCGTCTGCGCCGCAAAGGCCGCGCACCTCCAATTTTGTATTTCCGGGCGTACATTTTTTTTGAGGAAAGCGACCGCCGAGCTCTCTGCCGACCATGAGGCGGATGATCTCGTCCACGCTCAGCTCCGTGGCGCTCCTTGTGGCAACATGCCTGCCGTCGCGCATTACGGTCACTGTGTCCGATATGCGAAGGATCTCCGACATTTTATGCGAGATGTAGATTATTCCGCATCCGCGGGATTTGAGCATTGCGATGATCTCGAAGAGCTTCTCCGCCTCTTCCTCGGTGAGCGATGAGGTCGGCTCGTCGAAAACGATCACCCGCGCCCCGAAGGAAACGGCCTTCGCAATCTCGATCATTTGCCGCTTTGAAACGGAGAGCTCGCCCGCTTTTGTATCCGCGTCTATTTTTATTCCGAGCTCCGCGAAGAGCGCCTCCGTCCTTTCTCTTATCTTCTTCTCGCTCGTGAAGGGAAGAAATCTCGATACGGTGGGAAATCTGCCGAGCCAAAGATTGTCGCCGACGCTCAGCTTCAGCGCCTGATTCAACTCCTGGTGCACCATTGCGATGCCGCCGTCGAGAGCGTCGCGCGAACTTTTAAAATTTACCTCTCTGCCATCTAAAAATATTTGTCCCGCATCCTTTTCGTAAACGCCGAAAAGGCATTTCATAAGCGTGCTTTTGCCCGCACCGTTTTCCCCCATTAGCGCATGGACCGTGCCCGCCTCGACGGAGAGGGAAACATGGTCGAGCGCGAGCACGCCGGGAAAGCGCTTACATATTTCTTTCATTTCCAAGAGTGCCATGCTTTTTGCGCCTCCCGATCAGGTATCCTTTTTGTAGACCGAGTAAGGAATGTTTACTCTTTTGTCCGATGCGGTGAGCGCGGGATCGATCCCGTCGAGTATTTCTTGACCGCTCAGCATGTTTGCCGCGATTTTGGTTATCGATTCTGCCATTCCGTGCGCGTCCTGCTTGACCGTGCCGCTCATTGCTCCGAGTGCGATCTTGCTTTTTGCGGCCTCCGTTGCGTCTATACCGAAGACGGGAATATATCTTTTCCCCTGCTTGTTGTAGCCCGCCTCCTCAAGCGCCGCAAGCGCGCCGAGAGCCATTTCGTCATTGTTCGCGATTACCAGTTCGACCATATTTCTTCCGGCCTCGCTGTAGCCCGTCAGTATAGTTTTCATATAATTGTTTGCCGCCGCGTTTGACCAGTTTCCGTCCTGATCGACGAGGTATTGCGATGAGTTTGCACGGTCGTAAAATATAAGGCTGCCTTTTCCCGCGGCGTTCAGTATTTTGTTTGCCTCCTCGACGGCATAGCGTGTCCTCGCCTCCGCCTCGGAGTTTCCTTGCTGCCCCTTAAACATGACATAGCTTATACGTCCGTCGCCGTTTATGTCGAACGATCTATAATCGGAGAGGAGGTGTTCGCCTATCATTTTGCCTTGGAGCTTTCCCGCCTCCTCGTAATCCGTTCCGACAAATGCACACTTATCGTAGCTTGCGAGGACGGCGTCGCTGACCGAGCGGTTGAAAAATATAACGGGTATATTTGCCGCTCGCGCCTTTGAAACGATCGTTTTCGCTGCGTCGTCCGAGCCTGTGTCGACTATATTGACGATGAGGAGCCGAGCTCCCTTTGTAATCGCCGTGTCGACTTGCTCGGTCTGGGTCGCCTGATTGCTGTTCGCGTCGTAGTTGTGGAAGCTTACTCCCGCGGCGCTCAAGAGCTTATCCATCTCGCCCCTCACGCTTGATATATACGTATCGCTGTATGTGTAATAAAAAACGGAAACCTCGCCGGCGTCCTCACACCCGCAGGAGCTCATCATAAGCAGCGGGCAGAGCAGGATCGCAACCGAGAGGATTATAGCGGTTATTTTTTTCATATCGATCTCCAAACAATAAAATCGGAAGTCGCGCTGCCTTTGATTGCGGCGCCGCTTCGCGCATAACGCTGTGTCAATCATTTTGTCCCGAAAATGCAAACTATATACCGACAAACGGCCGAGGATGGGACAAAATTTTCTTTTTTCCTTGAAAAAGCGGAGAGGATATGGTATTATAAATATAAGAAAAAAAGGCGGGTGATGCGCGAATGCTGAAAACGGATGCGAGACTTGAGCTCGGTTATACCTCGGAGGATATAAGGCAGGCTGTTGCCGAGCGACTGAAAATAGATCCCGATGAGATCAAAGATGCGAGAATATTTAAAAGAATGCTTAACGTAAAGAATAAAAGCGATCCGCACTATACCGCCGTAATTCTTTTTTCCGCATCGTCCGAGAGGGAGCTCGGTCTCCTTAAAATGAAGAAGAAGGTCGCGCCGGCGGAGGATATGACTCTTGAGATCAAGCCCGCTTTTGTCACCCGTCCCCCCGTTGTGATTGGGGCGGGACCTGCGGGTCTGTTCGCCGCCTTGGCTCTTGCCGAAGCGGGCGCGCGCCCGATAGTTTTGGAGCGCGGTCCGGATGTCGATACGAGGAGAAAGCGCGTTTCCGAGTTCTATTCCTCCGGTGTGCTCGACGGTGAGTGTAATATTCAGTTTGGCGAGGGAGGTGCGGGAGCCTTCTCCGACGGAAAGCTGAAATACGGAGCGCCGGATAAATATAAGATGAAGATCCTGACCGAATTCGTGACCGCCGGTGCGGACGAGTCGATACTGTATTCGGATTCCGCGCATTTGGGAACGGACAGGCTCGGCGGAATAATAAGATCGCTGAGAGAAAAAATAATATCGCTCGGCGGACGGTTCGTTTTTTCCGCGCGAGCTTGTGACATAATTACCGAAAACGGGCGCGCGCGTGCGGTCGTATACGAAAAGGGCGGGGCAAGCTATACCGTTGATGCGGACACGGTGATCGTCGCATGCGGGCACAGCGCCCGCGATGTATTCGAGCTTCTTATTAAAAAGGGTGCGTCCTTGATTCAGCGTCCGTTCGGCATCGGCGTTCGTGCAGAGCATCCGAGAGAATATATAAACGAGCTCGTTTACGGGAAGGGGCATGACCCCCGTCTGCCGAGTGCGACATATCATCTTGTAACGCATCTCTCCTCCGGGCGGAGCGTGTACAGCTTCTGCATGTGCCCGGGCGGAACGGTCGTGGCGGCGACGAGTGCCCTCGGCAGGGTCGTCACCAACGGAATGAGCGAATATGCGAGAGACGGGGTAATGTCGAATTCCGCGCTGCTCGTCTCGGTCACGCCCGAGGACTTTAAGTCCTCGCATCCTCTTGCGGGACTTGACCTTCAAAGGGAAATCGAGGAGCGGGCATTCAGGCTCGGCGGCTCCGATTACCGCGCCCCTGCGCAGTGCATGCGTGATTTTGTGCAGGCAACGGCGCCGTGCATCGGCTCGGCGACCTATCCCCTCGGCGTAAGGCCGGTTGAGCTTGACGCTGTTTTGCCGCCGTTCATCACCTCGTCCTTGCGCGAGGGAATAGCCGATTTTGACAGGTGGATGCCCGGATTTTATTATCCCGATGCCGTTCTCACCGCGCCGGAAACGCGCTCAACATCGCCTGTGCGTGTCTTGCGTGACGCGAATTTCGAGGCGCTCGGCCTTTGCGGCGTTTATCCCGTTGGAGAGGGCGCAGGATATGCCGGAGGTATAGTTTCTTCTGCCGTCGACGGCTTGAAGTGCGCGCTGTCGCTTTTAAATAACAGCCTTGCAAAATAAAAAATCCCTCTCGGTGCAAATGAGAGGCCGAGAGCTCGAAGGCTCGACCTCCCTCTTGTCCGTACCGAGGGGAATATTGTTAAATGCGCCGCCCATTGTGAGAGCGTTATCAGGGGCGGTGCTTTTTATATTCAGACCGTAAACTCGCCGTTCTCGAAAATGTTGATGCTCGTGCCGTCCTCGCATATCGCGGTGATGCACATATCCGCCGTTCCTATCATGAAGTCCTCGTGTATTACCGAGTCGTTTATGCCCATTTCGTGCGCCTGCTCATCGGTGTATTCGGAAAAATCGCGCAACACGTTTGTAAATCCGCGCCCGAGCGCAAGGTGGCATGCCGCATTTTCGTCAAACAGGGTGTTATAAAAGAGCAGACCGCTCATCTGTATCGGTGATGAGTGGGGAACGAGCGCGACCTCACCGAGATATGCCGCTCCCTCGTCCATGGAAAGGATCTCGCGGAGCATGGATTCGTTCTTTTCCGCGCCGCAGTCCACGGCCCTTCCGCCCTCGAATCTTATCCAGAAATTCTCTATAAGCTGTCCGCCGTATGACAGAGGGCGCGAGGAGTAGACTATCCCCTCCGCGCAGCCGCGCATCGGCGAGGTGTATATCTCCTCCGTGGGAATGTTCGGATTGTAGTATATATTCGTTTTTTCGGTGTATTCGCCTCCGCCCATGAAGAGTGCCTCGGGGATGAGACCGACCTTAAGATCCGTTCCGTTTGATGACTTGTATATCAATTCTTTGATGTGCAGTGAATTCAGCCTCTCGGAGCGGAGCGCGAGATTCTTGTTGTGCGTTTTCCACGCGTCCGTCGGATCGTTGGTGACTCTCGCGGCATCGAGAATGGCGCACCAGAGCTTTTCCACCGCGACGGAGGTGCGATCTGTCGGAAATATTTTTTTCGCCCATTCCTTTCCCGGCACTGCGGCGATGCACCATTGATATTTGTTTTCCATTCGGTCGCGCAGGGGCTTTATCAGCTTTGCGCGCGCCGCCATTGCCGAGGCGTACTTCCTTTGATCTATTCCGTTGAGTCCGTCGGGATCGTCGGACAGAATGTATATTTTGCAGGGGAGGACGTCGACCTGATGCTCCCATTTTTCAAGCTGCCATTTTTCCTGTCCGCCGAGCACCTCCTCGGTGCAATAGCGTACGTTAGATGCCGTAAGCGGCAGGTATGACCATTCGACATCGACCTTTTTCGCGCCCGCGCGATAGCATTCATCAACGAGCATTTTGATAAATTCCGGTTGATCGAGCCCCGCGCTTATGATGACCTCCTGTCCGTGCTTGACATTTACTCCGACGCGCGCGATGAGGCGGGCGTATTTTTTAAGTCTGCTTTTGTTCATTTTGTTTTCTCCTACATGCTTTTTAAAACGTTTTTAAGAAATTTCCAGACTCGCGCCGCGGACGAAATCGAGAGCCGCTCGCCCGTCGTGTGCGCGTCAAATATATCGGGACCTATCGAAATGCAATCGAGATTCGGGATCTTGTCAAAGAGTATCCCGCACTCGAGACCTGCATGTATTATCTCAACTGCCGCGCTTTTTCCGTACATTTTAAAGAATTCTGCGCACATTATATCTCTTATGCGTGAGTTTTGTCTGTATTTCCATCCGGGGTAATCCCCGGAGGTCTCTATATGCGCTCCGTGCTCTGCGGCAATGTCTTCGATGCTCTTTAAGAGCTCAAGCTTGCTTTCCTTTTCCGCCGAGCGCAGGGAGCAGCCGACGCTTATCTTCTCCCCGTCGGTCTTTACCGTTCCGATGTTGACCGACAGCTCCGGCATATCCTCGATGTCCTCGCTCATTTTTATAACGCCGTACGGCAGCGCCGAGAGCAGCGAAATTACCGCGGCGCTTGTCTTTCGGTCGAACGGCGCCGTGTCCGTCTTTGTCGGCGTGCAGATTATATCCAATTCCGGATCCCCGTGAATATACTTCTTCTTTACCGAGTCGGCGGCTTCCGAAATAAGACGCATTTCGCATTCGCTGCTCAGGCAAACGAGTGCCCGTGTCGATCGCGGGATCGCATTGTCCTTGCTTCCTCCGCTTACGGAAAAGAGCAGAGGGGAAGGAAGGGCGCTCAGGATCTCGGAGAGGACTTTAACGGCATTTGCGCCGCCTTTGCCAATCTCGGTGCCGCTGTGCCCGCCGTTAAGGCCGCGGACCTCGATCGCGTATGTGCGCCCGTCACTCTTTTTCCGTGTTCCGCACAATGTCAGGTCGGCTCTTATGCCTCCGGCGCATCCGACCGTAAATATCCCCTCGTCCTCGGAGTCGATATTGATGAGCGTCCTGCCCGTTAGGTGCGTTGTGTCCAGGTGCGCGGCTCCGATGAGCCCGATCTCCTCATTCGATGTGATAAGGACCTCAAGCGGCGGGTGCGGTATGCTGTCGCTCTCCAAAAGTGCAAGGGCGTATGCCGACGCGATCCCGTCGTCCGCACCGAGCGTGGTTCCCTCTGCACGGAGGAAATCTCCGTCACGGTATACGCGGATGCCGTCATGCTCCGTATCCGCTTTGCAGTCGGGATCCTTTTCCGCAACGATATCCGAGTGCCCCTGTATAATGAGCGGTTCGCGGTCGGAATATCCCGCACTCGCGCTTTTTTTGATTATCACATTGTCAAAGCCGTCTCTGTAATATTCGAGCCCGTGCTCCTTTGCAAACCGTACAAGAAAGTCGGCTATCGGCGCGGTATTTCCCGAGGCGCGCGGCACCTCCGAGATCTCGAGGAAAAGGCGAAGCACGCGCTCTGCGTCCTTCACGTCGGAAAAATCGATCATAATTCAGCTCCGTTATAATTATCTTAACCTATTTTACATCAAAATAATTTCTATTTCAATACTTTGCTTGACTTTTCCGAGAAAAAGATGTAAAATAAGTCCGTAAAACAACAAAAGAAGGAATATACATGAAGGATTTTTTCGAGTTTATAAAAAAGTCTCCGACCGCGTTCCACGCGACGGAAAATATAAGACAGCGCCTGCTCGCCGAGGGATATACCGCGCTTGACGAGCGCGAGCCTTGGAATCTCGAGCCGAACGGGAAGTATTTCACCGTAAGACACGGCTCGGCTCTCGCGGCATTCACGGCGGTGCCCGATGCCGCATCGTTTATGATCGCCGCGTCGCATACCGACTCGCCCGCGTTCAAGATAAAGATAAGCGAGGAGAGCGTCGGCTGTCTTACGCGTCTGCCGGTTGAGAAATATGGCGGAATGATAATGTATTCATGGCTTGACAGGCCGCTCTCCGTGGCGGGAAGGGCAGCGGTCAGATGCGACGGCGGCGTCGCCGTGCGCCTCGTTGATCTTGATTGCGATTTCATGACCGTGCCGAGCATTGCGGTGCATTTAAACCGCGGCGTGAACGACGGCTATAAATTCAATCCCGCAAAGGACATGATCCCGCTCGTCTCCTCCTCTGCCGAGGGCGGAGCTCTGCGCAGGGCGGTGGCCGATCGCCTCGGAGTCGAGCCGCAGGATATATTGAACCACGACCTCTTTGCATATGTCAGGGAGGAGCCGCGCACCGTCGGCGCCGACGGCAGTCTCGTTCTTTCTCCTCGCCTTGACGATCTCGAATGCGTCTTCACGTCGTTCAACGCTTTTCTCTCCGCGCGCTCGCCCGTTGCCACGCCCGTTTTTGCGATCTTTGACAACGAGGAGGTCGGCTCTGCGAGCATAAGCGGAGCAGATTCGAGCTTCATCTCCGACGTGCTCTTCAGGATCGCGGGATCGAAGGAACGTTATATCGGCATGCTTGCGTCCTCGCTCGCCGTAAGTGCCGACAATGCCCACGCACGGCATCCGAACGCACCGGAGCTGTCCGATGCCGACAATGCGCCCGTCCTCGGCGGCGGTGTCGTTATAAAGTATAACGCGAATAAAAGATATGCGACGGACGGTGTGAGTGCGGCGATATTCGAGGAGATCTGCCGCCGCGCTGATGTAAAAACACAGAGCTACTGTAACCGTGCGGACATGCCCGGCGGTTCCACTATCGGAGCGATATTAAATACTCAGCTCGCCGTGCTCACGGCTGATATAGGACTTGCTCAGCTTGCCATGCACAGCGCGGTGGAGACGGCGGATGTGCGTGATCTTTCGGAGATGCAAAGAGCGCTGACCGTATTTTTCGAATCGGCGCTCGAGTACGACGGCGAAATGATCAAAATACGGCACAAATAAAGATCGGGACAGCTCAATCGGCTGTCCCGTCGCTTTTAGTTATGCGCTCAAACGTATTTTTCATATATCGCTTGTTTAGCACGTATTTTTCTCCGTGCTCCCTGACGTCGAGGAACACCTGCTCGACGAAGGCCATGGTCCGCGGGTTCCCGTTGACCTTGTTTCCGTATCTGTACCAATGCTCGAGCGGCTTCGACCTGTCATAATTCTTTCCGCCGTATGTTCTCGTCGCCGCCAGCTTGTCGCACACGCATTCCACCGCGTATCTGTACGGCATGAGCGGAGTTATTTCACAGTCGTCATCGAGCCAGTATTCTATGTGGTGCCTGTTCCGCCCCTTGTGATGGAGCCAGGCATAGCTGACGCCGGTCGTCCGTCTGCACACGCCGATGGGTGAGCGGTTGCCCTGATAGAACCTTGCGCTTTCGATAAATTCCGTGGGTGAAAATTTTGAAAGATCGTGTATGACGCCCTGCCATACGATGCCGCATTTCGCACAGTTCACAAGCACTCGGTGCTTATGTCTTATCACAAGGAAAAGATGCTTGAATATATTAGTTATCCTCATAAGTCGAAAAAACCTCCGTAATTTATTATAATTCCCAAAGCGCGAAAAGTCAAGGATAAATTGAAGGAGGGGCGCGCGGCGTGACTTTTTTCGGCATGATTATTGACAAAACGGTATTTGAGTGATATACTTTATATATTAAATATTTAAGGGGGAAGAGTAATGCTTAAAATTTCACGGCTTGTAAAAAAATACGGAGATAAGTGTGCCGTCGATAACCTTTCGCTCGAGATCGGGCGGGGTGAGATATGTGCCTTTATCGGGCATAACGGAGCAGGAAAAACGACTGCCATCAAATCATGCATGGGTATTCTCCCGTTTGATGATGGTGAAATATATATAAACGGTATTTCCGTTAAAGAAAGACCGCTTGATTGCAAGCGCATAACGGCATATATTCCCGATAATCCCGATCTTTACGAATTTATGACCGGAATAGCCTATTTGAATTTCGTCGCCGATGTTTACGGAGTTTCCGCGCACGACCGGCAGAGGCGCATAGCCGATTATTCCGAGCGGCTCGGCCTTGCTGACGATCTTTGCGGCAGGATCGCCTCATATTCTCACGGAATGAAGCAGAAGCTCTCGATCGTTGCCGCATGGCTCCACAGCCCGAGGCTCATAATAATGGATGAGCCGTTCGTCGGACTTGATCCGCGCGCATCGCACGTTTTGAAGGAAATGATGCGCGAGCATTGCGACGGGGGCGGATCGATCTTTTTCTCCACGCATGTGCTCGACGTTGCCGAGAAGATATGCGACAGTGTTGCGATAATAAAGGAGGGCAGGCTCCTTGTCGCGGGTAAGATGAGCGAGGTCAGGGGCGATTCGTCGCTCGAATCCGTTTTCCTCGAGCTGGAGGATAACGATGGTTAAAAGCTTGATAAAGATCAGATTCCTTTCCGCGCTTTCCCGCCTCTCTGGTGCCGCGGGATCGAATAAAAAAAAGAGCGGCACCGCGGCAAGGATCGCTCTGACGGCTCTGCTCTATACCTTTCTGTTCGTGTTTTTCGGCGCGGTGTTCACTCTGCTCGCTCTGCAGGTCGCGCCCGTACTCATTGCGGCGGGGGCGGACTGGTTCTATTTTCTCATGTTTATCGGCATCGACATGACGCTGGTGTTCATATTCGGCATCTTTTCCGCAAAATCGGAGATATTCGAATGCAAGGACAACGAGCTTTTGCTATCCATGCCGATCAATCCGTTTTCCATAGTATTGAGCCGTGTCTTTACGGTCATAATATTTAATTATATAGAATCTGCCTTTGTTTTTATCCCGTCGCTGATAGTTTATGCGGCATGCGGCGGTGCGATCAAGGGCGTGATCGGAGGGCTGACGGTTTTTGCATTCATTCCGCTTTTGCCGACATCGCTCTCCTGCATAGTCGGCTTTGCGGTCTCCGCCTTGACAGCGAAAATAAAGAAGAAAAATCTGTTCACGGTCATTTTCTTCCTTGTATTTTTCTTTGCGTATATGTATGGCTACGGCATTCTCGTCGAAGGAGCTTCGTCCGTGCTCGCCGACATTGACTCTGCCGCGGCGGCGGTCGGTCACCTTGCGATACTTTACGACATCGGCAACGCCGCGATGCTCGATCCGTTTTCGCTGCCTTTTATTTGCCTTTTGTCTGTGGTCTCCGCGGTTGTCACGGTCGCCGTGATTTCCGCCGGATTCGAGCGTGTGACATCCTCATCCGACCCCGTAGAGAAAAAGGGCGAATATAAGTTCGCGCACATGTCGCGCAGAACGCTTAAAATATCGCTTATCAAAAATGAGCTTTCTCGCTTTTTCTCCTCCGCGACGTATATGATAAATTCATCGCTCGGAATTATATTCTCTTTGCTGTTTTCCGTATTTGCGATCCTGAAGCGCGATGAGCTTGTGCCGCTTGTGGGCATCTTCGCTGATCTTTTTGAGGTTGATGCCGGCGAGCTGACATCGATAGTTGCCGTCGCGGCTCTGTCGATCTGCGTTTCGTTTTCGTATATGGCCTCCTGCTCGCTTTCCTTGGAGGGCAAGAGCTTCTGGATCTTAAGATCCATGCCTATCCCCGCGGTCGATGTCCTTTTCGCAAAGGCACTCACCCAGCTCATCATAACCGCGCTCCCGACATTGATTTCCTCGGTGCTCCTTCTTTTCGCATTCGGCGGAAGGGAGCTCATCTGGTATTATATTTTGATCCCTCAGCTTGTCGGAGTCGTAAGCGCGGTGCTCGGCATCCTTTTGAACACCGCATTTCCGAAATTCGACTTTGTAAACGAGGCGTCGGTCATAAAAAATTCCGCATCTGTTTTCTTAACGCTGGTGACGATCGCCCTCGTCGGCGCGGCGCTCGGCATAATGGGCGGATGGCTCCTCATTCGTATTCCTTTTGTCGCGGTGGCACTGCTTCAGCTCGGAGCACTCTTGCTGGTCATTGCCGCCATGATCTTTATTCTTGTGAGGTTCGCGACGGCAAAATACGAGTCTCTTTAAATCAGAAACGGAGAACAGTGCTTGAAAAAAGTAAGAGCCTTTATTAAAAAATATGTACCGAGGGTGGCTGTGGCAGCCTTCATTGCCGCGGCACTCTCCGCGGCGGCGCTCGTCCTTTCGGTGAGATTTGTTGCCGTCGCCGATCTTTTGAACACCACCGTTTCGACGGCGTTCAGGATCATCATGTCGTTGCCGAGCTCGCTCGTTCCTTTTTCGCTGTTCGAGCTTTTGATCTGTGCGGCGCCGCTTCTGCTTATCCTCATTGCCGTCTTCGTATGGCGCAGGGTACGTGACAGGGTGTCTGCGGTTCGATTTCTGTTTACCGCCGTCTCCGTCCCAGCTTTCATATTCTCGGGATTCGTTTTCGCACTCGGAATTCCGTATCACACAACGGAGCTCGGCGCACGCATGGGCCTTGCGGAGATTGAAATAAGCGCCTCGGAGCTCGAGCGAGTCTCGGTGATGCTCAGGGATGAGATAAATTCCCTTGCAGAGGAGCTCTCGCTCTCCGACACCGAGGAATCGAGCTCCGGGCTCTCCATGGCCCGGTTGAGTCAGAGCATTACCGATGCTTACGGCTCGTTCGAGGCCGAGTACGGCTTTCCGTTCAATTTTTACACAAGGGCGAAGCCCGTGCTCCTCGACGGTGTGATGTCCTCATCGCATTTGCTTGGAATATACACGTTTTTCACCGGTGAGAGCAATATAAACGACGGATACCCTGATTATACGGTGCCGTTTACGGTTGCACATGAATTTGCGCATCAGCGCGGAGTGATCAGGGAGGATGAGGCTAATTTCTTGGCATTTGCCGTGTGCATCCGCTCGGATGACCCATATATACGTTACAGCGGATATCTGAATATGTATGAATATACGATCTCTGCGCTTTACAGAACCGATTACGATGCGTTTCGTCGGGTGCATGTAAGGCTTGCGGATGCCGCATTTGCCGATATACGCGCATCGAGTGAGCATTCCGAAAAATATTCCGACAGCAAGCTCGGCGAGGCGGTGAGCAATGCCAACGACGCCTACCTTCAAATGAACGGTACCGAGGGCAGGATAAGCTACAGCCTGTCCGTGCGTCTTACCGTCGCATATTATCACGGAGAGATCTGAGCCGGAATATAATGTACTATACCTTTTAACACGAAGGGAAGTACATTATGTCAGACTTTATTATTTCGGGCGGCAGCGAGCTACGCGGCACGGTCACGGTCGGCGGCTCTAAAAATGCCGCTCTGCCCATTATATTTGCCACGGTTGCCACGCACGGCGTTTCGGTTCTGGAGAATGTCCCGGATATAAGCGATATCGACGCCGCGCTCCTTCTCATAAGCGCGCTCGGCGCGCGGATAACCCGCCGAGGGACGAGGCTCACCGTAGACACGCGCACACTTTCGTATACGGCGCCGATGGCGGAGACATGCCGCGCCATAAGAGCCTCTACATATTTGATAGGAGCCGAGCTCGCCCGCTTCGGTATGACGGAGCTTGCGCCCTTCGGCGGCTGTAATTTCGAGCCGCGCCCGATAGATCTGCATCTGTATGCGGCGGGCTGTATTGGTGCGAGGGCAGACGGACGGATGCTCCGCCTCGACAAGCCGGTGTCCTCGCGCATATGCTTTTCAAAGCCGTCGGTCGGCGCGACGGCTAATGCACTGATCCTGTCCTCATCCATCCCCGTCACAACGGAAATATTCGGCTATGCGAGAGAGCCGCATATAACGGCGCTCGCGGATTTTCTTTCCCGAGCCGGGGCGAGTATAGAATTCACAAATGAAAAAATTACCGTTGTCGGATCGCTCCTGCAAGGGGCGCACATTTCGATCCCGCCCGATCCGATCGAAACCGGCACATATGCGCTTCTGTCGCTTGTGACGGGCGGAGGAATCGATGTCATCGGCGCACCCGAGGATGAGATATCCGCGCTTTTGGAGCCGCTGACCGATGCGGGGGCTGTTATCTCGCGCACGGAGCGCGGATTCGTTCTCTCCGGCCGGGTCGCGCGGCCGCTGAGCTTTACCGCGGCTCCGTTTCCAGCATTGGCGACGGATCTTCAGCCGCTCACGGTTCCCGTGCTGGCAAGATATTGCGGCGGTGAGGTCGCGGACACCGTTTTCCCCGGGAGGTTCGGTTATGTTTCCGAGCTTGCGAGGTTCGGCATCTGTGCGGAGCGCACGGCGCGCGGAGTCAGGGTTGAGCCCTCGGTTTTCCGTGCCGCACGGGCGGAGGCCGTAGACCTCAGGGGCGGAGCCGCTTTGCTTTTTCCCGCCCTCGTCGCAAAGGGCGAGAGCAGGATATTACATGCCGAGCTTATAAAAAGGGGATACGCCGATGTGCTCGGCAGACTGTCGTCGCTCGGTGCCGAAATATACGAATTGCAGAATTAATAAAGGATATAAAAAATGAAGAGAATAATAACTGTACAGGATATTTCATGCGTGGGCAAATGCTCGATAACCGTTGCACTTCCCATCATCTCCGCGGCGGGGGTCGAGGCTTGTGTTCTGCCGACGGCGCTACTTTCAACGCATACCGCCTTCCCGAAATTCACATTTTGCGATCTCTCCGATGAGATCCCGAGGATCTCGGATGCTTTTGCGGATATGTCTATATCCTTCGATGCGATATACACCGGTTATCTCGGATCGGTCGAGCAGCTTCGCCGCGTTGAGGAATTCATAGAGCGGCACAGAACGGAAAAAACAGCCGTTGTCGTGGATCCGGCAATGGCTGACAACGGCGAGATGTATCGCGGCTTTTCAAAGGACTTTGCTCTCGAGATGGCGAAACTGGCAGGAAAGGCGGATATGATCATTCCGAATTTGACGGAGGCGTCGTTTATGCTCGGCCTTCCTTACCGTGAGGATTACGGTGAGGAATATATCAAGGATGTGCTTGTCAGGCTGACGGAGCTTGGCTGCAGGCGCGCGGTCATAACAGGCGTAAGCCTCGGTCGGGGGCAGATGGGCGTTTATGCCTATGATGCCGAGGCGAGGAAATTTTTCTCGTATTTTAACGAGCGTATTCCATCCTCCTTCCACGGAACGGGGGATGTGTTTGCCTCTGCGATGCTCGGCGCATACATGCGCGGCGCCTCGGTGGAGGAGTCCTTGAGGATCGCTGTGGATTTCACGCTCGAATGCATGAGGTGCACTCTAAACGACAGCGACAGGCGCTTTTACGGAGTTAATTTCGAGGAGGCGCTTCCGATGTATATCAGCCGCCTCGCCGACGTCTGATCCCGCGGCGCGCCGTGTGCACCGTTGCCAGCCTTGAAAATATTGCGGATGCGGCAATGTATATAAGACAGTTTATAATGCTTCCGATTCCCGGCGCTTTTCCGCAAATACATATGCCGAGTATGAGCATGATCAACGAAAAGATCAGAGAGCAGAGCAGGGCGGTGTATGTCCCCGAGCTTCTTTTGCTCACGGTAAAGCCGCATGCCGCGCCGCAGACGATGAGCGTCGCAAACGAAAATATTTTTGTCCGCCCGAGCGGATCGTCTGATGTGTATGCGATGACCGTGAATATAAGCGTGAGTGCGGCATAGACCGCAAAATTTATAAGAACGCCGAGCAAGAGCGAGCGTATTCCCGAATTATTTACAGAGCTTTTGCGTTTTTTCATAAAACAAGCCTCCGAACAAGTCTTTTACTAAAGCTTATTCGGAGGCTTATTGTTTTATGACAGATTATTTGTTCTCGCCGCCGTCCGTACTGTCGGATGCCGGTGCGCTGTCCTCTTGTGCATTGGCTTCTGCGATCGTCGATGCGATGTCCTCGACCTTGACATCAACGCTTCTTATGGCGCCCTTGAGGAAACGGATCTTGGTGCGGTCCTTCGTTGTTTCGAGAACGAAGGTCTCACCCTTAACGGAAACGACCTTACCGATTATTCCGCCTATGGTCGTGACCTCGTCACCCACGCGGAGTGAGTCACGCATCTCCTGTTCTTCCTTCTGCTTCTTCTTATTGGAACGCGACATGAACCAGAACATTCCGACAAGAATGACGATCATTATAATGGGAAGTAAATAGCTTGGCATTTTTTGTTACCTTTCTTTTTGTAGTGCACGTAAATAATATTATACATTATTATTTTGAACATTTCAAGTGCAATAGTGTATTTTTTGTTAATTTTGAGCAAAAACTCCGATTATCGGAAAAAATATGCCGATAATATACCGCTTTGGCGGATCATTTGCGCGGTGCCTTGTATTCCTTGCGGTTCTTTTCCGCGAGAGTCGTTATGATCTTTATGACTCTGGCGGGTGAGATCCACCAGTCGCGGCACCAAACGCGGACTATCGTCCAGCCGCGGGATTCGAGGAATTTCGGCTTGTATACATCGCGCTCAAGGCATGAATCCGATGAGGCGAATGCATCCCTGTCGAGCTCCACGCCGACGAGGTATCGGTCTGTTTTTTCATCGTAAATGGCAAGGGATATTCTGTTGTTCCTGTTTCCGATATTGGTTTCGACCGTGTATCCGAGCTTTTCAAGGCGCTCCTTTATCTGCTCCTCGACCCGTCTGACCCTTGTGATCTGCTCGGGGACCCGTGCCTCGGATGAATCGAGCTCCGTGAGTATCGCCTTGATCTCATCGTAGTTTCCGTTGGCAACGGCTCTGACGTACATCAGATATTTTTTCAAAAGCTTGGGGCCGAGGTTTTTCGATGCTTCGACCTTGAGGTCCTCGGGCTCTATGCTCGTGACGAGAATTATCTTGGATTTCGCACGCGTGATGGCGACGTTAAGTCTGTTCTCGCCACCTTCGGCGGAGAGGGAACCGAAATTGGTATAAATACGTCCCAGCTCGTTCGGAGCGTATCCGATTGAGAATATGATTATATCTCGCTCGTCGCCCTGTACGTTTTCGAGGTTCTTGATGAACAGGCTCGTGTCCTCACCGTTTTCGAAGCGGTGCGTTTCCTTTGTTATAAACGAACGGAATTCCGGATTTCTTGCGGCCTCACGGTCGAGGGCGTCGGCGATGCAGGTCTGCTGATCGCTGTTGAAGGTTATGATTCCGATGCTCTCGTTGTTTTTTCTCGTTTTGAAAATGTCCGTAAGTATTTCGACGATCTTCCTCGCCTCTTGGGTGTTCTTTCTGTCCACCCATTTTCCGTTGACCTTGTAGCGCTCCATAGGTCTGTTCTTGAGATTTTTTGTGATGTTCGGCGCGATGCGCAGATCGGTGGAATAAAATGCGTAATTCGAAAAATCTATGAGCTCCTGGCTCTTGGAGCGGTAATGGTATGTAAGATTTGCACTCTCGTATCTCGCAACGGCAAGATCAAGCAGGCTCTCCACCTCAAGCGCGGCCTGGACGGAGAAGTCCTCCTCGCTTTCGGGATCCTGACCGAGATATCTCTTCATGAAGGTCGAGGAGGGACGTAGCTGCTTCGCGTCTCCTGCGACGACGATGTTCTTTCCGCGGTAGATCGTGGGGATCGTGCTCTCGATGAACACCTGCGACGCCTCGTCGAATATAACGACGTCGAAAAGATTTTTTTCAAGCGGCAGAAGGTTGGAGACATTCTCCGGAGAAAGAAGCCAGCAGGGGAAGAGCGCGAGGATAAAGTCGCGATAGATGCTCATCGTCTTTCTTATCGGCCAGAACTTCTGCTTCTTCGAGATCTGATACAGAAAATCCTTGTTGTTCTTTGCGTTTTGGTAAATATTTTCGTATTCCATGCTGTTTTTACCTGCGCAAAGCTTGTATGCGACGTCGAGCTGCTCCTCCTTGAGCTTCATTATCTTTGAGGTTATGTTTACATAGTCGACCATGCGTGAGAATTCGTCGCGGCATTCGTCCTCGTATCTGACGATCTCGTGATAGATCCTGAGTATCATGAGCTTGTCGATTATTTCGAGGTAATTCTGATAGCTCTTCGACGATCTGTATGCAAAGTCGAGCACGGTCAGGCTGTTTTTGTCGAGTCCGTCTATCAGCTTTGCGGTGTCGCGCAGGGCAATGTAATTATCTATGGCCTCGTTTACAAGCCTGAGATAGGAATAGTTTCCTCTCAAAACGTTGTCTATGACGGCTATGTAGCCGTCCCTCGTCATAACTCTGAGAAGGCAGTCGTACTCCTCGACGAACGTGCGGATCGCCTCGTGCGTCTCCAGATACATTTTGCGTATACGGGCGGCTTCCTTGCCTGTGAATATTCCGCTCTTTCCCTCAAGCTTGAGCTCCATTTTGATAATGGAGTCGAGGGTCTTCGAGTCGCTTATCTGATCAAAGTAGGCGAGCACCTGACGGTAATACGGATACTTCGCAATGCTGAAGAGCCCCTTCTTCGACTTCTGCACATCCTCCATAAGGCCCTTGACCTCGCTGAGGGTACGTATGTCCGTGTCGGGCTGCATACTGTCTATCAGGGGATTTTTTTCCTTATCCTGAAGGTACGAGTAATATATTTTGGGGAGCTCCATGGATCTTATGCCGAAGAGCGCGTCCTTCAGCGCGGTGTAATCCAAGCTCATGAGCTCCTTGTTTTCTATCATTTGAAGATAAATGGCATATTCCGCGGAATTCTTCGACGGAAGGTATGATGAGTTGTACATCTCCGACAGGGAGAGGCCGAAGTCCCTCTTTTTGTTAAGAAGCTCGCTTATCTCCTCGAGCCCGCGAAGCTCATCGTTGATCTTATCTTCTATGGAGTTGTATTCCGCCTCAAGTGCCGCAACGTCGACAAGACTGCCGATCTCGTCGTTTTGGTGCGCGGCGAGGCAACGCTCGTAGAAGGATTGCTTTTCCTTACCCTCGTCGGTGACGTACATCGCCTTTTTGTTCAGTGTACCGAGTCGGTTGTAGACAACGTCGAGCGCGGCTCTTTTCTGCGAAACGACGAGCACCTTCTTGTTCTTGCACAGTGCGTCGGTGATTATGTTTACTATGGTTTGCGATTTTCCCGTGCCGGGAGGGCCGTATATGACCATGTTGCCGTTTCGGTCGACCTTTTTGACGACCTCGGACTGAGCATAGTCGAGCATCTTGACGACGTAGCTGCTCTCGTTCTTTGCCGCGGCTTGCTTGCTCTTTTTTGTCGGCTTTTTCTTTTGCGTCTTGTTCTTTTCCGTTCTTAAGAGCTCGGATATCGCATCGTTGGTGAGATTTTTCTTTTCCAGAAGGGAATAGTCGTTATATATCGAATTCGAGAGCGAGAAGCGTCCGATGACGGCTCCGCTGCGGACATCTAACTCGGTCTTGTCCGTCTCGGGCTCCTTGAATTTTGAGTAAGCGAAAATATTTTTGACCGGTTGATATCCGATCTTGATATGTGCCTTCGCCAGATAGTCTATCACATCTTTTGTGGTCTTCATGCGCGACAGATCGTCAAATTCGAGGTCTGTGTCCTCGAGGCTGAGCTTCTTTGACTGCGCATATGCGAAGATCAGGGCTTGGTTTATTTGGATCTTCTGCTGCTCGTTGCGTCTTATCTCAACTGTGCGTTCGTCCGGGAAGTCTATTTTTACCGGGAAAAGCAAAAGCGGCGCCTTTATGGGTGTTCTTGCGGCGCCCTGCTGAATGCAACCGAAAACGAAGGGAAAGCCTATGTAAAGCTCACAGCGCCCCGTTTCCTTTTCGATCTCCTCGGCCTCACGCTTAAGCTCCTTGAGGCGCTCGATCTCCGTTTCGATCGCCTTCGCCTCCGCGTCGCGCTGGGCCTTTTCGTTCTTTTTCACGAGTGTCTGCAGATCCTTCTCTGAGAGCTGTGCGTTCTCAGGCACGGATCTTATATGCGCGTTGACATCGAGGTTCTTCAGTATCGCGCTGCGCTCGTTTTTATCTATCAGTGAAATCGAATAGCTTTTGTCGGACGTAAGAAATTCCGTGAATTCCGAGATCTTCTTGTCCCGTCCCTCAAGTATGCGCCCGAGGTCATAGGCGCTCTTTCTTACAGCACTTTTGAGATAAAGGCATTTATTGTTTCCGCCGATTTCAATCAGGCGTTCTTTGTAATAAGAATAGATACCTTTTCCCATTTGTTTCTCCTCTTTATGTGTATATCCCTTGCGGGAAATAAATATTCATGTGTTATATCCATATGCACGCTCGGCATAAATATAAGCGTAAATATTGTATCATATAATTTTAAAAAAATCAACCGGATAAGAGAATTTTTTTCAATTTTATTTTAAAATATACAAAATCCTTTAAAAAAAGACAAAAGCCGCAGCCGCAAATGCCGACGGCATGTGCGCTCCCGTGTCGAGTTTTCGGTGCCGCGGTGCGCCGATCTTACGAGGATGCTCGGAAAAAGGAACAAGGTCTGAATAATTATTCTTCGACTTGCGCCGTATTGCATAATTATTCTTGCATTTTATGAATAAAAAAACAGATTCAATAAACGATTGACTTATTCGGTTAGGTGTGATATAATAAGATAACGCAATTTTGCATTTAGGAGAAAACATGGATTCGCACGATGATATATTGAATGGAATTCTCGGTGAGCTTTCCGCTGCGGATGAGCACTGCGCGGATTATTTCCGCGAGCCGACTCCGATCACCCCGTCGAGGAACGAGGTCGTTTCGATCATAAAGAACTATCAGTCGATAATGTTTCCCGAATATTTCAGACTTGAGGAAAACGATGGTAAGACGCGCCGCGAGATCCTCGAGGGAATATTCTACAAGGTGAAGCGGCAGGTGACTGCTGCGTTTGCTTTTCAGGGGAACGATATGACCAAGGACACCGAGTCGGTGGCATATGAGATAATCTCTCTTATCCCCGAAATAAAAATCAAGCTCTTGAAGGATGTGCAGGCTATATACGAGGGTGACCCCGCCGCGCGCAGTCCGGAGGAGGTAATTTTGTCGTATCCCGGATTTTACGCGATCTCGATATACAGGCTGGCACACGAGTTCTATGTGCGCGACATTCCGTATATCGCGCGGCTCATGACCGAATTCGCACATGAAAAGACCGGGATCGATATTCACGCCGGCGCAACGATAGGAGAATATTTTTGCATAGATCACGGCACCGGCATCGTCGTCGGCGAGACCGCAACGATCGGCAATTGGGTGAAGCTTTATCAGGGCGTGACCCTCGGCGCGAAGAGCTTTGAACTCGACGAGCACGGAAATCCCGTGAAGGGAACGAAGCGCCATCCTGATATCGGCAACGGGTGCATTATTTACGCAAATGCGACCATCCTCGGGGGAAAGACGAGGATCGGTGACGGAACCGTCATCGGCGGAAACGTCTGGCTCACTCATTCCGTAGAGCCGGGAACGACCGTGTATTACGGTAAGGAATAAATCAAGTATTTTTTTATAGCTTTATAGGAGAATTGATTATGACAGAAAAAAGAAGTTCTTTTACAGGCAAGCTCGGCTTCGTTCTTGCCGCGGCGGGGTCGGCGGTCGGACTCGGTAATATCTGGAGGTTCCCGTATCTTGCCGCCAAGTACGGAGGCGCTATATTTTTGTTCGTTTACGTTGCGCTCGCCGTCACGTTCGGCTTTGCGCTTCTGGTCGCTGAGATAGCGATAGGCAGAAAGACCGGACTCAGCGCGATAGGTGCGTTTAAATCGCTCGACCGCAGATTTTCGTTTGTCGGCTGGATCGCCGCGATCGTTCCGGTCATCATATTGCCGTATTATTCCGTAATAGGCGGTTGGGTAGTCAAGTATTTTGTCGATTTCGTTGCGGGCAAGGCTCCGGAAATGGCAGTTGACTCGTATTTCGGAAATTATATTTCAAGCACGGTGGAGCCGATCGTTTGGTTCGGCGTCTTCATCGCTCTTACGGCGATCGTCGTTATACTCGGAGTGGAGAAGGGCGTCGAGAAGGTGAGCAAATTCATGATGCCGCTCCTTGTCGTGTTCATCCTCTTTATCAGCATATATACGATATGCACCATGGACGGTGCGTGGGATGGCGTTGTATACTACATCAAGCCCGATTTCTCGAAGTTCTCGATAATGACCGTCGTTGCCGCAATGGGACAGCTGTTCTATTCGATGTCGCTCGCCATGGGCATCATGATCACGTTCGGATCTTATATGAAGAAGGATATAAGCATTGAAAAGTCCGCGAGAAATATAGAAATATTCGATACCGGTATCGCCTTTCTCGCAGGCCTTATGATCATCCCCGCCGTCTTCGCATTCTCCGGCGGAGATGAGAGCGCGCTCGGAAAGGGGCCGTCGCTTATGTTCGTCACTCTGCCTAAGGTGTTTAATTCGATGCCCGCCGGCTCGTTCATCGGTGCGCTGTTCTTCCTCATGGTGTTCTTCGCGGCGATAACATCGTCGATCTCCCTTATGGAGACCATCGTTTCCATAGTCTGCGATAAGTTCAAGGTAAAGCGTATTCCCGCGTGCCTCATCGTCCTCGGTATCTCGCTCGTGCTCGGTGTGGCCTCCGCCCTCGGTTACAGTGCTTGGAGCGGATTTACTATACTCAATCTTCAGATCTTAGATTTCTTCGATTTCATAAGCAATAATATAATCATGCCGGTCGTTGCATTCCTCACCTGCCTGTTCATCGGCTATTTCCTGAAGCCGAAGCCCATAATCGAAGAATTGAATGTCGGCAGCAAGTTTAAGTCCGAGGGGCTCTTCGTCGTTATGATAAAATACGTTGCTCCGGTTTTGGTCATTGCTATTTTGGCATCGTCCGTTCTCGATGCTTTCGGAATCATAAAAATTTAAAAAATGTAAGATCGGCGCTAAATGTGCCGATCTCTTGGTGCAAAAGTAAAAATGCGTGGATATAAAAAATTAAAGCTGGCTTGCTATACGTCGAACATAACGATGTCCGCGGTCGGAAATCTGTCGTCTCTCCTTTTTCTGACATTTAAGGAGCAGTACGGCATATCTTATTCGCTCCTCGGCACGCTCGTGCTCGTAAACTTCTTCACCCAGCTTGTGATCGATCTGATCTTTTCGTTTTTCTCTCATAAATTCAATATCAAGCTGACCGTGCGTATAATACCGCTCATATCTGTGGCGGGACTCCTGCTGTTTGCCGCCGCGCCTATCGTTTTCTCAGGAAACGTTTACATGGGTCTGGTTGTCGGAACGGTAGTTTCATCGGTTTCCGCGGGACTTGCCGAGGTGCTTATAAGCCCCATTATTGCCGCGATTCCCGCGGAAAATCCGGACAGGGAAATGAGCAAGCTCCATTCGATATATGCGTGGGGCGTCGTCGGCGTTGTAATAATAACGACGCTGTTCCTCCTCCTTGCCGGTCACGAAAAATGGCAGATCCTGCCCCTGATCTTTGCGGCGATTCCTCTCGTTTCGGCGGTCCTGTTCATGATGTCCGACATTCCCGAGCTTGAAACGCAAGAAAAGACATCCGGCGCGATTCGCTTCCTTCGCAATCCCGGTGTTTGGCTTTGCGTGGCGGCGATATTCCTCGGCGGTGCGAGCGAGTGCACAATGGCGCAATGGGCGTCGGGGTATCTCGAGGCGGCGCTCGGCTTGCCCAAATTATGGGGCGATATATTCGGCGTTGCGCTGTTTGCCGTTGCTCTCGGACTCGGAAGGAGCCTGTATTCCAAATTCGGAAGGAATGCGGCACGGGTGCTTTTCTTCAGTGCGATAGGTGCAAGTATATGTTATCTTGTTGCCGCGCTTTCCCCCTTTGCGATCGTCGGGCTCATTGCCTGTGCGCTGACGGGATTTTGCGTTGCGATGCTTTGGCCCGGAAGCCTTATCATCGCGTCCGAAAAATTTCCGGCGGGCGGAGTCCTTATTTACGCCTTGATGGCGGCGGGCGGCGATCTCGGCGCTTCGGTCGGACCCCAGCTCGTCGGCGTGGTTGCGGACAGGGCGATCTCGAGCGAGTATTTCATTTCTCTTTCATCGCGGCTCGGTATGAGCGCGGATTCGCTCGGAATGAGGTTCGGCATGCTTATCGGAGTCGTATTCCCAATCGCAGCGATCTTCGTATTTTTGAAGCTCTCTCGCTCGCGTAAGGAGCAAAAGATGTCTTTATCCGAGTGATCATAACATTATTATAAAAGCCTTCCTCGGGCGCACGACCGTAAAAAAAAACGGCAGCCGTGTTGTCCGAGGACTTTGCTTTTTTGTTTACATATTTTGCTGATTTTGATTGACATCGGGGCGAAAATATATTATAATACTTTAAAAACGGTTTGATCGTAGATGATATAACGGAGGATTCGATGGATAACGGATTGCTCATGCGAATGAAGAAGGACGCCGAATTGATAAACGGCGCGCTTGACGCCTCTCTCGGGCGCTATGACGACGGCGCTCTTCTCGGACTGACGGAGGCGAAGAAATACAGCCTGCTTGCGGGAGGGAAGAGGATAAGGCCGATCCTCACCCTTGAATTCTGCCGTCTTTTCGGCGGTGCGGACGATGCGGCGCTTCCTTTCGCCGCCGCGGTGGAAATGATCCATACCGCGTCCCTGATACACGACGACCTGCCCGCGATAGACAACGATGATCTGCGCCGCGGTCGCCCGACAAATCACAAGGTGTTCGGTGAGGCAAACGCACTCCTCGCGGCGGATGCGCTGTTTATGGATGCGTTCGGCACGGTCGCGGAGAACAAAAGCGTCTCTCCCGAAATTGCCGTGCATGCGATACGCATGCTTTCCTCGGCGACCGGTACGGTCGGGCTCGTCGGCGGGGAGTATATAGACGTCGCAAGCGAGGGGAAGGACATTTCCCGGGAAACGCTGAAGAAGATGCACTCGCTCAAGACCGGCGCCCTCATCCGTGCCTCCGCTCAGCTCGGTGCTCTCGCCGCGGGAATATCTCCGGACTCCCGTACCATGGCCGACACGGTGAAATATGCGGAAAACATAGGCCTTGCATTTCAGATCATCGACGATGTCCTCGATGCGACCGGCACGGCATCCGAGCTCGGAAAGATGCCGGGACGTGACGAAAAAGCGAAGAAAAACACGTATCTCGGATTTTATACTCAGGCAGAAGCTCTTGCGTACGCAAACGACCTGACGGCAGGTGCCGTGGAGGCGATCGGAAAATACGAGGGAAACGGCTTTTTGACCGATCTTGCATTTTACCTGACACAAAGGCGAAATTGATTTTCATAAAATAAATTTGCCGTATCGGATTTTTTGTGGCAAATTTTTATTTTTAAGAATAAGGCTTTAGATTTCTGAAGTTAATTTTTAAAAAGTAAAATTTTCACCTCGTCCGCTTTAGTGTATTCTCATGAACAAATGCGCATAATATACCTTGATGCGAGGTATTATCATGCATTTCTGCTATAAAAAATTATGGAAGATATTGATCGACAGGGAAATGAAAAAGAAGGAGCTATGCAGGCTTACAGGTATAAGCTCCGCAACATTGGCGAAGCTGCTCAGAGGCGAGAGTGTGACGACCGATACTATTCTTAAAATTTGTGTCACCCTGAATTGCGGCGTTTCCGATATCATGGATATAGTGTCCGATTCCGATGACAATTAAACAGAGAACGGTGGTATTTTGCATATATGAAAAGACAGTATTTGAGAAAAAATGTGTACGACGCGCTGATCGAGCGTCTGCATTTTATCTTCAATGAATTCGACAACATTCTGCTCTCCTTCTCCGGCGGAAAGGACAGCGGGCTGCTTTTGAATATAGTTCTCGATTTTCAGAAGAAGAATTATCCCGACAAGCGCATCGGCGTTTTTCATCAGGATTTCGAGGCTCAGTATTCGGTGACGACGGAGTACGTGGAGCGCACCTTCAAGCGCATAAGGAACGATGTGGAGCCCTACTGGGTGTGCCTCCCC
>CAZQII010000006.1:0-40573 GCA_964593825.1 uncultured Ruminococcus sp.
GCCCTGCCGCCCTGAAGGTGCAGGGTCTTATTCGTCGTTCTGTCCAGAAAATATCTGTCATGTGAAATGATGAGGACGGTCTTTTTGTACGAGGCGATGAAATCCTCGAGCCATGCGAGCGCGTCTATATCGAGGTGGTTGGTCGGCTCGTCGAGCATGAGTATGTCCGGCTCCGTGGCAAGGAGCTTAGCAAGGGAGAGGCGTGTGTACTGTCCGCCGGAGAGGGTCTTGATTTTTTGGGAGATGAGCTCGTCCTCAAAGCCGAGGCGCAGAAGCATGCCGCGGCATCTGGAGCGGAACTCGAGACCGCCGCCGGAGCAGAAGCGACCGTTCATCTCCAAGAGACGCGATGACAGTCGGCTTATCTCATCCTCGTCGGTCGCGGAGGCGAGGGCGGACTCCGTCTTTGCAATATCCGCCTCGAGCTCGAGGAGATCGGGAAAGGCGGTGTACATATATTCGAGGCATGTCATCTCGCCGGGCAGGGTCTTGAGGTTCGGATTCTGCTCGAGGAGGCCGACCGTATGTCCCTTTTGTATATAGACCTCGCCGCTGTCCTGCGTCTCCCTTCCCGTTATGATTCGGAAAAGAGAGGTCTTTCCGGCTCCGTTTACGCCTATGATGCCGATGCGGTCGCCGTCGTTTGCGGAAAACGTGACGTTCTCAAGAATTACGTCGGTGCCGTATGACAGTGTTATTCCCGATGTCTGAAGCGCTATCATTGTTTCTCTCTTTCTTTTTTGCGTGAAAAGGCGGAGGATTACTTGCTTACCGCCTTTTTGATGAGCATGTTTACATATTCTCTTACCTCGAGCATGATATGACTCTGCTCGATGCATTTGTTGAATCTGATTTCGCCGCCGATGATCTCTTCCATTCCGGAGACGATCTTTTCCTTGGAGTAATACCTTTCGCACAGCTTCATCGCCCTCATATCCTGAAGAGCGTCGTAAAATACGGGTGCGCGCATCGACTCATATGCCGTGCCGTCCTGAGCGGGGTATACTATATTCATATCTCCGGCAATGACCCATTCGTCGCCGCAGCAGTTGAGATACGGGTTGACGGGATCCTCGGAGTAGCAGTTCTGATAGAAATTGAAGCCCCAATGGAGGAAGCCGACGATATTGTATTTGTACATTTGTATTCCTATTGAGCGGGTGCGCGAAAGGCTCTGCGCGAGCAAGCGGTTGGAGACATCGCGGGTTTGACCGCAACAGTAATATGTCCAAAGGTTCGGAACATTGTTTTCGAGAAAGGGCTCTATGTGATCGACGGACGGGATCGCCGTCTTAACCAAGCCCTGCTCATAGAAGTCATAACGGGAGAGGGCATCCATGATCGTGTAGCCGTTTAGCAGGTCGGCGACGGAGTTCTTCGCCGCCTCATAGCTCTCAAGATGCTCTATCGAGGGCTCGTCGGATATGTGGAAGAGGCAACGCCCGTCGTCGCCGCGCTTCTTCATATATGAAAGGAATTCCGTGATGAAGGTGCGGAGGAAGTAGGTGTACTCCTCGCTTACCGCATCGGTCTCCCAGCCGAAGATCCGCTTGTATTCGCCGTCCTCGTATGCCATGATCTTCGGTGCGTGGTGCGCGCCCCACTGGGTGAAGAAGTGGCATATTTCAAGGTACTTTATGCCTATTCTGTCGCACATGTCTATCCATCTGTCGACGAGAGTGAAGTCAAACGTGTACTTTCCGTTCGATCTTGTAATGCCGACGAGCTGGGTCGTCAGACGCTCACCGCCGACTGCGGTGTCGAGCGCGGGGGTGAACAGGGGGGTCAAAAGGAGGTTAACGCCGCTGCGGACAGCCGCACGGGCGTAATTTTCTACGATCTCCCAATGGCGCTCGGACCAGACCTCTACGTTATAGTAGCTTGCGAGAGAGTCGCAGTGGAGCCAGTCGGTGTATTTGAAGGTCTCGAATTCGGGAAGGACAGCGTCGATGACCTCGACCGCGAGAGTGTGCGAGTAGGAGCCGTGATCGTTTGCGAGAGTGACGGTAATTGCATATTCTCCCGCGCGGATGTCGGTCGGAACGTCGGTCTCTATCCAGATCGTCTTCACGGTTGCGCCGTCGCTCGTCGCAACGCCGCCCTTACAGCGCAGGGGGAGGAGCAGGTCGGGATATATGCCCGGCTCGGTGCGCAGATAGTTGTCGTCGTGCGACGCGGGGTAGCACGGCTTCGTCACGCAGACGTTCGCGGCATTTCTGACAGTCGAATACTTTGAGAGCTCGCCGCCGAGACCAACATGCCAAACCATGCGTCCGAAGGACGAATCGTAATCGGGCTCGTATACGACCTGGAATGAAAACCTTTCTCCCTTGAGAACGGAGATGTGCTCGAGGGACGGAAGCTTTTCCATGCTGTCGTCGTAAAATACCTTTTCAAGAGATGAGACAAGCTTTGTTTTAAGCATAAATAAAAAGATCCTTTCGGTTATAAATAATCAAAAACTGAAAAAACGGAGTCACCTGCCGCTCTCGGTGCGCAGGATCCTCAAAAGATTTGAGAAGTAGTCGGGCAGGGGACATTCGAGGCTCATGCGCTCACCGCTCGACGGATGGGTAAATTCGAGGCGCCCCGCATGAAGGACCTGACCGTCGAGAAGGGCGGCGTGCCGCTTTTCGAACTGCGTGCTCCCTCCGCCGTACACTGTATCGCCCATGAGCGGGTGACCGAGGTGGGACATGTGCACTCTGATCTGATGCGTCCTGCCCGTTTCGAGCCGCAGCTTGATATAAGAAAAGCCACCGAAGCTCTCGATGACCTCGTAATGAGTCACGGCGCGCTTTGCGTTTTCGGAGTCCTTAAGGACCGCCATCTTTTTTCGTTCGACGGGATGACGCCCGATCGGAAGGTCGACCGTTCCTCTGTCGGAGGTGAATCCGCCCCTGACTATGGCGTGATATTCACGCTCGATGCCGTGGTGCTTCAATTCCTCGGCCAGCGCCCTGTGTGCGGAGTCGTTCTTGGCAACGACGAGCAGCCCCGTCGTATCCTTATCTATTCTGTGGACTATGCCCGGACGCAGGACGCCGCCGATGCCGGAGAGGGATGTGCGGCATCTGAAAAGAAGCGCGTTTACGAGCGTGCCGGTGTAGTTTCCCGCCGCGGGGTGGACGACCATGCCCTTCGGCTTGTTGATTACGATGACATCGCTGTCCTCATAAACGACGTCAAGCGGAATGTCCTCCGGCAGAGCCTCGGACGGTCTTATTTCGGGCATATCTATTTCGATTATATCTCCCTCGCAGAGAACGGTCTTCTTTTTTGCCGCCCGACCGCATACCAGGACCGCGCCGGACTCGATGAGCTTTGCCGCGGCACTGCGCGAGAGCTCATCCGAAAAGATCCCTATGCATGCGTCGAGCCTGAGCCCCGCCTCCTCCTCGGTAACTATGTGCTTGATCATATTTTACCTGCCGTTCTTTTTTGACGCGGTGTCTTTGATGAGATCCGCTATCAGGAGAATGACGAGGCACACGGCCCCGACGGTCACGAAGCAGTCCGCGACGTTAAACACGGCAAAATCAATGAATTGAACATCGATGAAATCCACGACGTAGCCGTAAGCCACGCGGTCGATCATATTGCCGATGCCGCCGGAGACGATCGCGGCGATAGAGGCGGCGTACAGCATGCTCGGAGCCTTTCTCATATAAAGAAAAACGGTCATCGCGATTATTGCGACGGTGGAGACGGTCATGAAGATCCATCTGTGATCGCTGAGCATTCCGAATGCCGCGCCCGAGTTCCTCACAAATGTGAAATGGAGCACGTCCTCGATGACGGGGAAGGAGGTCACGGGGCGCAGAAATCTGACAGCGAGCCGTTTTGTCAGCCGGTCGAGGGCTATGCCGAGGACGATGATAAGCGTATAAACGGTGTAGTCGGTTATAATTTTCTTTTTTGTGCTCATTTTGTGCCCCTCCTGTTCCTTACGGAAGAAAAATTCTGATCAGAATAATTAAAAAGTACGTGACCGTAAACGGAATATCAAGCGGCGAATCCTGAGCTATATCGAGCTTTGCCATGACGGCTCTGACGGGGATTATCGCCGGCTCGCTCACCGCGTAGGAGAGCAGATAGAGCTTGCTCTGCTCCGGGTCGACGATAAGCGGCAGGAGCATTCTCACAAGCATGGCGAACGAAACCGCCGAAAGCCAGAAGGATACGGTTTTCGCGATTATCAGCAGTACAATTTCCAAGATAATATTCTCCAATATTCAAAAACGGCAGTTTATTTACCGCCGTTTAAAGATCGATCATTCTTCGTCGGAAATTCCGATTCCGTTGGGTGTGATTATGTATGTGCTCTGCGAGACCTTCTTTATGTCGCCGTCCTTGGAATAGGTAACGCCGTTTAAGAAGTCGAGCATTCTTACCGTCGACTGCTTATCGAGGATTTCGACGTTGAGCACGACCGTGCATCCGTCAAGAAGATAATTTGCGATGTCGCTCACCTCGTCGAAGGATTCGGGACGAACCACCTTAAGCTCGATGTTGCTGTCGGGATTCTGAGAAACCACGGAGCCCGTTGCCTTTGCGCTCTCTTCCTCACGGACGGCAAATCTCGCCTCGCTCTCCGCGGCGTTATAGGGCTTGAACGTGATCTCGTTCTCGCTGTTTACCTGCTGTTTTTTCTCCTTAAGTTTGTTTGCCCAATTTTCAAACATTTTTATATCTCCTTTTCGTTTTTTACAAATAATCTTCTTCCTATGCGCACCAGGGTGGAGCCCTCTTCTATTGCAACGCGGTAGCTGTCGCTCATTCCCATAGATAGGATCGGCTCGCCGTGAAAATCAAATTTTTCGCAGAGCCTGTCGAGCAGCTGCTTCGTCGCACGGAAGTACGGTCGGATTTCCTCCTCGCTCTCACATACCGGCCCCATGGTCATGAGCCCGCGCACCTGCAGGTGCGGATATGCCGAGAGCTCGTTTAAAAACCGCTCCGCGTCCTCAGGCGCGATGCCGTCCTTGCTTTGCTCACCCGCGGAATTGATCTCGACGAGCACGGGCATGGTGATCCCGAGTGCAACCGCGCGCTTCTCCGCCTCCGCCGCGGTGGAGTGCGAGGAGAGGGAGTGTATCAGCGCCGCCCTATCTATAACGAGCTTGACCTTGTTGCTCTGGAGCGTTCCGATCTCGTGCATTCTGACATCAAAGCCCGCGGCGGCAAGGATCTCGGCGCGACGTTTGACCTCGCCTGGGCGGTTCTCTCCGAAATCGGATGCCCCCGCGGCGGCAAGCGCCAGAAGCTCCTCGTCACTGCCGCTCTTGGTAACGCAGACGAGCGTCGGAGCTTTTCTGCCCGCGCGCTCTGCAATGGCGGCGATCTGTCGGGTGACCTCATTCAGGTTTCTTTCTATATAATCGATGCGATAGGAATTTGAAGCGTTCATTGACTTTTACTCTTTTGCGCAAATGTTTCTTTATAATGATTATAACATAAGCGAAATGCTTTTTTCAAGAGTTTTAAAAAATATTTTTAAATAAATCTAAAAAATAAAATTAAAGAACCGAAAATTCGGTAAAAAGTTTTCGCTCGCGTGAATTTTCCTTCTCTTTGATATTGATTTTGCTTCTTTGGTATGGTATAATTATATTTTGAAAACTACCTTTTTGCGGAGATGGAAAATATGCATGACAAAATCATAGGCGCGGCGTTGCCCTCGCCGCTCGCGCTGGCATATCTCGGCGATGCACGGCATTCCCTTTACGTCAGGAGGATGCTGGTCGATCGCGGACTTACAAAGCCGAGTCAGCTGAATAACGAGGCGCTTTCGTTTGTGACGGCGAGGTCGCAGGCGGCAATGTTCGAGAGGATAGAGCCCATGCTCCGCGACGACGAGCGCGACATGTTCAGACGCGCATTCAATTCGACGCATTTGAACAAGCCGAAGAGCGCATCGGGCAAGGATTACCGAACCGCGACGGGCTTTGAGGCGGTGATAGGAATGCTGGAATGGCTCGGAGACGAGGAACGGCTTTCGGAATTATTAAATAAAGCACACGGAGGAAATGAAAATGATAAAGAAGATTAAAGGAACGATGGATATACTCCCGAACGAGACGCCCCTGTTCAGATACATAGAGGGCATCATGCGTGAGGAGGCGGAAAAATACGGGTACGGAGAAATACGCACCCCCACATTTGAGAACACGGAGCTCTTTGTCCGCGGAGTCGGAGACACGACGGATGTCGTGCAAAAGGAAATGTATACGTTTGCCGACAGGGATGAGAACAGATCCATATCCCTGCGTCCCGAGGGCACGGCATCCGTTGCGAGGGCGATAATAGAAAACGGAAAATGCTCCGATCCCATGCCGCTCAAGTATTATTATATCATATCCTGCTTCAGGCACGAGAAGCCGCAGGCGGGCAGAAGCCGCGAGTTCTTCCAGTTCGGAACGGAGATGTTCGGCTCCGATAGCCCTGCCGCGGACGCGACGGCGATATCTCTTGCCGCATCCGTGCTTAAGCGCCTCGGACTCAAGAACGTAAAGCTGCATCTCAACTCAATAGGCTGTAAGGAGTGCCGCCCCCGCTACCGTGCGGAGCTTGTAAGCTATTTCGGCGCACATTCGGACAGGCTGTGCGACACATGCCGCGAGCGACTTGCCAAGAATCCGCTCCGTCTGCTCGACTGCAAGAATCCCGACTGCGCAGAGATCGCGAAGGGCGCACCGCGCACGGTCGACCATCTTTGCGATTCCTGCTCCTCTAAGTTCGAAATGCTGAGATCCGCGCTCGACGCAATGGGTATTGACTACGTTGTGGATCCGAGCATAGTCCGCGGACTGGATTATTACACGGGTGCCGTGTTTGAATTCATCGCGGAGGGAATAGGCGCGCAGTCTACGGTCTGCGGCGGCGGAAGATACGACGGTCTTGTCGAATCTCTCGGAGGTCCGGCGCTTTCGGGCATCGGCTTCGGCATGGGTATCACAAGGCTCATCCTCGCGCTCCGTGAGCTCGGTCTCGACAAGATCGAGGAGCCGCGCCCCGCTGTATATGTCGCCGCGCTCGGAGATCGTGCGGTTATCAAGGCGCTCGAAATAACGGAGAGGCTCCGCAAGAGCGGCCACCGCGCGGAATGCGATATAGTGGGAAGAAGCCTTAAGGCTCAGATGAAATACGCGAACAAGATCGGCGCCGCATACACACTGATCATCGGCGACTCCGAGATAGAGGCGGGCAAGGCACAGCTCAAAAATATGGAGGACGGAAGTCAGAGCGAGGTAGAGCTCGACAGCTTTACGGTATGACATGCGTTCTTTCCGAGGGGGTTCTGATATGAAGGACAGACGTGATTTTTTGCCGGTTTCGGCGGACGATGTCCGGGATAGAAACTGGTCTTGCGTGGATTTTGTATATGTAACGGGTGATGCATACGTGGATCACCCGTCTTTCGGTGCGGCGATAATTACGAGGGTGCTTGAGGCCGAGGGCTTCAGAGTTGCGGTCCTCGCACAGCCGGACTATAAAAGCACGGAGGATTTCAAGCGCTTCGGTCGTCCGCGGCTCGGATTTCTTGTCTCGAGCGGAAATATTGATTCGATGGTGGCGCACTATACCGTGTCGAAAAAAAAGCGCTCCACCGACTATTACAGCCCGGGCGGAAAAACAGGCAAGCGCCCGGACCGTGCCGTTATAGTTTATTGCAACAGGATAAGAGAGGCGTACGGAGATGTTCCGATAATCATAGGCGGGCTTGAGGCATCCCTGCGAAGATTCGCCCATTACGATTACTGGGACGATAGGGTCAGGCGGAGCATACTGATAGATTCGAGGGCGGATATACTCACGTACGGAATGGGCGAAAAGATCATCGCACGGATAGCGGAGCTCCTCGACAAGGGCGTACCCGTGCGAAAAATACGCGACGTACGTGGCTGTGTTTTCCTTGCCAAGCGCGGCGAGCGCATCCATTTCGAATCGGTGGAGGTCGGAGATTACGACGAGCTTAAGAGCGACAAGCGGGCTTATGCGCGCGCCTTTGCCCTTCAATATAAGAATACTGATTCGGTAAGGGGAAAGGCCGTTGTTGAGTATTACGGAGAAAAAATGCTCGTGCAGAATCCGCCGATGCCCCCGCTCGAGCGAGAGGAGCTCGACCGTGTTTACGCTCTTCCGTTCGCGCGCGATTTTCATCCGGATTACGACAGCGAGGGCGGAGTTCCCGCAATATCCGAGGTGAAGTTCTCGATAACGCACAACAGGGGCTGCTTCGGCGCCTGCAATTTCTGCGCAATCGCCTTCCATCAGGGAAGAGAGGTACGCTCGAGGAGCATAGAGAGCGTCGTCGAGGAGGCGAAGAAGATCGCCGCGATGCCGGACTTCAAGGGATATATAAACGATGTCGGCGGACCGACGGCTAACTTCCGCTATCCGTCGTGCGACAAGCAGAGCACGGGCGGCGTTTGCCCGAACAGAAAATGCCTTGCCCCCACCCCATGTAAAAATCTTAAGGTGGATCACGGGGAATATGCGCGTCTTTTGCGCGAGGTCGAGGCGGTAGACGGAGTGAAGAAGGTCTTCGTCAGATCGGGAATAAGATTCGATTATTTAATGTGCGATCCGGACGACAGCTTCTTCAGACAGCTGGTGACTCGCCACACGTCGGGTCAGCTGAAGGTCGCGCCGGAGCATTGCTCACAGCATGCACTCACAATGATGGGAAAGCCGGATATCTCCGTATTCGAGGAATTTAAAAAGCGCTTCTTCAGGATCTCCGCAGAGGCGGGACTCGAGCAATATCTGGTGCCGTATCTTATGTCGAGCCACCCGGGAACGACGATGAACGACGCGGTGGAAATGGCGGTCTGGCTCAAAAAATGGGGCTATTCGCCCGAGCAGGTGCAGGATTTTTATCCTACGCCGGGTACGATATCCACCGCAATGTATTACACGGGTATAAACCCGATGACGGGCAAAGAGGTATACGTCACGACTGATTACAGGGAAAAGCAGCTGCAGAGAGCACTCCTGCAATTCAAAAAGCCGGAAAATGCAAACATGGTCAGAGAGGCACTGAAGCGTGCCGGGCGCGAGGATCTTATCGGAAACGGTCCGGATGCGCTTATAAGGTCTGCGTTCGGTCAGGGCGGGAAGAATAAGGAATTCGAAATGAAAAAGCGCGCACGCGCGTCGGTGGGTGCGGGCGGCGGTAAAAATACCGCACATCGAACCGGAGCCTACCGAAAGCCGGACACCCCCTTCGCCAAGAGCGGTAAGCAAAGCAAGCTCGAGCGCGTCTTCGGCGAGGATGCGGCAAAGATAAGACGCGAGGCACAGAGGCTTTTCACGGGGAAAAACGAAGCCGCAAAGAAGGAAAAATACAGTAAAACGTCAAAAAATAAACGCTGATTCGTAATTTTTACGAGCTTAAAACACGCAAAAAACAAGGCAGAAGCACAGAGCGGAGCGAGGAGGAATTTTTGCCCGTTTTTGGCGAAAAAAGGCTTTTGCACGGAATTTTATAGTTTTACCGCTTGCAAAAGTTTTCGACATTACAGATGTTTTATATGTTGAAAGGTTGTGCTGTTTTCTGTCGAATTTTGCGAACGGGCGTTCAAATTCAAGCTTTTTTCGAAAAAAGTTATCAACATTATTGACATATCAAATGTTCAAAACGCGTTTCTTTCGTTGAAATACATTTTTGGGGTTTCGGGAAAAAGAAAGCCGCAAAATCGGATTTTTCGCTTCGGTATTTATTCGGCGAGGCCGTGCGGCTGTCGAAAAAATATTCACGGCGGCGTAATTTTAACGAACAGATCGGAGCAGAGAAAAAACAGGGTGAAAATGGAACAGATAAAAGAGAAGTTTATTGAGGCAAAGCGCGCCCTTTTCGACAGGGCATACGGGGCGCGGCTGAATCCGGAGCAGAGGTGCGCGGTATTTACCGTAAACGGTCCGCTCCTCGTTCTTGCCGGGGCGGGCAGCGGAAAGACCACGGTGCTCGTCAACAGAATCGCATATATAATAAAGTACGGAAACGCTTATTTTTCCGAACAGATCCCGGACGGGGTGAGCGATGGAATGGCGGAGGCGCTCTTTGCGCTTGCGAAGGACGGAACGGACGAGGATGTTGCCGCGATATTGCCGGAATTTATATGCGAGCCGTGTCCGCCGTGGTCCGTTTTGGCGATAACATTTACCAATAAGGCGGCGAAGGAGATAAAGGACAGGCTGCTCACCGTTTTTCCCGATGGGGAGTTCTCCGAGTCCGTCTGGGCCGGCACGTTTCATTCGATCTGTGTCAGAATACTCCGCAAATACGGTACGCGCGTCGGATACAGAGAGGCTTTTTCCATTTACGATAAGGATGACAAGAAGCGCCTTGTGAGCATTTGCATGAAGGAGCTTGGCATAGATGAAAAGCTCCTTGCGGCCAAGGCGGTGGAGAATGCGATAAGCAGGGCGAAGGACAGCCTCATCGGACCGGAGGACTTCGAGATCGGACGCGACCCGAGGGGCAAGGACATCCTCGAGATATATAAGCTTTATCAAAAAAAGCTTCTTGAATACAATGCAATGGACTTCGACGATATAATAATGAAGACCGTCGAGCTTCTGCGCTCGGACGCGGAGGTCAGGACTTATTATCAAAGGAAGTTCAGATATGTTCTCGTCGACGAGTATCAGGACACGAATTACGCTCAGTTTGTGTTGACGAGCATTTTGTCAGAGGGATACAGAAATATCATGGTCGTTGGAGATGACGACCAGAGCATCTATCGCTTCAGGGGCGCCACGGTCGAAAACATTCTGAATTTCGACAAAACGTATCCCGAGGCGACGGTAATAAAGCTTGAGCAGAATTATCGCTCGACCGAAAATATACTGAATGCGGCGAATGCGATCATATCGCACAATTCAAATCGCCACAGCAAGCATCTTTGGAGCGAGAGGGGCGCGGGCGACAGGATCATCCTCCACGAGGCACCCGACCAGAACGATGAGGGCAAGTTTATAGTGGACAGCATCATTGGCGGGATCTATAAGGAAAAGCGCAGATACTCGGATTATGCCGTATTGTACCGCGTAAACGCACTCGGAAGATCGCTACAGACATCCTTTACCAAGAGCGGCATCCCCTTCAAGGTGGTCGGGGACATGGGCTTCTATGACCACAAGGAGGTCAAGGATATGATCGCGTATCTTTCCGTCATCTCCTCCTCATCGGACGACCTGCGCTTAAAGAGGATAATAAACGAGCCGAAGCGCAAGATCGGCGCGGCAACGGTCGAGACGGTCGAAATAATCGCCTCCGAGCTCGGAAGATCCATGTATGACATCATCTCCCACGCGGGAGAATATATAGCGCTCGGAAAAAGCGCGGACAAGCTCACTGCATTCGCGCACATGATCGAAAGCGTGCGCGAATGCTCGACGCTCCCCTCGGAATACATAAAAAATGTATACGAGCTCTCCGGATATAAGGATATGCTCGCCGCGGAGGGATTCGAGGGCGAGGGAAAGGCCGAGTACGTAAATGAGCTCATATCCGCCGCGCTCGAGTACGAGGCGAGGTGTGCCGCAGCGCAGGACGAGCCGACGCTCTCCGCCTTTCTCGAGGAGCTCTCGCTCGTGAGCGACATAGACAAGTACGACGATGACGAGAACGCCGTTGTGTTGATGACCGTCCATGCGGCGAAGGGACTTGAGTTCCCCGTTGTTTTCATTGCCGGAATGGAGGACGGGATCTTCCCGGCACAGCAGAATTTCGGTAACGAGGAGGAAATGTCGGAGGAGCGCAGGCTCGCTTACGTTGCTATAACGCGTGCAAAAGAAAAGCTCTATATCACTTATGCGAAAAACAGAATGATGTACGGCAAAACGTCCGTCGGCGGTGTTTTGTCCTGCTTCGTCAGAGACGAGGTACCGCGGGAGCTGATCGAGATCGACCGCCCGCGGCAGATACCGCCGCGCGTCAGAACGGATCCTTATGCGCATAAGACTGCGGTAAGCAGGGAGCGGAGCATTGGCGGTGAGCTCGGCAGGTCGCCGGACATAACACGCACGTTTGTCAAAAAGCAGGGTGCGGAGTCGTTCGGAGTAAAGAAGCTGTGCGTCGGTGCGAGAGTAAGGCACAGCATATTCGGCGAAGGAACGGTGACGTCCGTCAAGGATATGGGCGGAGATGTTTTGTACGGAGTCAAATTCGATTCCGGCGAGGAAAAGCGACTTATGTCTACATTCGCCAAGCTCGTCGAAATAGGAGTGGAAAAATGATAAGGTGCTGTATATTCGATCTTGACGGAACGCTGCTCGACACGCTGGACACTATCACTTATTATGTGAACAGGCAACTGCGATCCGTCGGGCTCTCCGAGATCACAAAAGACGAGTGTAAATGCTTTGTCGGTGACGGTCCGGAGAAATTGATAAGACGCGCGCTTTCCTCGCGAGGGTATGAAAACGAGGGGGGCGTGTCGAGAATTCTCGAAAAATATAAGGCCGATTACGATGCGGAGCCGCTTTATTTGACGCGGCCGTATGAGGGAATATGCGACATGCTCCGCCAAATTAAAGACGCGGGACTTAAGACAGCGGTAATATCGAACAAGCAGCATGAATCCGCGGTGCCCGCGGTGCGCCGCTTTTTCGGAGATCTGATAGATATAGTGTGCGGCAGTCGACCCGGCGTTCCCCTGAAGCCCGCACCCGACGCGACCGTAAAAATAATGAGCGAGCTCGGTGTCGAGCCCTCCGAGGTTGCCTATATCGGTGACACGGGTGTGGACATGAAGACGGGAAAAGCGATATTTGCGGCAAAGACAATAGGGGTCGAGTGGGGCTTCCGCGAGAGGACGGAGCTCGAGATGCACGGGGCCGATGCGATAGTCGCAAATACGGATGAGCTGTGCACGGAGATACTGTCATGATCAAAAAACGCGCTGTAACGGTATGTATATTTTTCTTGCTCGCCGCCTTGTTATTCTCCTGTGGGGAGGAGCCGACGGACATGAGTTATCGGCATAAGTATTGCGAGCTCGCGCTGAATTTGCCGCAGAGCTATGTTGAAATGGAGAGTGACAGCTTTGATGCGTTTTTCTCGACGGGTGAGGCGTTTGTCGGCGTTTCGCGCCTTACGTTTCAGGGAATCGAGGGTGACGATCTTGACGGCTCAATGTTCCCAGACGAGGTCGCGAGAAAATATGCACAGAAGAATTCTCTGGATGTGAGCGTCGTCGACTGCGAGGGTTATTCCTATTTTGTTTACACCGAGGGCGGGTATTACAACGTGATATCGTTTTACCGCTCCAAATACGCGCATTTCATCGTGCGCTTCATGTGCATTGAGGAGAAAAAAGACAGATTTGCATCCGATTTTTTAAAGTATGCCTCGACGGCTAAATTCATTCAATAAATCAACACGGAGGGTATTGAAATGGAAAGAAAGGTTTACAATTTTAAAAATGCGAGAATAGATAGGATGAACTATCTTCTGCATCTCCCGGCCTCGGGCGCAAGGGGCCTGCCCATGATCGTGGCACTGCACGGTGCGGGCGAGCGCGGCGACGATTTCGATCTTATACCCGTTCACGGTCCGGCAAAATACGTTGCGGCCGGCGAGGATCTGCCCGCGATACTTATCGCTCCGCAGTGCCCGAGGGATCTTGTCTGGAATCAGCTCACATTCGAGCTGAAGGAGCTGATAGATTTCGCGATCGCGGAGTACGGTGCGGATCCCGACGCAGTGTCGCTGACGGGACTTTCGATGGGCGGCTACGGAACATGGGAGATGGGAATTTCGTATCCCGGATTTTTCGCGGCGCTTGCACCGATATGCGGCGGCGGAATGTCATGGCGCGTCGACAGGATAGGAAGGACGCCCGTTTGGGCCTTCCACGGTGAGGAGGACGCCGCCGTTCCGATCTCGAATTCTTATGAAATGTGCAAAAAGCTTAAGGCCTGCGGCGGCAATGTGATGTTGACCGTGTTCACCTTCGACGGGCACGACGTGTGGGACGACGCTTACGAGAAGACGACATTGCTCCCGTGGCTGATCGCCGCGCGCAGAGGCAACTGACCTCCATTTTACTTTTTACAGAAAATCCGTTTATACACCGTGCACAAAGTGTGAACGGATTTTTTGTTTAGTATGACTTTTTTTCTATATAAATTTTATTTTTTAACTCAATACCACTTTACTTTTTCTATTTTTTTATGATACAATATAGGCAAAAAAACGAGAGGATGCTTAATAAATGAAGAGAATCAAATTTCTTTTGTGCATGCTGAGCCTGCTTCTTGTCTGCTTCTGCGCCGCGTCGTGCGGCGGGGACGGAGAGGACGACTCGGAAAAGACGCTGCTCGACTTCGAGGGGCTTGTCTTTGAGGACAAGGAGGTCGTCTATGACGGAACCCCGCATACGGTAACGCTCAAGGGATATCCCGTTACGGCGGATGTAAAATACAGCGCGAACTCAACGCAGACGGATGCGGGAGTTTATGAAATAACGGTAACGGTGAGCAAGAGCGGTTACAACACGAAGACGATGACGGCACGCCTCACGATCAACCAAGCCGAATACGATATGAGCGGCGTGACATTTGAGGACAAGACCGTTGCAAACGACGGTAAAGCGCACAGTATAGAGATAAGCGGCGAGCTCCCCGAGGGGGTCAGCGTCACATACGAGGGCAACGGTGTGAGTGCACTCGGCAAGCATACGGTCGTTGCGAAATTCACCGGTGCGGACGCGAAGAATTACAGGCCGATCGCAGACATGTCCGCCGTGCTGACGGTCACGGACGATATCGTTCCCGACGTGGAATTTAACGATAAGCAATTTACCTACGACGGTCAGAAGAAAAACATTTATATAGTCGGCGATCTGCCCGACGGAGTCGAGGTCGAGTATGTCGGCGGCGATGTTACGGATGTCGGCGAGTACACCGTGACCGCTAAGTTCAAGGTCGGCGACAGATATCTTGATTTTGTGAAGACCGCGAAGATTAAGATCGTAAAGGCCAAGTATGACATGAGCGGCGTGACCTTTAAGAAAAAGACCTTCACCTACGACGGCAAAGAGCACAGCATAAAAATAAGCGGCACACTCCCCGAGGGAGTCAGCGTCACATACGAGGGCAACGGCGTCGTTGCGGCGGGAACTTATACGGTGGTTGCGAAATTTACCGGCGACTCGAAGAATTACGAGGCTATCCCCGATATGACCGCCGTGATGACTATTGCGGAGTACGACGCAAGCAAGACCGTTTACGTTCAGCTCGTGCTCGACAGCGCCGATTCCTCGAGCATAAAATCGGGAAGCAAGCAGAATTACGGCTCCTCGTTCACCCTGACTGCGGGAAATACGGAGCGCAACTTCGCGGGCTGGTCGCTCGGTTATTCGCTTGAGGACGGCGGAGTACTGCTCTCAACGGACAGAACATTCGTTTTGCAGGTGGTTCCGAGCGTCATCGGAACGACGAATATGATCAAGATCTATTCTAACTATATGGACAAAAACACCGTTAAGTACGATCCGAACGGCGGCGAAGTCGACACAGAGTCCACCAACATGAAGGGCAACTCGTATTACACCGTGTCCTTTGACGGAAAGACGGTAACGGTGAAGCTCTCGGACAAATATATGAATTTCGCCGAGTCTGCCTCGACATTCTGGGATGACGGAACCTTCAGGCGCGACGGATACGTGCTCATCGAGTATAATACCGAGCCCGACGGCTCCGGCGAGGCATACAGCCTCGGCTCCAAGTTCTACACGGCATCGACTCCCGGGCAGACGCTTTACTGCATATGGGCGAAGGCAACAGCGGCGTCGGACTTTGAGTACAGTGATGTACACTGGGGTTATGCCTCCGGCGTGACCGAGGTAACGGCACCCGCCTGGAAGCAGGACGGAATCAAGATCACAAAATACACAGGTGACGCAGAGCTTGTCGTGATCCCCGAGATGATAGACGGCAAGTACGTGACCACGATCGACAAGGACGCCTTCGTGAACAAGAAGGTCAAGATCCTCGTCTTCAACAGATTCATTTTGCGCGTTGAGGACGGTGCGTTCAAAAACTGCTCCGAGCTCACAACGCTTTACATGAACGACAGCATTTTCTACATGAACGATGCGGCGTTTGACACGGCGAGCTACACAAGCTTTAAGAACTTCTATTTGAATGCGACCATGGCGCCGAGATTCACAAAGAATTCGCACGGCGACGGTGCCGTATTCTCCGTAAAGCTCTCGCGACTCCTCGCGAGCCAGGACAAGAACCGCATCATTGTCGTTTCGGGCTCCTCGACCTATCAGGGACTCGGCTCCGCTTATCTTGAGGCGCTGCTTGACGGCGATTACACGGTGATAAACCTCGGAACGACGAGGACTGGCACGGGACTTATATTCTTCGAGGCACTTCAGCACTACGTGCACGAGGGCGATATAGTTATCTTCGCACCCGAGAACCATGTCAATATGTTCGGCCAGAACACGATGTGGTATCGCTCCTTCTACGATCTTGAGGGAATGTACAATCTTTATCGTTATATCGACATATCGCACTATCCCTCCGTATTCTCCGCGCTTTCGGCATACAACAGAGAGCGCAGATATACAAAGGCGCCCACCGCGTACGAGGATATTGCGGGCGACGGAATACGCTCCGACAAGTACGGCGACTTCCAGCAGGATGCAAGAAACGAATACTGCGAGGAGAGCACGACGAAGTACATCGATTCGTATTTCATCACATTGAACAAATATTACAAGAACGACCTTTTGTGGAACGACATCGAATATCAGACACAGCACAAGGATTATCTGACCAGCGAGACATGGGAGGACATAACAAAATACAAGGATGAGGTGAACCGCGCGATAAAGCTCCTGCAGGCGACGGGCGCAAAGGTCTATTTCGGATTTGCTCCGGCCGATGCGGACTCCGTGATCCCCGAGGCGCAGAGCCGCGAATGGATGGAGGCCTACGACGCGATGATCCTCGAGAACTACTGCTTCGACGGGCTCATCGGCTCGTCCGCGGATTACGTGTTTGCTCATAAGTATTTCTTTGACTGCGCATATCACGTAAACAATTACGGAAGGACATATCGGACATATCAGATGTATCTTGACATATGCAAGCTTATCGGTGAGGATGATGTCAAGGAAATAGACGGTGCGGGCAAGGACTTTGCCGGATGCCTGTTTGAGGACGGAGCAAAGACGGGTCCCGTAACGAAGGTGGAATATCTTCAGAACTGAGGGGGTATTTAATTGAACGGTTTAACATTTTATAAAGACATTGCCATAGCTTCGATCCTTGCAGCAGCGGTCGTTTTACACACGGCTGCCGCCGCATGCGGATTCTTTGGCAGAGACAGCAGGGAATCGAAAATTCTCAACACGGGTCTCACCTCGGTTAATATTTTACTGCATATTTTCCTTATATGCTTTATGATGTACCGCGGGATCAAGCTGGAGGAGGCTGTGCTTGTAATGCTCATAAGCATCGCCTACTATACGCTGCTTTGCTTTATTTTCGACACGGTCAGAAGGTCAAAGCTGAAGGATGCGTATTTCACCGGCGCCGGTGATGCGAGCCGCGAGTGCGGCTCGCACGGTAATGCCGGCAACGCCGAGGAGAATAACGGAAGGGAAGGTGACGGCAGATGACATTTAATTCATGGGAATTCTTACTGTTTTATCCGATTGTCGCGCTTCTTTACTTCGTGCTCCCCAAAAAGACGAAATGGATAATGCTCCTGATAGCGAGCTATTTCTTCTACATGTGCTATCAGCCCGAGCTCGTCTTCCTCATAGCGGGAACGACGCTCGTCTCCTGGCTGTCGGCCATGGTCATTGAGGGTAGCGACAGGCGGGGGGTCAAGCGGCTGTGCCTGACCGTCACGCTCGTGGTCTGCTTCGGAGTTTTGTTCTTCTACAAGTATTTCAATTTTCTCGCCGGCAGTGTCGTCGGTCTCATAGAGTATTTCGGAGGAACGCCGTCGGCGGTCGAGCTCGATCTCATACTGCCCGTCGGAATTTCGTTCTACACATTCCAGACCCTCTCTTACGTTATCGACGTTTACCGCGGCGATGTAAAGACGGAGCGCAATTTCTTTTTCTATGCGCTATTCGTTTCATTCTTCCCGCAGCTTGTCGCCGGTCCCATAGAGAGACCCGACAACCTTATACCCCAGCTTAAGGAAACGCATAAATTCGAAAGGGACAACTTTATTAAGGGCGGCAAGCATATGCTCGTCGGATTTTTCAAGAAGGTGTGCGTTGCCGATTACATCGCGGTCTACGTAAATTCGGTGTACAACAATGCCGAGGAGGCGACGGCGCTCGGTATAATCACGGCGACTGTGCTCTTTGCGGTGCAGATATATTGCGACTTCTCGGGCTATACGGATATCGCGACGGGTTGCGCACGAATCATGGGCATAAAGCTCATGAAGAATTTCGACCATCCGTATACCGCAACGTCGGTAAAGGAGTTCTGGTCGCGCTGGCACATATCGCTTTCCTCATGGTTCAAGGATTATCTTTACATACCCCTCGGCGGCAACAGACGCGGCACGGCGCGCAAAATGCTCAATGTGATGATCGTTTTCCTCGTTTCGGGACTGTGGCACGGTGCGGCGTGGACCTTCGTCATCTGGGGCGCTATGCACGGCATCTTCCAGGTCATCGGAACTCTTACATGGAAGCCGCGCAACGCCTTGCTCGGTAAGGTCGGACTTTCTCAAAAGTCGGTGCCGGTCGTCGCTGTACGCAGGCTCATGACGTTTTTGTTCGTTTCGTTTGCATGGCTGTTCTTCAGAGCCAACAGTATGGCGGACGCCGCCGTGCTTTTGAAAAAGCTCTTTGCGACCGGATGGGGCACCGGATTCTCTGACACGCTCTCCGACATGGGCTTTACTTCTGTAAGCATTCTGACGACGGTGCTGCTCATAGTGACGCTGTTCATGCTTGACAGGCTCCTGACCTATGACGATGCGTCGGACGGCTCGGCGGCACTCACGCGCGGCGGAGCATTTGTTTACTACGTGTGGATCGTTATGTTCGTTTGGGCGATACTTCTTTCCAAGAGCATGACGGGCACGTTCATTTATTTCCAATTTTAAGGAGGCGCTATGAAGGTAATAATAAAAACGGTTACCGCAGTTGTTTTGTCGCTCGCGGTGATCCTTGCGCCCGTCGGAGCTGTTTTGGGAATTTCGTTCCTCGCTCCGAGTCAGTATTCGAATACGTTTTACGGTGCGCTCGATGCAAAATATCAGCGCCTGACCTCCCTTGAGCAAGATAAGATCGTTGTCGTCGGCGGCTCGTCTGTCGCATTCGGCCTTGACAGTGCGCTTTTGGAGGAGTATATGGGCATGCCCGTGGTGAATTTCGGCCTTTATGCCGATCTTGGCACGAGGCTCATGCTCGAGCTCTCGCGCGATCATATCGGAGAGGGCGATATTGTCATTATTGCACCGGAGCTCGATGCGCAGACGCTGTCGATGTATTTCAGCTGGGAGAACACGCTGAAGGCGTTTGACGACGACATGTCCATGCTCGGCGAGCTCGATCGCTCCGTCGATGAATGGCTCTTTTCGATCAACGGCTTCTGGCAGCTCGCCTCGGCAAAGCTTAAATACATGATAAGAGGCGAAAAGCCGAATCCCGACGATGTCTACAACGCGAATAATTTCAACGAATACGGCGATATAGACAAAACAAAATTCCCTCGCGAAAACAATATCATGAAGTCCCATTATCTAACCGGCGCAAATTACGCCGTCGATCTCGATCCCTCAATCGTCGAGCCCGAGTTCCTCGAGTATTTGAACGCTTACATAAAGGAGTGCAAGGAGAAGGGGGCGACAGTATATTTCACATGGTGCCCGGTGAACGACCTCTCCGTAACGGATCTCTCCGATGAGAGGATCGACGGGTTCGAAAGCTTTTTCAAAGAGAATCTCGAGTGTGAGGTCATAGGCGAGCTTGACGGTTTTATTATTGATTCTCATTATTTTTACGACACGAATCTGCATTTGAACGATGCGGGAGTCACACTGCGCACGGTCCGCCTCTTGCAGTGCCTCGCGCAAAAGTACCCCTCTATGGATACTGAAAGCTTAGAAGGCGTGCAGATACCGGAGCCGCCGGAATACAAATATTCAGCCGATTATGACGGAGAGGATCCTAACGAGATTTATTTCGAGTATGAGATCGTGAATAACGGAACATATAAGATTACGGGTCTTTCATCACTCGGACAGAGGCAATCGACTCTTACCGTTCCGCTCGGATACGACGGAAAAATCGTCACGGAGATCGATCTCGGCATATTCGAGTCCGGCAAATGCGAGAAACTGATACTCCCGGAGGGCACGAATATCGTATCGATGAAGGGAAGCCCGAAGGGCCTGAAAAATATTTATATTTACAGCACGGATCACAACTCGATCACGCCGCCGGAGTCACTCAGCGGTATAAGCTCCGATTTCAGGATCCATGTTCCGAAGGGCTCCGGATACGATGCGAGCTACAATTGGGCGAGCGCGGATAATATGGGCATACTCGTCGATGATCTTTAAAAAGGAGAAGATATGAGAGAAAGAAAAAAGGCGGTGGGCTTTAAGCTTCCGGTCGTTGCGGTGCTCGTCATTGCGTTGACGGTCGGTGCGCTCTTCGCGATGAGCGGATGCGGCAAGCAGAAGCTTGTTTACAAAACGGAGATGGGACTTAATTTCGCCGTGCCTGAGGACTTCAAGCGCACGTACAGCTACGGGGTCGACATTGAATACAGCGGAGACGAAACCGCATTCTTCGCCGATCTGATACAGTACAGCGTATACGAGCTTGAATACGGCGCAACGGTCAAGGCCTGCACCGAGGCGATAATCGACGCCATGAATCTCGGAGGCGTGACGATAAAATACGATTCCGAGAGGAATACGGCGCAGTTTGACACATGGGCGACGGATGAGGACAATCTCGAGAGCTATTACAATTATATAACCGTCCTGCCGTCAAAAAACGGGATCTTCGTTGCCCGTTACGTCTGCCCGGGCGCGGAAAAGGCAATAAGTAAATACGCCTCGGATTTTGCCGAGATGGCATCCCATCTCAGCGTTGTGGATCCTTAAGCAAAAAAAGAAAAAGAGCGTTGCCGCCCGATGTAATATCGCGGACGGCAATGCTCTTTTAAATTATATAAACAGCTCGACGGAAACGTTCAGCTTGCCCTTCCTCGAGGTGCCGACGGGTCCGCGGTAGATGAATTTGCCCTTGGAGCGGACGCTGACCGTCTCTCCATCCTTAAGCTCGCGCGAGTTGTTCTCGCACAGTCTGCCGTCAACGAAAACGAGCTTACGCCGAAAGAATTCGTTCGCGTCGTCACGCGACAGGCAGAAGAGCTTTGCAACGACGGCGTCGATCCTCGGCGACATGCACTGCAGGGTGCGCATCTCCGTTTTGAAGAGCTCGCCCTCCGGCAGGGAGTCGACTTCGCTAACGGTAAGGTCGGTGTGCTTTGCACGTGTGAGATTTTCTCTGACAAAGTCCGCGATCCTATCGTGCGCGAAAATGTATATCCCGTCTTCGCGCACTATTATATCGCCGATGAGCGCGCGCTCTATGCCGAGGCTCATGATGGCGCCGAGCATATCGCGGTGGGTGAGCCTGTCGGCCCATTTTTGTGCCCTCGGAACGGCCATAAGCAGCGTTATCGGGAAATCCGCGCTGTATCCGTTCTCCTCCTCGTCGCCAAATCGGATCATTACGCGCGTTGCTCCGTCCGCACCGCCGAAGGCAGTGTGCTTTATCCCTTTAAGCGAGGATCTTATGTCGGAAAACGCGCTCTGCTCGTCAAGGCCGAGAAAATCGGAGAAGGTGAAGATGCCGGCGGTGTAAGACTTGTTTGCCAGCTCCGCCAGGCGCTTTTTGGTAAACTCGTAATTCTCTGTCATTTATTAAAGCATCATGTCGACGGGGTAGAGGATCTTGAGCTGATTGATCTTGCTTTCGTATGCTTTCTTGCGCTTCTCGCCGAGGAGCATCTCCTTTATTTGCTCGGAGATCTGTGAAAAGGGTGCTATCGCGGCGTCGCTCTTGGAGTTGAGCTTTATCAGGTGATATCCGAACTGTGTTTTGACGGGAGCGGAGGTGATCTCGCCGACATTCATGGCGAAGACCGCGGAATCGAACTCGGGAACCATCTGACCGCGCTCGAAATCTCCGAGGTTGCCGCCGCTCTTACCTGAGGGGCATGTCGAATATTCGCGCGCCGCGTCCTCGAATGTCTTCTTTTCGGAATTGATCTCCTCGAGCACCGCGAGCGCCTTCTCCTCGGTGTCGACGAGTATGTGCGAGGCATTGACCGTCTCGGAGCTCATGAATTTATCCTTGTTTGCCTCATAGTAATCCTCTGCCTCCTTGTCGGAAACGCTGACGGTGGCGATGACCCTTTCAACGGCAAAGCCGGTGAGCAGTCTGTCCTTCATTTTCGCAAGCTCCGCCTTGAATTGGGGATCGGCCTCGAGGAGGTTCCGCTTTGCGTCGATGAGCAGGAGGCGGTCGCCGATTATCTGATTGAGGACAGCCTTTTTGCCCTCGGGGGTGTTGTATGCCGCGCCTCTTTGTCCGAGGGAGGCAATGAATTCGTTTACTTCGGCCTCCGTTATGGGTGAGCCGTTTACATTTGCCAAGATCTTGTCCATTTGCTTTTCTCCTTAAATAATTTTTTATAAGCTTTGTGAAAATAATTATGCCGTCGCGCCCGTTATCCGAGGCTCCTTAACCCCTTTGGGTAATGATTTTTGAGCCTGCCGCACGAGGCCTTTCCGCCGCCGAGCGGAGCTCCGTCTGCAAGGACGGCGCACCAGCCCTTTATGTCTGCGTTGACCTCGATCTCCTCGCCCGAGAGATACCGACGCATTAAGGGCCCGTTGCCCTTGAGGTCTATTCTGTTTTTGAACAGGTCACCGAATGCGGAAAAAAACTGGTGCGCGGGGAAGAGCAGTCCCTTTCTTATCTCGCCGACAAGCACGCCGGCGGAGAATACGGAACGCGGCGGAAGCATGGCCCCGTGTGAAATTAAAACCACGTTATCGCCCTGCTTAACGAGGTGCCCGCTCGGCACGGAGAGGAGCGTCTCCTCAAAGAAATTTGACACGGTGCGTGCGTCGTCGCCCTTAAGCGGGCACGGCCGAGTCTTAAAGAGGACGCCGTCCTTGCCGCTGTCGGTGCCGCGCTTTTTCAAGAGGGCAACGAATTGCCCCTCGCCGCCCGACACATGCGGGTAAAAGCGCCTTGCCGCAAGAGCGATCTCGGGGAAAGCACCGTCGGTGTCGATTCCCGGCGATGTGTACGGCATGATCCGCTCATGCACTCGGCAAAGCTCGAAATCGGCGTGCTCCTTTAAAAAGGCGATGACGTTCTCCTCGTTCTCCTCAGTTGAAAACGTGCAGGTGGAATATACGAGCGTGCCGCCGCATCTGACGAGCGGTGCAGCATTGTTCATGATCTCTCTTTGCCTTTTTGCGGAGGCGATGACGTTTTCCTCGCTCCATTCCGCGACGGCGTCGGGATCCTTCCTGAACATGCCCTCGCCGGAGCAGGGGGCGTCGACGAGGACGAGATCGAATGCGCCGTCGAAGAGCTTTTTGAATTCGGAGGTGTCGAGGGATGTGACGGCGGCGTTCTTGATTCCGAGGCGCTCGAAATTACCGACCAGTATTTTCGCCCGTTTCGGCACGATCTCGTTTGAGATCAAAAAGCCTTCATCGCCGATGCACTCCGCGATCTTCGACGATTTGCCGCCGGGGGCGGCGCACAGGTCTATTGCTTTTATGCCCTTTTTTATGTCAACAGCGGCGAGGGCTGCCATGGCGCCCGGATCCTGGACGTAAACGGCTCCGCTGTGATGCTCGGCGAGGCGCCCTATAGAAATGCCGTTCTTCAGCACGTAGCCGTTTTCCTCGTAGGGAACGGCCTCTTCGGCCAAGAGACGACGGATCCGCTCCGGGTCGCGTGCCTTGACCGTATTTATGCGAAATCCGCGCACTGCGTCCTCGGATGTCATCGCACGCTCGAATGCGGGATATTCGTTTCCGAGCAGGCGCCGCATCCTTTCGGTAAATTTTTCGGGGAGCATAAGCATCTCTCCTTTCATAAGTTACATATCATTTTATCACAAAAAGCGCCGTATGTCAATGATAATGTTTCCGCTGCGGCGCGCCGCAGCGATATTAAGCGCACGGCGAATATTTTAAGCGGCTTTTTTGTTGACTTTTTCGGTGCTTTATGGTATATTTAATATACAGTAATATATTTTATCGGAGGAGATAAATGATATTGAAAAAGGGAGAGGAGCATTTCCGATCGCGCGAGGGAGTCGATGTTTTCCGCTACGCGAACAGTGCTCTTCACGGCTTTCATCTTTCGCTTTTCGTACGCGCGGGAAGCATGCACGAATCCGATGACGAGAGCGGCGTGTCGCATTTCTTCGAGCATGCCGCCATAAGAAATATAAACCGAATGACCGACGGTGAGCTCTACTCGCTCCTCGATGCGCACGGGATCGAATTCAATGCCTCGACATACAGCGAGATGACGCAGTTTTACGTCGGCGGCGCGGCAAAGAATTTTGCGCTTGCGGCAGAGGTGCTCATCAAGGTGCTCTCGCCCATCGTGCTCTCTGCGGATGAGGTGTCTGCGGAGCGCGCGAGGATAAAGGCCGAGATACGCGAGAGCGACGAGCGCACCTCGCTGACCTCGTTTACGAACGGGGCGGTGCACGGCGGAACATCGCTTGCCCGCTCGATAACGGGTACGGTCGGAGCGGTGAACAGGATAAGTCGCGACAGGCTTGCAAAATTCGGCAAAAGAGTGCTGAATGCCGAGAATATTTTCTTCTATGCGACGGGCGCCGTTTCGGACAGCGATATCGAGAGGCTCCTAAAGCTTATCGACGGGGCACCGATCGTGCACGGCGCAAGAAACTCGAATGTGGCACCCGTGTCGAGTTATTTCGGAAAAAGAGTGCCGGAGATCCGCATTAAAAACGCGGATTTCACCATGGTGCGCTTTACCTTCGATATTGACATGTCGCGAGTGACGCTCGCGGAGAGCGATCTTTTGTACGACATAATCCTCGGGGGATACAATTCCGATTTCTTTATAGAGCTGAGTGAGAAGCGCGGGCTGTTTTACGATGTTTCCGGCTCGCTTGAGCGATATGAAAATGTCGGCACGCTGTCGTTCTGCTTCGAGGTCAAGGAGGGGGCACTTTACGACAGTGTGGAGAAGACCGTCGCGATACTCTCCGAGATGAAGAGGGCCGTCCTGCCGGAAAAGAGATGCATGAGGGCCGCATATGTCGACAATGCGCACATGCTGCTTGACGATGCGCGAGAGCTGAATTTCACCTTTGCGTACGACAATCACATAATGAACGCGGGATATGCGGATATAGACGCTCGTATACGTGCATATTCGAGCGTAACGCCGGAGCGCATACGAAAGATCGCGGAGGAAATATTCAGGACACAGAATCTTACGTTCACGATGAAGGGCAGAGCCTCGCGCACGGACAGGGCGCGGCTGATCTCCCTGCTCGCGCACTTGGATGATTAAAAGCGGACACTTTTTATGCTAAATGCGGTCGTTGAACGGAAACGGCGGATGTGATAAAATTATAAAAGCTTAAGCTTGAAAATAAATCTTTACGGAGGAGCGCATATGGATTTTAAAAGCATAGATAAGAAATACCGTGCCGTGCCGTTTTGGTCATGGAACGACAGGCTCACGACAGAGGAAACGAAGCGGCAGGTCGGCGTAATGGACGATGCGGGCATCGGCGGATTTATGATGCACGCGCGCGGCGGTCTTCTCACCGAATATATGGGTGAGGAGTGGTTCGAAAATATAAACGCGGCAATAAAAGAGGCGCGCGACAGAGGGATGCATCCTTGGGCATATGACGAGAACGGATGGCCTTCGGGCTTTGCGGGCGGAAAGGTCATAGACCTCGGATTCAAATATCATCAGAAGATCCTAAAGATGCGTAAATTCGAAAGCGAAAAGCATGAAAACAGCGTTGCCGTAAAGGACGGAAACGAGTATTATTTCGATGTCAATCCGTGCTATATCGACGTGCTGGACAAAGAGGTCATAGCGGAATTTATCAAGAGCACGCACGAGGTCTACCGCGAGAAGTGCGGCAAAACATTCGAGGGCTTCTTCACGGACGAGCCGCAGATGGCGGGGGACAGAACGGGATTCCCGTGGAGCCTTGTGCTTCCCGATAAATTTTATGAGGCATACGGATATTCGCTCGTCGACAATCTCGACGCCCTCTTTACGGAGAAGGAGAATTCAAAACAGGTCAGGCGCGATTTCTGGTATCTGATAACATGCCTCTTCGACGAAAGCTTTTTTGCTCAAATAAGCGAGTGGTGTGAGCGCTACGGTTACGGATTTACGGGTCACCTGATGACGGAGGACACGATGATCGACCAGATGCGCTCCTCCGGCGCGGCAATGCCGCATTACGAGCACTTTACCGTTCCGGGCATCGACTGGCTCGGAAGGCACACCAACGAATGCCTGACGGCAAAGCAGCTCGGCTCCGTTGCGGCTCAAACGGGAAAGAAGCAGGTCCTCTCGGAGACGTTTGCACTTTGCGGACACAACGTCAGCTTCGGTGAGCTTAGGGGTATTTACGAATATCAGATGGTCAGAGGAATAAACCTGCTCTGCCCGCATCTTGAGGGCTATTCGAACAAGGGAAAGAGAAAGCGCGACTATCCGCCCGCACTCTACTTCCAGCAGCCCTGGTGGGATCATTCGAGGACCTTCTTCGACTCCATGGCGAGAGTCGGAATGATCCTCTCCGAGGGGCGCGAGATCGCGGACACGCTTCTTATACATACGCAGACCGCCGTTTGGGAGCTCTACGACGGAGATAAGCGCGATGACGCTGCGGGAAAGATATGGGAGATAAACAGGCATCTGCTCTCTGAGATGCGTACACTCGAGAACAAGCATATTCTCTATCATCTCGGTGACGAGATACTCATGCAGCGCCACGGCAAAACGGAGAACGGAATGCTCGTGATGGGCGAGATGTCGTATTCCACCGTGGTGGTTCCCGCGGATGCATCTCTGCTCGACTCCACAAAGGAGCTGCTCGCAAGGTTTGCCGAGGCGGGCGGAAGGATCGTGCGTTCCGCGGATGAGCTCGGTGCAAATCCCGTCTGTGAGGAGAACGGTCTTACATACACCATGCGCGCTTATCCCGATTACGATGTTCATTACTTCGTAAATACCGGAGATGGAACGGTGTGCACCGATATAAATGTCGGAGATCTCATCGTCAATATCGAGACGGGAGAGACGGAGCCGTTCTGCGGTAATGTCAAAATAGGAAAATACGAGAGCGCGATGATAGTTGACACACATGGGGCGAGAGCCGAGAAAAAGGAAGAGAAGCAGTCCCCCGTGTTAAATATTTGCGGAGAATGGACAGTAAAATCCGCGACATACAATTCGCTCACGCTCGACAGGTGCGATTATGCGGTCGACGGCGGCGAGTGGAATAAGAACACATACGTGCTCGACATTTTGCCGCGACTGAACCTTTTGCGCCGCGCCGCCGTGCTCGAGCAAAAATACAGCTTCTTCTGCGAGGAGCTCTCGGATGAGATGTTCCTTGTCACCGAAAGTCCGGAGCTGTTTGAAATAAGCATCAACGGAATTCCTCTTGAAAAGAAGGACGTCGGATGCTTCCGCGACACATCCTTCCGCATGCTTCCGATAAGAGAGCATCTGAAGCTCGGAGAAAACGAGATCTATCTTAAGTCGACCGTGCGTCAAAGTGACGAGTGCTATGATCATATCGATAATTCTTGGACATGCGAAACGATAAGGAACTGCCTTGCGTTCGATGTCGAGATAGAGCAGATATACATTGCGGGCAATTTCGGCGTAAGCATTAAGGGCGAGCGCGAGGAGCTTGACCGCGGAGCATACAGAATAAAGGAGCAGCCATTTATAACCGCCGCACCGCGCACCGTTGACATAGAGCATCTTGACGAGTCGGGCTATCCGACCTTTGCGGGAGAGATCACGCTCGAGCGCACGCTTAACGTCGACGATGTGCACGCCCGTGTTAAATTAAAGGGACACGGACTCAATGCCCTGATCCTGTCGGTGAACGGCAAAACGGTCGGGGAGAAGATATGGTCGCCCTACGAGATCGATATTTCGGACTACCTGCACGAGGGTGAGAACAGGCTGGAGCTGACGGTCGTGAACAACCTGAGAAACATGCAGGGGCCGTTTCATCTTAAGAGCGGCGAGAGCTATACAGTTTCTCCGCCGGACTTCTACCGAGAGCACAACATTATAACCGCGCTCATAAGGGACGAGAGCTGCCACGATGTTCTCTCCTGGTGGGACGACGATATATGCCTTGTGCATTTCGGGCTCGACGGCGAATAACCTAAGATCGATAGGAAAACAAAAAAGCAATTACACGTGCGCTGTGCATGAGGGCGGTATCGGATCCGCAACATGCCTCTGCCGTGTAATTGCTTTTGCTTTTATATTAAATATCGTTTCTTGCGATGTCCTCGATGCTCTCGCGCCTTACGGCGAGATAGTCGTTTCCGTCCTTGTCTATCATAATCGCCGCGAGCCTTGCGACTCTGTTGTAATTCGACGACATCGAGTAATTGTATGCGCCGGTAGTAAATACGGCGAGTATATCGCCGCGCACCACGCTCGACGGCAGCATCAGATGCTCGCCTATTATGTCTCCGGACTCGCAGCACCGTCCGACGACGGAGCATTCAAAGTCGCACTCCTCGTTCATCTTGTTTGCCAGAGCGACGGTGTATCTCGAGCCGTAAAGGGCGAAGCGCGGGTTGTCCGTCATTCCGCCGTCCACGGAAACGTAATTCTTGTAACCGGGGATGCGCTTGACCGTTCCGACGGTGTAGAGCGTCGCGCATGCGTTTGCGACGATGCTCCGCCCCGGCTCGATCCTTATTGCGGGCAAGGCTATGCCGAGCTGCTCCGCAACGGATTTTACGTGCTCTGCAACCTCGCCGATGATCTGTCCGACGGAGACCTCGGGGTCGTCCTCCGTATATCTCACGCCTATTCCGCCGCCGAGATCGAGCTCCTCGGCTTCAAACCCGAGCTTATCTTTTACGTCGCGGATGAATTCAAGCATGATCGATGAGGAGCGAAGAAATACGTCGGAGTCGAAGATCTGAGAGCCGACGTGACAGTGGAAGCCCGCAAGATGTATGCCGGACATGCCGAGTGCCGAGCGCGTTATCTCCATCGCCTGTCCCGTTTCGATCGCGGAGCCGAATTTGGAATCGACCTTGCCCGTTGCGACTGCCGCATAGGTGTGCGGATCTATACCGGGTGTCAGGCGCAGGAGAACCTTTTGCCTTATTCCTCTTGCGAGCGCGGTCCTGTTTATGACCTCAAGCTCCTCGATATTATCGACGACGAAGCAGCCGACGCCGACGCTCATCGCATAGTCGATATCGTCATCGGTCTTGTTGTTCGAGTGAAAATATGCGGAGCCGAGCGGAAATCCGGCAAGGCGCGCGGTATAAATCTCTCCGGAGGAAACGACATCGGTGCCGAAGCCCTCCTCTCGTATTATCTCATATATCCTTTTAAACGATGCCGCCTTCGATGCATACAGCGGGATCGCCCGATCGCCGAAATGCTCCGTGAGCGCTTTTTTGTATGCTCGGCAGTTTTCTCTTATCTTATTTTCGTCGAAGACGAAGAGCGGCGAGCCGTATTTATGAATGAGCTCCGTTGCGTCGCGTCCTGCGAAGAGCAGGGTGCCGCTCGGGGAAATTCTTATATTTTCACAAAGATCTTCTACCGACGAAACTTTGTTTTTTACCATTTTAGAGTGATCCTTAAGCTTAAATTTTTATCATGTCCAGCATGGAATAAAGACCCGCCGGCTTATCCAAGATGAATTCCGCCGCCGCAAGTGCGCCCTCCGCAAAGAGAGTCCTTGTGTGGGATTCATGCTTCAGGGTGACGGTCTGAGAATCTGTTCCGACGATGACCTCGTGCTCGCCGACGATGTTGCCGAGCCTTACGGCGTGAATGCCGATCTCCTCCTTCGTGCGCTTTGCCTGACCGCTCCTGCCGTAGGTGAAGAACGCGTCGGTCCTTACGGTCTTTATGGCGTTCGCAATGGCGAGCGCAGTTCCGCTCGGTGCATCCAGCTTTCTGTCATGGTGCTTTTCTATTATTTCTATCTCCGCGTCGGGCATCGTCCTTGCCGCGATCTTCGCAAGCTCGATTAGCAGGGCAACGCCGAGTGACATGTTTGCCGCATGGAAGACAGCGACCCTCTCGCTTGCAAGGCGGATTTCCTCGAGCTCCTCCTCCGTGTGACCCGTCGTTGCGACGATTACGGGGGTATTGCTCTTTACCGCATAATCCAAAAGCGCCTTTGTTGCCGAATGATGTGAAAAATCTATGATGCAATCCGCCTTTTCGTTTAATTCGTCAAAGCTGCGGACGCAGTTAACTCCGTCAAAGCTGCCGTACGGATCGACACCCGCGATGAGCTCCGCGCCGCGGAGACCGCAGACGGCGAGCTTCGCGACCTCGGCACCCATTCTTCCGCCTATTCCGTTTATTACGATCTTCATTTATACCTTCAAACCTTCCTTACGCATAAGTGCCAAGAGCTTTTCTCTGTGCTCGTCCTCCATGACCGTGAGGGGGAGCCTCAAATAATTCTCGCAGTATCCCATTGCGGCGACCGCTGCCTTCACGGGGATCGGATTGACCTCGGAGAACAGGGCGTTGATGAGGGGAATGTATTCGAGCTGCAGCTTTGCCGCACCTGCGGTATCGCCCGCGAGCATTTTACTGCAGATCTCTGCCGTCTTTGCGGGGAGAATATTGGAGAGGACTGAGATAACTCCCTTGCCGCCGAGGGACATGATGGGAACTATCTGATCGTCGTTTCCGGAATAAACATCGAGGTTGTCACCGACAAGCGAGAGGAGCTCCGCAATCTGCGAGAGGTTTCCGCTCGCCTCCTTGATGCCGCTGATCATCGGGTGCTCTGCAAGAGCGGCGGCCGTTGCGGGCTGGATATTGCATCCCGTTCTCGAAGGCACGTTGTAAAGGATTATCGGCTTCGTGCTGTTTTCCGCGATCTTCGTGAAGGAGGCGATGAGTCCCTTTTGAGTGGCTTTGTTATAATAAGGCGTGACGACGAGCATGGCGTCCGCGCCGGAGCGGCAGGCGTCCTTTGTAAGCTCGACGGCGTAATCCGTGTCGTTTGAGCCCGTTCCCGCGATTACGGGCACTCTTCCCGCAACGCGCTTTACGGTATAGCGTATAACTTCCTTATGCTCCTCATCGGTCAGGGTCGAGCCCTCGCCCGTCGTGCCTGCGGCAACTATCGCATTTACTCCCTCGGCGATCTGCCAATCGATGAGCCGACCGTAGCTGTCGTAATCGACTCCGCCCTCGCTTAGCGGTGTGACAATAGCGGTTGCAACGCCTTTGAATACGGTTTGTTTCATATGTTTATCTCCTGTTTCTTGTTTTTCCCGATTTAAGGTAGAATTGAGGAATTAAAAAGTGACCTCAAAAAACGAGGCCACCGTACGCTTCTTTGCCGAAATGTATAATAAGCGCATGAAAGATAGCCCTCCGCACGGTGTGCGACAGCAACGTAAATATTATTTCACGCTGCCAGGTCGGCCCTTCGCCGCGAGCCGCCTTCGGCGCTTGTCCCTCCCCGCGGTGGTTGGCGACCGTTAATTCGGGTTTTGTGACAAAACGCACCTCTATCATATCGAGTTTAATTTATTATATAGCAAATTTTTGCGATTGTCAAGGTTAAATAAAAAAAAGTTGCGTTTAGGAGGCAAATAAATGCGTTTTTATACGGAAAGTAAAATAAAATTCGGGAAAAGTATTGATTTATTTTTGTAAGTATGATAAAATTATTTATACCTTGAATTATATTTTCGGTTCCGGTGTACAGCCGCCCTCGGTGCGCCCTACGCAGGGCATTGCCGTGACGGACACCGTACCGATAAGGTAATAAAAACAAAGGTTTTCGTAAGGAGGGATTTTTATTCTGAATTTAAAACTTCTGAATGCCGCCGGCGAGGTCAAGTTCAAGGCTTACGGAACAGAGATCGACGAGCGCTTTGACGGTGTTTACGAGGAGGGAGATAAGCTCCGAGTCGAGCTCTGCGACGGTGAATTCGTAAGGCTTAAGCTCGACGAGTCACTTGCGGAATCGATAGTCTATGTGCCCGACGGCGTGTTTGAATTTGCGATCCCGTTCGGCAGGGAGCTCGCCTCCTGCTATGCGCCCGGCGCATTTTCGGGTGACAGTCACCGCATCGTTGCGGAGGAGCCGACGGAGGCGGAGATCTATGCGGAGCGGACGATATCGCTCAACTCGCACGACAGGCATAACGTGCCGAAATATTTCCCGCACGCGGTGGCAAACTTCGTAACGCGTGAGGACCCGTGCTTCTTCGAGCGCAACGCGATAGACGGAGTGCGTGACAATCTCGGTCACGGAAGCTATCCGTTCCATTCCTGGGGCGGCGGTCTGCGCGAGGATCTCGAATACGAGATATGCTTCGGCTGTGAGGTCGAGGTGTCGCGAGTCGTTCTTTATCTTCGGGCGGACTTTCCGCATGATACTTATTGGAAGGAATGCGACATAGAGTTCTCAGACGGAGAGAGGATCCATGCCGAGCTTGCCGGCACGGCGGAGGGGCGGGCGATCGAATTCGCACCGAAGAGAACGGAAACGGTAAAGCTCACCGGCTTTAAGCAGCAGCGGCTCGAGGACGGCTCGCTGTCATTTGCGGCACTTTCGCAAATGGAGGTATACGGAACATATATTAAAAAGGAGAACGAAGGAATGGAAGTAAGAGACGCGGCAAATGCCAAGGATGTGAAATATTATACTACGGACAGACTCAGAGAGGAATTTCACATTGCGAACCTTTTCACGAAGGACAACATCAGAATGGTGTACAGCCATATAGACAGAATAATAGTTATAGGAATGATGCCGATAAAGCTCGAGCTCAAGCTCGAGGCGGGGAAGGAGCTGGCCTCCGAGTATTTCCTTGAAAGGCGTGAGCTCGGCTGCATCAACATCGGCGGCCCCGGCGTTATAACCGTTGACGGCGAGGTTTACGAGATGAATCCGCGCGACGGTATTTATATCGGCAGAGGCCATAAGGATCTGATATTCAAGAGCAAGGACGAGACAAATCCCGCGAAGTTCTATATGACGTCCTGCCCGGCGCACACGACATATCCCACCGTCAAGATCGATATAACGAAGGCGAGAAAGGTTCCGTGCGGATCGGTCGAGGATTGCAACAAGCGCGTTATCAACCAGTACATACATCCCGAGGTCATGCAGTCCTGCCAGCTCGCAATGGGACTCACGCAGCTCGACGTCGGCTCGAACTGGAACACCATGCCGAGCCACACGCACGACAGACGCATGGAGGTCTACCTTTATCTTGACATGGGTCCCAACGACGCCGTGTTCCACATGATGGGTGAGCCGAAGGAAACGCGCCATATCGTCATGCACAACGAGGAGGCGGTGATCTCCCCCTCTTGGTCGATCCACTCCGGCGTCGGAACGAAGAATTATTCGTTCATATGGGCTATGTGCGGCGAGAATCAGGAGTTCACCGACATGGACCACATAGAAACCAAGGAGCTCAGATAAGTCGCCTGCGGCGCGATAATTTAAATCAAAATTAATTTTAAGGAGAACATAAAAATGTCTTATACGCAGAACTTCAGCCTCGAGGGCAAGGTCGCTCTCGTTACGGGCGCATCCTACGGAATCGGATACGCCATTGCAAAGGCGCTCAACGCAGCCGGAGCAAAGATCGTCTTCAACGACATCAAGCAGGAATTCGTCGACAGAGGACTCGCGTCCTACAAGGCGGACGGAATCGATGCTGTCGGATATGTTTGCGACGTTACGGATGAGGCGGCTGTCGTCGATATGGTCGCTAAGATTGAGAAGGAGGTCGGAACGGTCGACATTCTCGTAAACAATGCCGGCATCATCAAGAGAATCCCCATGCACGAGATGGCAGCCTCCGAGTTCAGAGCGGTCATCGACGTTGACCTTAACGCTCCGTTTATCGTATCCAAGGCCGTCCTCCCCTCCATGATGAAGAAGAAGAGCGGAAAGATCATCAACATCTGCTCCATGATGAGCGAGTTCGGCCGTGAGACGGTCTCCGCCTACGCATCGGCGAAGGGCGGACTTAAGATGCTCACGAGAAACATCGCATCTGAGTACGGTGCATACAACATTCAGTGCAACGGCATAGGCCCGGGTTATATAGCAACACCTCAGACCGCACCCCTCAGAGAGCGCGGCGCAGACGGCTCGAAGCATCCCTTCGACCAGTTCATCACCGACACGAAGACGCCCGCGGGCAGATGGGGTGATCCCGAGGATCTCGGCGGCACCGCAGTATTCCTTGCATCCAAGGCATCTGATTTCGTGAACGGTCAGATCATATACGTTGACGGCGGAATCCAGGCTTACTTCGGTAAGTTCCCCGGCTAAAATAAATTTTAAGCGGAGAAGAGATAAATGAAGAGCTACAAGACCTTACTTGCGGAGAACCGCGCATGGGCGGAGGAGACCTTCTCGAAGATAGACAAGAAGATGTCTGCGATGACCGTACGCTCGCGCAATAAGATCCCCGACGGAGTCAACGATGACGGATTCCACAAGGAAAAGTCGATCAACTGGTGGACGAACGGCTTTTGGGGCGGATTAAACTGGTTGCTTTACAATTACACCAAGAACGAGAATTACATGCTCACCGCAAAGGCGAATGAGAAAAAGATGGACGAGGCGCTCGAAAATTACGAGGCGCTTCACCACGATGTGGGATTCATGTGGCACATACTTTCCGGCGCGTCGTATAAGCTCACCGGGGATAAGGCGTCGCGCACGAGGAATCTCTATGCGGCATCGACGCTCATGTCCCGCTTCGTTCTTGACGGCGGGTACATAATCGCATGGAACGGCGAGAATTGCAAGAACTGGACGATAGTTGACTGTCTCATGAACCTTCCGCTCCTTTACTGGGCGTCCGACGAGCTCGGCGACGACAGATTTAAGAGAGTCGCCATGGCGCATGCGGATATGGCCATCCTGGATCACCTGCGTGATGACGGCTCCGTCGTTCATATCGTTGAGCACGACAGAGAGACGGGCGAGCCTATTGCAACCTACGGCGGACAGGGCTGTGCAGTCGGATCCTCCTGGTCGCGCGGCCAGGCGTGGGCACTCTACGGATTTGTTATTTCGTACATTCACACGGGCGAGGTAAGGTACCTCGACGCCGCAAAGCGCGTTGCAAATTACTTTATCGCAAATTGCTGTGACGATTGGCTGCCGCACGTTGATTTCAGAAGTGCGGAGGAGCCCGTAATGTACGACACGACCGCGGGTGCGTGCGCGGCATGCGGACTCATCGAGCTGGCAAAGATCCTTCCCGAAAACGAGGGCGGAATGTATATGAACGCCGCTGTTATGATGCTTAAGACTATGGGCGAGAGGTGCTGTAATTTTGACACGGGTAACGACCATATGCTCGATTTCGGAACCGTCAGATTCCCCGTCGACGGAGATATGAAGAAGGCGGAGGTCCATATTTCCATAATATACGGCGATTATTTCTACACCGAGGCGGTCTTGAAGCTCCTCGGAAGTGAGTTCTTCCCTTGGTAATTTAAATAAACAAAAAGGATTTTAATATCAATGAAAAGCTATAACACTTTATTGAAGGAAAACCGCGCATGGGCGGAGGATGTTTTTGCGAAGATCGACAAGAAAATGTCGGCTGTAACGGTGCGCTCGCGCAATAAGATCGTCGACGGCGTAGATGCGAACGGCTTCCACAATGAGGTCAGCCCCGAGGGCTGGACATCCGGATTCTGGGGCGGACTCAACTGGCTGCTCTACAATCACACGAAGAATGAGAATTACAAGCTCACCGCAGAGACGAGCGAGGAGAAAATGGACGAGGCTCTCGCTCAGTTTGACCATCTTTATCACGATGTCGGATTCATGTGGCACATCCTCAGCGGCGCCTCCTACCGTTTGACAGGCAATAAGAAGTCGAAGACGAGAAACCTGTTTGCGGCATCGTCGCTCTTCTCGAGATTTGTCATGGACGAGAGCGGCAGCGGATTTATCCGCGCATGGAACGGCAGCTGGGACGGTCATGCCGTTGACAACTGGACGATCATCGATTGCCTTATGAATTTGCCGATCCTTTATTGGGCGTCCGAGGAGCTCGGCGATGACAGATTTAAGAGGATCGCTATGGCGCATGCCGACATGGCCATCAACTGCCATCTGCGTGACGACGGCTCCGTTGTTCATATAGCAGAGCACAACAGGATCGATGCAAACGATGTTGAAAATACGTACGGCGGACAGGGCTTCGGCGTAGGATCCTCCTGGTCGCGCGGACAGGCATGGGCACTTTACGGATTCACGCTCTCATATATCCACACGGGTGAGGAGAGATATCTGAATGCCGCAAAGCTCGTGGCAAACTATTTCATCGCCAACTGCTGTGACGATTGGCTTCCGAGAGTTGATTTCCGTTCGCCCGAGGAGCCCGTATACTACGATTCCACCGCGGGCGCATGCGCGGCATGCGGACTCATCGAGCTTGCAAAGCGCCTGCCCGAGAATGAGGGCGGTATGTACATGAACGCCGCTTTGAATCTCCTTAAGGCAATGGAGGAGAAGTTCTGTAACTTCGATCCCGCTAACGATCACATGCTCGATTACGGAACCGTCCGTTACCCCTGCGACGGCAATTTTATGTCCGCTGTGCATATCTCTATAATATACGGCGATTACTTCTACACCGAGGCTGTTCTGAAGCTTCTCGGCGATGAATTCCTCGCTTGGTGACCTTGTCTCACAGCCGACGGAAAACACAATAAAAACACGGGTATCCGATTTGAATGCGGATACCCGTGTTGATTTTTTTGTTATTTTAAAAAATGAAAGGTCTATATTATTGCTCCTCGGGATGAGCCGAAATATACTTCAAATACGCGTTGATGAATCCGTCGATGTCTCCGTCCATGACCGCATCGATGTTTCCGTCCTCGTAGCCTGTGCGCGTGTCCTTGACGAGGGTGTAGGGCATGAACACATAGCTTCTTATCTGGCTGCCCCATTCTATATTCGCCTTATTTCCCTGAATGTCCTCGATCCTGTCGAGGTTTTCGCGGATCTTGATCTCCATGAGCTTCGCACGGAGCATCTTCATTGCCGTCTCCTTGTTCTGGAGCTGGCTACGCTCGGTCTGACAGCCGACGACGATGCCTGTGGGCTTGTGCACGATCCTTATCGCCGAGTCGGTCTTGTTTATATGCTGACCGCCCGCACCGGATGAGCGGTGGGCGGTGACCTCGATGTCAGCCTCGTTTATGACTATCGTATTGTCGTCCTCGAATTCCGGCATTACCTCAACGGAGGAGAAGGAGGTGTGCCGCCTTCCCGATGAGTCGAACGGCGAGATCCTTACAAGCCTGTGAACTCCGTTCTCGCTTTTAAGATATCCGTATGCGTTCGGACCCTCGATCATGACGGTCGCGGATTTCAAGCCTGCCTCGTCGCCGTCGAGCCAATCTATGAGCTTTACGTTGAAGCCGTGCTTCTCGCCCCAACGGGTGTAGAGTCTGTAAAGCATGAGTGCCCAGTCCTGCGCCTCCGTGCCGCCCGCGCCGGGATGGAAGGAGAGGATCGCATTGTTCTTGTCGTAAGGACCGGAGAGGAGGATCTCTATTCTCTTTTTCTCTGTTTCCGCCTCTATGAATTCCGTCTCCGCAACGACCTCGTCGACGGAGCTCTCGTCGTTTTCGTCTATCGCCATTTCGCAGAGCACGAGCGTGTCCTCCAGCTTCGACGACAGTGATTCATAGCCCTCGACCTTGTCCTTGAGCTGCTTTATTTCCTGGAGCTTTTTTGACGATTTTTCCGCATCGCTCCAAAAATCCTGCACCATGGTCTCGCGCTCGAGCTCGGCGGCTCTTTCGCGTGCCTCTTCTATGCGCAACTGATTTTTAAGCTCCTTAACACTATCCTTCATTGCCACAAGGCGTCTCTTCGCTTCTTCAAGCGCAACAATCATTAAAAGTAACCTCCTGCCGCCGATAATGGCGTATTTTCACATAATAAATATATTTTAACACAAATAAGAGAAAAAGTAAATAGAAATAAACGAAAAACTTATATAAAAGCGACGGCGATGCCTCCGAGCGCGATTTTTACAGGAAAAAAAGAGCGCCGCGCTGTCCAAAGGTCTCCGTCATATTTTGCGGAGCCTTTGCTTTTTGTACGCACGAGTGCACTCTTTTTCGGATCGGTGGCTCGAAATAAATTATTCCGAGCACTTTTTATCTGTATTCGGGAAATATGAGCTTGAGCTCGGTCTTTCTCGATGCGTATGCTTCCTCTAAAAGCCCCTCGACATCCAATTTTGCAAGCTCCGCATCGACGTTTTCGCGCTTCGGCTGAGTTTTCGGGTGCTTCGGAGTAAATACGGTGCAGCAGTCCTCGAAGGGGAGGACGGAGGTTTCAAGCGTTCCGTATTGGCGCGCATATCGGACGATCTCCTCCTTGTCGAGGCCTATGCACGGGCGGAAGACCGGTATGCTTACCTCGGAGTCGGTTATTCCGAGCGCACCGATCGTCTGCGACGCGACCTGACCCAAGCTCTCGCCTGTGATAAGTGCGGAGCATTTGTATTCGCGCGCCATCCTTTCGGACAGACGCATCATGAATATCCTGAGCAGGATCGTGAAATAGTCCTCCGTGCACCGATCGCGGATCTCCTCCTGTATGTGTGTCAGGGAGACCGTGTGTACGTACATCTTCGATGTGTATTCGCACATGAGGGAGGCGAGGTCCATGACCTTTTCCAAGGCGCGCTCAGATGTGTAGGGGAAGGATTCGAAATGTATGGCCTCGATCTCCATTCCGCGCTTTGCCATCATCAGACCGGCGACAGGGGAGTCGATTCCTCCGGAGAGAAGGAGCAGACCTCTGCCCGCGGATCTCGGCGGCAGGCCGCCCGCGCCGGGCTCCTGTCCGGCTCTGATATAGGCGTGCTCGTCGCGCACCTCGACCGTGACGGTGACCTCGGGGTTGTGAACATCGACGCGGATGCCCTTGATATTTGCGAGGATGACGCCGCCGATCTCTGCGGAGATCTCCGGCGAGCCCAAGGGGAAGCGCTTGTCCGATCGCTTCGCCTCGACCTTGAATGTCTTTTTCCCCGCGAGCTTTTCGGGCAGGTATTCCTTTGCGAGAGCCTTTATGCTCTCCATGCTTTTTTCGCAGACGGCGGCGCGGTTCACGCCGACAATGCCGAAGACCCTTTTCGCCGTTTCGTACATTCCGTCCATATCGCACTCGTCATTTTTCGGAATGACAAATACGGTGCTCTGCTTTCCGTATATTTCAAAGCAGCCGTGCCGACATGCTCTGCGGCGCAGCTCCTTTATCAGGGCGGACTCGAATGTCGCTCTGTTAGCTCCCTTGAGTATTACCTCGCCGTATTTACAGAGTATAACTTCTTTTATTGACATAATAATTCCTTTTCGATCTTATTTTTCTTTAGCGGATCTTTGGGTAAGAAGCTCGTGCTTTATGCCCCAAAGCCGCTCGCTCAGGTCAACGTAATATTTATGCGGATTTTCAAACCTTTTGACCTCGTCCCAAAGGCCGTCGATCTGCTCCTTGCAATAATCCCTTATCTCCTTAAGGGAGGGTGAGGAATAGACGCATTCTCCGTTTTTGAACACGGGCACGAGCAGCTCGCGCAGGGTGTAGTCGGTGAATGTTTTTTTCTTCCACGTTTCCGTCGGGTCGAATATTTCGAGCGGCGCCTCCGCGTCGAGAGTCTCGTCGTAAACGGTGAGCAGATCCGCCATCGCCTTGTTTGTCTCCCTGTCGTAGATGCGGTATATTTTCTTGAAGTGCGGGGTTGTGATCTTCTCCGTGTTTTCGGAGATCTTGATCTTCGGGATTATCCTGCCGTCCTCCTCTTTGGCGACGAGCTTGTACACTCCGCCGAAGACGGGCGACGACTTGGATGTGATAAGACGCTCGCCGACGGCAAAGGTGTCGACCGCGGCGCCCTGCAGAATAATATCGCGTATCACGTTTTCGTCCAAGGAATTGGATGCGATGATCTTGCATTCCCGAAGCCCTGCGTCGTCAAGCATCTTGCGCGCTTTTTTGGACAGGTATGTTATGTCGCCCGAATCGAGTCTTACGGCAAAGCTTTTAATGCCGCGGGGAATGAGGACCTCCTTGAATGCGCGTATTGCGTTCGGAATTCCGCTCTTCAGCACATCGTATGTGTCGACAAGGAGGGTGACGTTCTCCGAATAGAGTCGGCAGTATGCGGCAAATGCCTCGTACTCGCTGTCAAACATCTGCACCCAGGAGTGAGCCATGGTTCCCGTTG